>JBDRDH010000021.1:0-6177 GCA_043820985.1 Planctomycetota bacterium
GCCGTTCACATCGCGGTGGCCAAGAAGAAGGGCACCAATGCGGTCACCGTCGCGCGGGCCGTGGAGCAGCGACTGAAGGAGTTGCGCGCGGACGTCCTGCCGGCGGGCGTTTACTCCAGGATTACGCGCAACTATGGCGAGACCGCGAATCAGAAGGTCAACGAGCTGGTAGAGGGACTGGCGGTGGCCATCGTGATCGTCATTATCCTCATCGCGCTGACGCTTGGTTGGCGCGAGGGGCTGATCATCGCCACCGCCGTGCCGATCACGTTCGCACTGACGCTGCTGGTCAACTACCTCGCCGGTTATACGATCAACCGGGTGACGCTGTTTGCGTTGATCCTGGCCCTGGGTCTGGTCGTGGACGATCCGATTGTTGACGTGGAGAATATCTACCGGCACCTGAAGCTGGGCCGGCAGAAACCGCTGCAAGCAGTGCTCACCGCGGTGAACGAGGTGCGCCCGCCGATCATCCTGGCCACGCTGGCCGTCATCATCAGCTTTGTCCCGATGTTCTTCATCACAGGCATGATGGGTCCGTACATGCGGCCGATGGCGCTTAACGTTCCACTGGCCATGCTGATGAGCCTGGTGGTCGCGTTCACCATCACGCCCTGGATGACCTATCACGTACTGAAGGGTGAGCACAAACCGAAGTCCGCGGAGGAACTCTCACAGGCGGAACCGGACATCGACACGGTCATACGCTCCTCGCTGGTCTACCGCGTCTACAGCGCTGTGCTGGAGCCGTTTATTCGGAGCCGCGCGGCCCGGTGGACGCTGCTGGCAATCACGATCCTGCTCTTTGGCTTCAGCGGGTGGCTGGCCGCGACTCGCCGGGTGCCGCTCAAAATGCTCCCGTTCGATAACAAGAACGAGTTCCAGGTCGTCGTGGACATGCCCGAAAGCACCACGCTGGAGACCACCGAGTCCGTCACCGCCGAGCTGGCGTCGTACTTGCGCGGCGTGCCCGAGGTGCGTGACGTTACCACGTTTGTCGGGACCGCGAGCCCGATGGACTTCAACGGCATGGTCCGCCATTACTACCTGCGCCGCGGGCCGAACGTGGCCGATATCCGTGTGAACCTCGTACATAAACTCGAACGCGTACAGCGCAGCCACGGGTTGACCTTGCGGCTGCGAAACGACCTGACTGAGATAGCTGGCCAGCGCGGCGCCAACATCAAGCTGGTCGAGATGCCCCCCGGCCCGCCGGTGATCGCCACGATTACCGCCGAGGTCTACGGCCAGCCTTATCACGAGTACGAGGAAATCAGCGAAGCCGCGCGACGCGTCCGGGAGCGGTTGGAGGTCGAGCCGGCGGTAGTGGACGTGGATGACACGATCGAGGCCGATCAGACCCGGCTGCGCTTCGTGCTCGACAAAGAGAAAGCATCTCTCTCGGGCATCACGAGCGAACAGGTGGCCACGCTCATTCGAACCGCGATCGCGGGTAGCCAGGCGGCGGTACTCCAGACCGCCGGCGAAGTGAATCCGCTGCCGATCGTGCTGCAACTGCCCAGGAGCAGACGGAGCCACGTGGAGAGCATTGAGAATCTCTACGTGCTGGGTGCTGGCGGTCATCCTGTCCCGCTGGCGGAAATCGGACACGTCGAACGCGGCGTGTGGGACAAGACGATCTACCACAAGAACCTGCGGCGGGTGGTCTACGTGTTCGCCGAGACGGCGGGGCGCGCGCCCGCCGAGGCCATTCTTGATATCCAGGCCGATCGAACCGATGCGACCGGGGAGACCGCGGCGGCCTCGGCGTCCGGCCGACCGTTGGCTGAGCGGACCTATTGGGACAATGGTGGGGGGGTGGCGTGGTCGATACCGGCGGGATTCGAGGTGGACTGGGCTGGTGAGGGTGAATGGAACATCACGATCGACGTCATGCGCGATCTGGGCCTTGCATTTGCGGCGGCCTGCCTGGGTATTTACGTGCTGCTGGTCTACGAAACGAAGAGCTATCTCATGCCGCTGATCCTGATGATCTCGATTCCGTTGACGATCATAGGGATCATGCCGGGCTTCTGGCTGCTCAACGCTTTAACCTCTGAGACCATCGGTTCCTGGCAAAACCCTGTCTTCTTCACGGCCACGGCGATGATCGGGATGATTGCCTTGTCGGGAATCGCGGTACGAAACGCGATCCTGCTGATCGACTTCGTTCACAAGGCCACGGACGCCGGCCAGTCGCTCAAGGAGGCGCTGCTGGCCAGTGGTGCCGTGCGGCTGCGCCCGATTTTCCTCACCGCGGGCACGGCCATGCTCGCGGCCTGGCCGATCACGCTCGATCCGATATTCAGCGGCCTGGCCTGGGCGCTGATTTTTGGCCTGCTGGTCTCGACGCTTTTCACCCTCGTCGTGATTCCGGTGGTCTATTACATGGCCTATGGGCGTAAGGCTACGTGATGGATTGACACACTTCGGGCGAACCGGCGGATTGGATGCAGACGTCATGGACTACGCTGGCCAACCGGCGTGGTTGAAGCACTGACTGTGATCGTTGGTAACTGACTCAACGAGGAGCGGGATCTGATGTCTCGATTTGCAATGCTCATGGTGGCTTGCGTTGTCGTGGGTTCACAATGCTCCGCGCAGGAAACAATCCCAGCACGCGCCGGTCTTGGCGCGCCGGCGAATTTGCGGTGTGAATACCTGGTCGATCCGCTGGGAATTGACGAGACGGCGCCGCGGCTCTCATGGGAAATGGTGGACAGTCGTCGCGGCGCTGTGCAGACGGCGTATTACATCCTCGTGGCCGATGACCGTCAGAAGCTGGATGCGGGGGTTGGGAATCTCTGGGATACGGGCCAGGTTGCCGGCGACGAGTCCATTCAGATTGTCTATGCGGGGAAACCTTTGCGCGCGCGAATGCAACTGTGGTGGAAAGTGCGCGTGTGGGACAAAAATGGCAATCCGTCACCATGGAGCGCGCCCGGGCGGTGGTCGATGGGACTGCTTGAGCCCGGCGACTGGCAGGCTAACTGGATCGGCGACCCGACTGCGCCTCCGCCCGTGAGTTCCCCCAACAATGGGTATCATAGCGAGCTCGCTGACAATCCCGAGACGCAAAAGTGGATTGATATCGATCTCGGTCAATCGTCCGCCATCGACGCGGTGCGCCTGTTTCCGGCGCGGCCGTACAACTGGATTCGGGATGAGCCTGGTTTTTTGTTCCCGGTTCGATTCAAGATCCTGGTCGCTTCGAGGGCTGACTTCAACGATGCGGTCACGGTTGTTGATCGGACACCGGAAGATGTTCCCGGTCCGGGTGCCGAGCCCCAGACCTACGAGTTTTCGCCGGTTGAGGGGCGTTATATACGCTTGCTGGCCACGCGCCTGCGCGAACGCGATTCCGGCCAATTCGGCTTGGCGCTGGCGGAGATGCAGGTGCTTTCCAAGGATGTGAATGTCGCGGGAGGCAAAGAGGTCTCCGCGTCGGACAGCATTGAACGACCCGAGTGGTCGATACGGTTTCTGGTGGATGACGACCTTGTATCGCACGGCTTAATGGGGATGGAGCCACTTGTCCCGCCGATGCTGCGGAAGTCATTCGTCTTTGATGAGCGCGCCAAGATGGCGCGCGCCGTCGTGTATGTCACCGCGCTGGGGCTCTACGAATTACACATCAACGGCCAGCGGGTTGGTGACCGCCGGCTGGCGCCGGAATGGACCGATTACCACCAGCGCGTGCAGTACCAGACCTACGATGTGAGCGAGTTGCTGCGCGCGGGGGAAAACGTGATCGGCGTACAACTCGCGGATGGCTGGTACGCCGGCCGTATTGGGTTGGCGCAGATTGTGCCCGGCGGTCCTCCGCGGGCGATCTATGGCCGCCAGCCGCGGTTGCTGCTCCAGCTTGAAATCGAGCGCGCGGATGGAGAGCTGGAACGAATTGTCTCTGACGAGTCCTGGCGATTGACGACCGACGGGCCGCTACGCGTCGCGGACTTGCTGGACGGCGAGGTCTACGATGCCCGGCAGGATAGGCCCGGCTGGGATAAGGCCGGATTCGACGATGCGACCTGGCAAGCGGTCGGTGTCTTCGCCGCCACCGATGCCCAACTCGTGGCCCAGCCGAATGAGCCGATTCGAGTGACGCGCGAGATCATCCCGGTAGGCGTTACCGAGCCACGGCCGAATGTGTACATCTTTGACATGGGGCAGAACTTCGCCGGCTGGTGCCGCCTGCGCCTACATGGTTCGCCCGGCCAGACGGTTACACTGCGGCACGCCGAGGTGCTCAATCCGGACGGCACGATTTATACAGACAATCTGCGCAGTGCGACGGCGACGGATCGGTATACCTTGCGCGGCGACGGCGTCGAAGTGTATGAGCCGCGGTTTACATACCACGGCTTCCGCTACGTCGAGGTCGCCGGACTGACCGAAGCTCCGCCGCTCGAAACGCTTACGGGATGTGTCGTGCACACGGATGCTCGCGAGGTCGGCGAGTTTAAATGCTCCGATCCGCTGCTAAACAAGCTCTGGCGGAACATCATCTGGACGCAGCGCGCCAACCTGCATAGCGTGCCGACGGATTGTCCGCAGCGTGATGAGCGGCTGGGCTGGACCGGCGATATTCTGGCCTTCGCCCAGACCGGCTGCTTCAACATGGACATGGCGGCGTTTTTCACGAAGTGGATTCCGGATTTGCGTGACGCCCAGACCGCCGACGGCCGCTACCCGGATTTCGCGCCCCATCCCTTCGATCCCGGCGCGCGTTTCTCCGGCGTGCCCGCCTGGGGTGACGCGGGTGTGTTTGTGCCGTGGTGCCAGTACCAGAACTACGGCGACCGCCGCATGCTCGAACGGCATTTTGAATCGGCACGGCGTTGGGTTGACTGGATTCACGAGAACAACCCGGATCTGCTCTGGCAGAACAAACGCCACAACGATTACGGCGACTGGCTTAACGCGGATACGCTGAAGCTCGAAGGCTGGCCCACCCAGGGGGCGGCCATGCCGAAAGACGCGTTCGCGACGGCCTTTTTCGCACGCTCCACACAGCTTGTCGCGCGGATGGCCCAGGCCCTTGGTCGGGAGAGTGATGCCTTGCGATATGCAACGCTCGCCGCGGAGATCCGCCAGGCCTTTAACCACGCGTATGTTGACGCGGATGGCCGTATCGTCGGCGACACACAAGCCGGTTACGCGCTCGCCCTGCACTTTGACCTGTTGCCCGAGGAGTCGCGCGCAGTCGCCGCCCAACGGATGGTTGACTGTTTCGCGAAGTACGATGGGCAGATTTCGACCGGATTTCACAGCACGATCTGCCTGATGAATGAACTCACACGGCACGGCTGCGTTGACGAAGCGTACCGTCTGATCGGCAATCGAAAGATGCCGTCCTGGGGCTACGCCATCGAGCACGGCGCCACGACGATCTGGGAGCGCTGGGATGGTTACGTCGAAGGCCGCGGTTTCCAGAATCCCGGCATGAACTCGTTCGCGCACTACGCCCTGGGCTCGGTTGGCGAGTGGATGTATCGCACGATCGTCGGTATCAATCCCGATCCCGAGATTCCCGCCTACAAGCACTTCATCATCCGGCCACGACCGGGCGGCGATTTGACCTGGGCCCGGGGATCATATCACTCGATCCATGGTCGCATTGCGTGTGAGTGGCGTGTCGAAGGCGAGCGGCTCAGGCTTGACGTGACCGTCCCCCCGAATACCCGCGCTACTGCTTATCTGCCAACCACAAACGTGCGGACGGCTGAGGAAAGCGGCCAGGCGCTGGCGGACGCCGAGGGCGTCCAGGATGTGCGGCCCGCCAAAGACCACATCGTGTGCGAACTCGCGGCGGGTAGCTACAGTTTTGAGCTGGACTGGAAGAACTGACTCTTACGCCTGGTTCCGAAAGCCACTTCTGTCAAACCGATCACCCGCGGCGGTGTGCCTGGCCATGCCTGCTGGGGCTGCCAGGCCGGTGCGGTCTGCCCGGTGGACCAGAAAGTGGCGGGTGACGAATCCCACGTTCGCGGGGTCCGCCGGCGACCGATAACCACTCACACCCAGGAAATTGCCCGTACCGCCACACAATATCAGCCCGACCTTCATGATCACCCGATTTCAGCCGATTCAAACCCAGTAGAACCGAACTCGCACGGCCCAGGGAGGTGCATATGGATCGACCCTATATGACAGCCCATCAAGTTGCGGAACTCT
>JBDRDH010000022.1:0-2259 GCA_043820985.1 Planctomycetota bacterium
CGCCTGCGCGGCCACGACCCGCTGCACACGCTCGCCACCGCCCTGCGCATCTACCTGCAAACCACCCACCTCCCTCCATTACCCGCCGCCGACTCTGCAAGCGAGTGAACTGTTACAGATATTTGAGGAGCTTGGATACCAGGAGGGTATGGCTAATGCCTATGGCAACCTCGGAAATGTACTCAGCGAGCGAGGTGATATAGCCAGTGCAGATAAAATGTACCATAAATCGCTCGCGATCGACAAAAAGCTCGGCCGGTTGGAGGGCATCGCCAAAGCTTACGGCAACCTTGGAAATGTGCTTTTCACGCGCGGCGACCTGGACGGTACTGAGGCGATGTATCGCAAATCATTAGAGATAGCCGAGAAACTCGGTCGGCTGGAACTCATGGCTAGAATTTATTGTGTCCTAGGTAATCTTCGTTTTATGCATGACGACATGAATGGTGCAGAGGAGATGCACTCTAAGGTTCTGGAAATAGAGCAGAAACTTAACCGTACAGAGAGGATTGCGACAGCTTACACAAACCTGGGATTTGTGGCATGTCAACGTAAAGAAAATCGGCATGCACGCGAGCTATGGCTCAAGGCGCGCGAACTGTTCGAGCGGATCGGCATTCCGCATATGGTGAATCAGGTCCAGGAATGGCTTGATGGACTGCCCGAAGATTCTGCACCAAAGTCGTAGCATATCCCACCCCTTTCGTGTCTTGGTGTCTTCGTGGTTTAATTCGTCCGCGCAGCGTGCCCTATCGTTCCATGTCGTTACCCGTCGGGCCCGCCAGTAGCTCATGCACGTACCGACTATTGCGAACGACGATCGTTCCTTGCCAGGCCATGATCGTGCCCTTGCCGCCGTTGGATGCCCAGGAGTCGGGCTCGATGGTGGTTGTGATCAACTCGACGAGTGTCGCCGGCGTGGGGAGATCGGCGTCGTCGGGTTCGTCCGTGGAGGAGGCCATCAGTCCGCCGCTGTTGTTGCCCGCCGCTTGTAATACCTGGGCGGGATCGACCCGGGGGGCGTTGCGGAAACGGGGCACTTGTGCCAGCAGGTCACGTACATCGTAAGTCCGTACGATCATCTCTGAGTTCAGGTCGTCATGCGTTGAGATGATCAGCAACTTGCCGGCGGCTTGATAGCCCAGGCGGGAGCCCACGCCGGCAGCTTCGCGCAGGATCATCCATAACATCTGCGACAAACGCAGGTTGCGCACCTTAATACTGATGGGCCGGTCGCGCTCGATGCCACTATCCGCCAGGATCTGCCAGCGTACGTGTATGTTCATGCCAGTCTGCTCGGCGAGCCAGTCGATAATCCGTTCGAGAGGCACTTCCTGGAAGGAGACTTCCGCCAGACGCGTGGCCAGTACATCACGCACGGCGGGCGCTTCCGGTCGACCGCTGCTGACGGGTGGATCAACCGGTTTCACTTCCTGTCCCAGCGTCGTGTACGCGAACAACAACACGCAGGTGCAGCCAATCAGCTTTTTCATGAGGGATCCTCCGGAAGTCAGCCGCCCGCCGGTCGCCGAGGGCCACAACGCCTCCCCACGCGCCGGCGCCATTGAATTGTAGGCACGTTGTCGGGTGTGTGTCTTTTAAGAGCGGCTTTTTCTGGAGGCAGCGTGGTAGAGCACAGCCGAGACGGCTGTGGTACCCGGCGGATTAGGGGCGCTGGCTGGCGCCGCGCGTTCGGATCAGGTGAGGAACCCGCTCGCTCGCGCTCGGGGCTCTGATCAATAGTGTGCGCTGAATGAACAGCGATCAATAAGTTCTCGTCTTCTTTTGCGAACGAATGAAACGGGGCGCCGCCACCGACGGTGACGACGCCCCGTGGGATATCACACGTGGCCGGTTGTTATGGGCACCGGCCTACGGGCACGGCTGACAACCACCAGCACCAACACACTGGATGAACCAGTCAATGTCATACGAATTGACATCGCCATCGCAGTTGATGTCGTTGGCACAGAAGTAATCGCAACTATAAGCTCCCAGCCAGTCGCCGGCGGAGCCGACCGCAATGATGAACGCGTCAATATCGTAGGCATCGACACCGTCGCCCAGGCAGTTCGAATCGCCGCGGTAATCGTTACCACCGCAGTCGCACGGCCCGGTCACACAGGTCATGGCCGCGATATATGTGCCGCCCTCAACCATGCAGGTGGCCTCGTTGTGCGGGTCGGCCGGATTGTACGGATCGACGTCGAAGCAGACGTAGCCGTGACAGCAGACGGCGGTGTCGAGCTGCTCGCACTC
>JBDRDH010000023.1:0-7409 GCA_043820985.1 Planctomycetota bacterium
GACGGCCGGTACAGGGCCCGGCCGCTACATTTGACGGCCGGTGCTGGGCCCGGCCGCTACTCGATCCTCACCCCTCATTCACCCGGCCAGTCGCGGGGGCCGCAGGAGAGGAGGGTGCCGTCGGTGTTGATGGGGTGGCGATGGAGGTAGTCCATGATGCTCTTTTGACTGACCGCCTCGGCGGCGGCGAGGCGGGCGTCGACGGTGCGGACGTGACCGCGCGTCTCATAGTCGTCGATCAGTTGCATCATCCGCGTGCGCGGACTTTCACTTTCAAGAGCCAGGTGCGTACGCCGGCGGTTCTTGACGCGCTGCACTTCCTCCGCGGTGAAGCCTTCGCGATATACCAGGCTGACCTGTTCGCGCAGGGCGGCGATCATTTCCTCGCAACGCTCCGGCTCGCCATCGGCAAATAACGCCAATACGCCACAATCCTGATAAGCCAGCCAGACGGCCCCGGCGGAGGTACAAATACCCTGCTGCACAATGTTCCAGAAGCACCGTGAGTTGCCGCCGCCGAAGAGTGAGATGAAAGCCGCCAGGGACTCTTCGTCCGCGTGACCATGGGGGATCGCCGGATAAAGCCGGATGACTGATTGCGTCTTGAAACGCTCGAGATGCAGCTTGTGCACCCCGTCGGACAACGGCGGCAACGGTTCCCGGGGCAACTCACCATCAGTCCCCCGGCGCCAATCGCCGCAATAACGCCCGACCGCGCTAAAAACCTCCGCCGGCTCGATCGCGCCGGCGACAAACACGACCATGTTGTCGGGAGCGTATCTTTGCTGGTGGTAGGACACCATGGCGGCATGCGGCAGAGCCTGGATAGTTTCCTTCTCACCCAGAATCTCGTGCCCCAGCGGATGCTGCTGGAAGACGACCTTATGCAGGTAATTGGAAACCTGTCGGTCAAAGCTGTCGTCGCCCATCGCGATCTCTTCGAGCACGACCTTGCGTTCGGTCTCGAAGTCGGCCGGCGGCAGGCTGGGCCGCATTATGTCAGCCAGCAGTTCCAGTTGCGGGCTGATCCGGCGAGCCGGCACCCAGCCGTAGTACAGCGTGTGCTCCTTGCCGGTATAAGCGTTGTAGATACTGCCGAGATCATCAAACCGCACGTTGATCTCGTGACAGCTCCGGCTAGCCGTGCCCTTGAAGCACATATGCTCCAGGAAATGGCTGACGCCGTGCAGGTGGGGCAATTCGTGGCGGGCACCGGTACGGGCCAGGAAGCCGGCGGCGGCGGAGCGCACGCGCGGCATTACCTCGCAGATCACCGTCAGTCCGTTGGGCAATTCGTGGTAGACAAAGTTTGATGGCATGCGGGGATTATAGCGCCATCAGCCGGAGAGAGAAAATAGACAGGAGCGGCGACCCTCTTTTTTACTCTTAACTCCCCACTCCTGGCACCGGCCCTACTCGTCCTGCTCCTCCGGGTAGAAACAGAACTCGACACCCACCAGGTAACCCGCGTGAGCCCGGGTGCAATGCCGGACAACCGCGTGACCGTAGGCGCTGAGTTCCGGTTGGTGCAGGGCGATTGATACCTTGGTATCGGTGGCGATTGGCCGGCGTGTGCGCATGGCCAGTCCGTTAATGCTCAGGTTATGCAAGGTGGCCAGGTGATGTTGTTCGCCATAGCAATCGTCCGGCAGCCACACCTCGACCGTTCCCGGGAACGGCCAGCGTTCCACGCGGCGTTTGCCAGGCCCCTGTTTGGATTCTGATTTAATCTGCTGGCTGTCGATCAACTGCTGAATTGCTTTGGGCGACAGCTTGACGATTCTGTCAGCGTCCATCGGGGCGCTCCGGTAAACATGGGCGGGTACGACTGTTTCGCGCGGAAACAAACTACTGCTGATACATCGGCTTGTGCGAAGCAGCTAATGAATCTCACCTAGCGGCGACACCGGGTCCGAATATCGGCGGGCGTAGCGTTTACCACGAAGACACAAAGGCACTAAGAGAATCAAGCTAGAACATGCATTCTTGGCATGATCATTAGGAGATGCGTTTTCCGTGCTTATTGGAGTTCCTCCAGCACAGGACCGAGTATCCTCACTATCCGTCATTCCTTAGTGCCTTCGTACCTTTGTGGTGAGCGACTTCGTGGCGTATGCAGGCTTGTTTCCGGACAGTGCTCAGCATACGACTTTGAAGATCCGGTAACTTGATCGCAACCGGTTACGCCGGTTCTCTGTTTTTCTCAGACAGCTTAGCACTTTGGCGAAGTTAATTGCAAAAGTTCATGTAGACACTGCTGTTGTGCGATATATGGCTTGGCTCTTAGTTGCACCGTCCGTGGATCCTTGATCCCGGACTGTACGTTCGTGCCAGATGCGAGCGATCCACGGGATCGATCGACTGGCGTACAGTCTGAATTGATTTGATTTGCGGTACGGATCACGACGTCGCATGCGAAAACTCCGAGGGAGAAAAGCATGCGGCGCTTTCTATTCTGGTTTGGCTTCAGCGTATCACTGGTTGTGGCCGGCTGTGTTCCAGAAGTTGTTCCCCCTGACAATGGGATTGTCGACGCCGTCACTAATCTGATTGATAGCAGCGCGGATACAAATACACCCGCCATGCCAGCCGCCTCCAACCTGGTACAAAATGCCTCATCCACAATTAGTGGCTCGGTGGTCGGTACCGGGAACTACAAGCTCTACGATCTGGGGGCTGGATCATTCGGTGATTACTGGACGGTGAACATGGAGCGCCTGCTTTCCTCCTCGGCACCTTTCACCGTCGTGTTGTTTGACGACGATTACGATCTTCTAATGCGCGCCCGGCTTTCGACTGGATCGTCCCTGGAGCACATATTGCGTGATGATACAGTACATGTCTATCTGGGCGTCATGCCGGCCTACGGCACCACCGGCGGCGATTTCCGCTTCAACGTCAACATGCAGAGTGATGTTGACGTACCACTAGCAGCGCGGCAGGTCGTATATGTCGATTTCGGCCCCGGCGTAGACATACGAGTCCACGGCCGTAGCCCGATATCGTTCGCGGCTTTCGACGCCGCCGTGCTGGGTGATGCATATGCCGGCTATACGCAGGAAGTCAAGGACGCCATCATCGATGCCATGCTCGAGGATTACGCTGATTACGACGTGGTGATCCTGAGCTCGGACGATGGCCCCCCACCCAGCAGCCAATATTCGACCGTCTACCTGGGTGGCTCCGACGACTATTTACTGGGTTTGGCCGACAACGTGGACATGTACAACGAAGATTCCGTCCAGGGTGCCATGGTCTACATCGAAAGCTTTTCCAACTATGCCGTCATGCAATTGGAACCCGATGAAATGGGTGTTATGATCGGTAATGTGGCCAGCCACGAGTTGGGACACCTGTTAGGCTTGTATCATACGAAGGATCCGACCGAGGTAATGGACTCGACCGGGTCGGCGTGGGATCTGGCGACCGATCAGTCGTTCAAACGTGGCCCCTTGGAGGACACCGTATTCGCCACCGGGATGGAGAACACGCCACGCCTGCTGGAGCAGACCGTTGGCTTGAGCGATAAACCGCCAAACAGCGCTAAGTTGCGCAGCCTGGCGAAGATGCAACGCTACGCACAAATACGTAACTTCGCAAGAGAAGAGATACATTGCCGATGTGGGACATGCCTGAATCCCGACGATTGACGACCTGCCTTTCGTCGTACATGCTGATTTCCATGCATCAGCGCCGCCTGGGTCTGCTTGGCTCGGCGGCGTTGCTGCTATTTTGCTGTGGCTGCCCGTTTTCCCCCCAGACCGGGGTTACTGGTGATCTTCCTTTCCTGGACAGCACCAGCAACTCCACTTTCGACGGAGCCACCATTATTACGCTGCCGGCTTCCGATGAGCTGGTATTTGAAAGTCGGACCGACACCTCGGCGGATCTCGACATCTTCAAGCTTGGGACGCTCAGTGCCGGGGATCAGATATATGTGGATGTACAACCAGCCTCAGCGGCCCTGGATCTGGTTGCTTCCGTGTTTGACAGTAACGAATACCTGCACGTCTATAACGACGATCGCGAACCGGACAGCAGCAATCTCAACCCCCTGCTGGATTTCATCATCAGGGGCGAAACCGACACCTATTACCTGGCCATCGCGCCCTACGTGGAGAATACCACTACCGGCCTCTACCGGGTCACCGTGCGAATCACACGCGATCAGCAAGTGCCGGCGCCAATCCCACAGGTCCTCTATCTGAATTGGGCCGGTGGCCAGAATATTGTCATCCCCAATGTCGGCACCTTTGATCTTGATCCCTTCGATGCCGCCGATCTCGGGCCATACGGCAGCCAGACCGCCGCCATGAAGGACCGGATTCAGGCAATCGTCGCTGAACGTTATGAGGATTTTGGCCTGGTCATCCTGAATTCCGACGACAATGTGGTACCGCAAGGGTCCCATTCGACCGTGCATTTCGGTGGCAGTCACGCGCAGGCTTTCGCTATCGCCGAGCAGATTGACTCACTGAACGCCGATCAATCTGATGATGCCATTATTTTCACCGAGAGTTTCCGGCGAGCGTTTTCACATACACCGACTTTCGAGCAAATGGCAACCGCGGTGGGCAATACGGTTGCCCATGAAGTTGGCCACCTGTTCGGTTTGGTGCACACCGCCGATTGCGAAAGCCTGATGGACTCCAGTTGCGGTAACAGCAGCATCCTGTCGACGCAGGAATTCAAGACCGCGGCTATTGATTCGGGTACTTTCCCCACCGGTTACCAGGCTGCCCGTGATATTCTGGAGTGGGTGCTGGGCTTCATCGGCCTGTAGCCGCGATATCCCGGATATTCAGCCCGGGGCGATAACCAAGCTACTTTGCGCTCGCGTCATGCCGTCATTGTGCTATAGTTTCTGAACTTTAGTAGATCAATGCTCGTCGGAGGTCCTAAATGGCCGAGTTCGCCGCCGGTGGCCGTTATGACAGTCGCACACAACCGCCGACTCACTCGACGGCGTTCAAACTCGGCAAGCAATACGCCGATGACTGGCCCAACTCGGTGAATCCTGATAAGCGTTCGTCGCGCTCGCAGGATGGATATATCAATTCACACGGTTACCTCAGGCGTTCACGTTCCGTGGCCGCCGATAAGAACTGTCGTTTCGATCTGGAGTACCATCACTGGCTCGAGGACGTGCTTGATAAGTACTGGATGCGCAAGCTGCTGGGCTTTTTAACCCGGCCACGCCGCGGCCGCCTGACCATCATCGAGGAAGTCATTGCCTCTTACGGAAATCCCGCCGCTCCTAAATGGCAGCGGTTGGCGTATTGGCCGTTGCATCAGGCCATCAATCGCATAAAGGGCTCGACGCCGATCGAAACTTTCCGCCAGCGTGTCGCCGAGCACACGAGCACTGTCCGTGGGTTGGTGCTGACGGCGCGCAGCGTCGCCGAGTTCGGGCTCAGCACGCCGCAACGTTTCTCCGCTCCGTTGTTTGTAGTGTGGAATTTTACCAATCGGTGCAACCTGCGCTGCCAACACTGCTACCAGGACACCGACCATAAGCGGCTGGCCGATGAGCTGACGCTGGCCGAAAAGCTCGACATTATTGACCAGGCCGGCGAAATGTATATCCCGATGATCGCTTTCGCCGGTGGTGAGCCGACGATCGATCGTGATCTGCTGCCGGTCCTCAAACGCTGCCAGCGCTACGGCATACACACCAGCATCGCCACCCACGGCGGTACCCTGACCCCCAAGCTGACGGCAGAACTCGCGGCGGCGGGCGTCAAATACGTCGAGGTCTCGCTCGATTCCGTACACGCCGAGCGGCATGATAAATTCCGCGGTCAGCCCGGCATGTGGGAGCGCACCGTGCGCGGCATGCGGAACGTCGTCGCGCAGGAAGGCTTGCGGCTGGGAGTGGCGATGTGCGTTCACCAGAACAACTTTGACGAAGTGGATGATATGATCCGCTTCGCGATTGATATCGGCGCCAGCACCTTTGCGCACTTCAACTTCATCCCGGTCGGGCGCGGATTAGAGATGACCGCCCAGGATCTGAATCCGCGCCAGCGCGAGAAATTGTTGCATCTGCTTAACAGATGGATGCAATCCGGGAAGATCGGCATCATCTCGACCGCGCCGCAGCTCGGTAAGATCTGCCTGGCACACGCCCCGGTTGATGGACGCACCGCCGCCAGTCATGCCGGCTCGGGGGCCGGGTGGAAAGCGCGCGTGGTGGCCAAATATCTCGGCGGCTGTGGCGCCGGGCGCTGCTACGTGGCGATCGAACCCAACGGCGATATCACGCCTTGTGTGTATCTGCCGCATCGCGTGCTCGGTAACATCCGGCAACGCAGGCTGGCGGATATTGCGCGGAATAACGACTTTTGGGAGATCACCTGCGACCGCGACCGCCGACTGGCACATTGTGAAGTGTGCGAGTTCAAGAGTTATTGCGGCGGCTGCCTGGCGCGCTCCGACGCGTACTACGGCGTGCTAAACGCCGGCGATCCGGGCTGCCTGTTCAACGAAAAGCACTGGCAGGAACTGGTTCGCCAGGGTGTCGCGGCGGATAATGGTGGTGTGCCGGAGTCGGCGACAAGATTACCCGTCGTTCAATCCACATAACTGGATAATGGGGTACCACTGGTGGCTTTCCCACCAGTGTGGCGTGTGGTGAACCCGATATCCATTGCAATCCAGTCTCGTTTTTCATCAAAGTAATAATACGAGCAAAACAATCAGAGCCCGAAGCGCCAGCGAGGGTTAAGGCTGTGTTGACGTAGAGTAGCATTAATCCTCGCTGGCGCTTCGGGCTCTGATTGGGAACCCACTCGCTGGCGCTCGGGGCTCGGATTGGGGGAGGGACGGCCGGCATCCCGATGGATCGGGACAAGGTCCCGCCGGGCCGCTACAGCTCTTGGGTCCTTGAATCCTGGGATCCTCAACCCCCCTACCAATCAACGGCTTCAGCCCCCTATAATGTCACGGTGATGAACGATAACGGGGAAACCATGCCCACGCCGGCTGACGAGGTCCGGCCGATTCCGCCGCGGTATTGGTGGCTTAAGCGGCTTGCGCTCGCGACGCTGGTGCTGTTACTGATCCTGATTGCGGTACGCATCTGGTGGGGCTGGTACGCTGAGCGGCGGCTAGAGGCGTTGATTGCGGAGTATCACGCGGCGGGCCAGCCGGTGCTGCTGGAGGACTACGCCGAAGAACCCGTGCCGGACGACGAGAACGCGGCGAAGTGTTACCAGGAGGCGCACACAGCGTTCGTTAGGTCGTTGCCACAGTCAATCGACCTTGGTGACGGCACACAGATCGCGCTGGATATCGAGGATCTGCTGAGCAGTTCGGACATAGTCGCCACGCATCTTGACGATCTGGACGCGCTCCTCAAAGCCAACGCGAAGCCACTGGAGTTGGTACGTGAAGCCCGCTCGCGGCCG
>JBDRDH010000024.1:0-30649 GCA_043820985.1 Planctomycetota bacterium
GTGGGCACCGGTAGCCAGTGTGGCTATCGAATTAGTCGATGAAGGCAGCGTGGCTAAACCGGAGCCGCTTCTCGCCAAGCTTGGGCTACTGGCGGTGAGATCGCCTTCCGGCAACTGGTATATTGTTATTCCTGACCACAAAACTGTCTCGGCATGTGTTCGGCCATTCGAGTATCAGGTCCAGAAGCGGTATGCGCGAGCTAAGCACGAGCTTTTCTCAGTGGAGAGCATCCGCAAAGCGATGGAACAGCGTGAGACAGCACAGAAGCCCTCGCACCGCTCGGCGGGGGAGAATCGGCAGGCCGATTCAAACACGCGTAGTGCCGAGATAGCCAAGCTACTTGAGCAACTCCCGGTCAAAGACAAGACGCCACTCTTGACTAAACTCAAAGCCCGGAGCGGCGGCAACGTTTTCAACGAGTTAACACCCATGAACTCCCACGAGACCGAAACTTGGCTTAAGCAGCAGCAGTCAAAGGGCTTCACGTTAAAGGTGGAGCAAGAATGTGTCTGTGGTAATCGATATACACCCTTATGGGATTACTACTTCTGTTTATACCGGGTTGGCCAACACGAGTTCGTCCAGCATTCGCAAATGGATCCGACTGATTAACTGTGCACGTCTTCGCCCTCCCTTGACGCCGGATCCTTTTTGAAAATGCGCTAGTCGCGTAGAATGCGTCTTAACGCACCAATTGCATTTTGACGCGTTCGTTGATGTTGGTGCGGCAAGCAGCATCCTACGCTTGAACACCGAATCCTGGATCCTCCGCTTGCTCCGCAGGCCAACTTTGCCGCCAACAACGGCGAGAGCAATGTGAGAAGGACAGGCTGGAAGCCTGTCCTGCCTTATTCGGGTTCGGAGCCAGTCCCTTTTCCAATGGACCAGAGCGGTTTCACTATTGGTGAGTTGCCTGGGGAGGGCAAGCCTCCCGGCGAACCGCGGCTCGGCAGGAGCCTCGCCCTCCCTGGACACCAGATCATTTGTGAAAATGCTCTATTAGCACCGGTCCGGTGTTTTGCCGGTCGTCTGACGGCCCCAGGAATGGCCGGGGGGCGCGGGTTGCGCGCGTTTGAGGATGGACTGGTAGTCGGGGTAGTTGCCCTTGCGGGCGAAGGCTTCGAACATGACCAGGCGGCGCTCGGTGGTTACGCCGATGGCTTCGGCATCGTTGTAGTCGCTGGCGATGAAACCGCCGCTAGCGGTGCCATATGCGTCGACGAGGCGCTCGGCCTCGGCGCGGATCTCGTCGAGTGTGCCTGAGGGGAGAGTATTCTGCGTGTCAACGATGGCTTCGAAACAGATTCGCCCGCGGTAGCGCGCGCCGAACTCGTCGATCCCGACCGTGTTGGGCTGCTGGTTGTTGATGACTTCCAGGCCGACGTCGATCAACTCCTCGACGATATCGTTGATCCGGCCGCACGAGTGCATCCACGTGTGGCAGCCGGCGGTCTTGATCCGGTCGAACCACTTCTTATAAGCCGGCTTGAAAAACTCCCGGAAGAATTCGACGCTGATGAACGCGCCGCTCTGCATGCCCCAGTCGTCGGCCAGGGCGGCGGCGTCCAGGCGTCCGCCGGCCAGTTGGACACAGTTACGAAACACGCGCAGATGGTGGTCCAGGATGTGCTCGATGAGTTCATGCGCCCGGGCGGGCTCGGTGTAGAAGTCGAGCAGAGCGTTCTGCATGCCCCGCAACATGTGATAACGCTCCCAGATGCCCTGTCCGAAGCAGAACATCACGAACTTATCGCCGGCGCCGGCTAGTTGCTGCGCGAAACCGTCGTATCTACGGCTGTCGTCCGGATCGGGCCAGGCGTAATCCGCGAGCGCCGACCAGTCGGCCAGCGGGTGCCCGACAACCTGCCCGGTGTTGGATACGGCACTGTGTTCCCAGACGCAGCCCCACTCGTCGCTTCGCCGGCGGTCGAAGTTCCACGTCCAGCCGGTGGGATCGGGCGTCCAGACGTCGTAGCAGTCGTTGACGCCGACGATGTCGAACTTCAGCGGCATCCGGGGCGGGTTGTTGAAGGTGATGGCGCGTTTGACAATCTCTCTACTGGTCATCGATGTTCTCAACCTTATTCGTCGTACGTACCGATGCGGCGCACTTCATCCAGGATCGCGCGATAGGTCTCCAGCGTCACGCCGGGCGGGATAGAATGATCGGAGTGATAGATGTATCCGTGGTACGGCATGGCCGCTTTCATCTTCGCGCGCACTTCGTTGAGAACCGCGTCGCGGTCGTTGGTCAGCATGACGTTGACGTTTATATTGCCGCAGAAACCCAGGCGCTCGCCATATACCGGTGCGAGTTCGCGAACGTCCATGCCCGCGTTGTTTTCCAGCGGATTGATCGCGGTCACGCCGGCGGCGATGAGATCATCGAGCAGTAGCCGGATGTCACCATCGGAGTGGTAGAGAACCGGCATGCCCCGCAGGTGAAACTCGTCGAAGAGCCGCTTGTGATATGGCTGCAGAAACTCCCGGTAGTGCGCCGGACTCATGAACGGGCCGTTCTTGTAGGCCACATCGCCGTACACAAAGGCGCCGTCGCACTCCATCCCCTGCGCCTCGGTGGTTTTGAACAGCTCGATCGCGACATTGGTATACGTATCGAATACATCGTGGAGCCAGTCGGGCTGTGCGATCATGGCCATCAACATGATCTCGTGGCCCAGCACATCCTTGACCATCTCGAACGGCTCCACCGTCCCGTAGCAAAGATAGCGGTCGGCAGCGCGCGCGCGCTTGTAGACCGGCCAGAATTCGTCCCAACGCACGCGGTCCGGCGTCGGCTGGAGCAGCGGCTTGACCTCGGCCCAGCGCTCGGGCGTATCGATTCCGAAGCGTACGTGCTCGGGAGTGCCCATCTTGTGTTTCCACCAGCGCAGCTCGGCCCAGTTTCCGTCACGCTGCAGGATCCACTCGTCGGTCTCCTGCAGAACTTCCGGTTCCATGAATCGCAGGCAATAGTCAGGCCAGCCGACCTGAAGCATGTCCATGTCGAAATACTCCCAGAGCGTGCCGTGTACGTGGCTCCAGGGATGGGCGGTGTTCCAGGTGATGCCCTCGGGGAACTCGCGGCCGATCGCTTTGCGGAACTCGACCTGAATCTCAAACCAGAACTGATCGTATATCGGCACCCGGTCGGGCTGCTGAAAGGCCAGCGTGCGGGCGGTGCGCTCTTTGGAGGTCATTGGCATCATTGTGTCCAGGCAAAGATGAAGGTAAATTCCAGCCAGCTATTATAGGTATCCGCGGAGCTAGTTCTATCAGGCCGCGGCAAAGGTCGGCGGCAAGGGGAACCAGCGGCAACCGACCGCTGTGGTCCGGAGCGGCGACGCGGTAGACAGGAGAGCGCTTTGCCCCCTCATAAACCAACTGGATGGAATACCTGGGACTATCGGGGATTCAACCGTCTGGTGTACCTGGATCGGGGGCGCACCGTCATTGCCGTCAAGTTCGCCGTGTGGGATGAGACCGCCAAGCCCTCGGGTCTGCGCGAGCGGGAGGCAGGCAAGCTGCATGACTCATTTCGCTGGCAGCATGCCGCCCGAATTGGCCCGCACGCGCCCCTGGGATTGCCCGCGCAAGTCGAGTTCACTGTCGGGGCGGCGTCATTCGTCGCAGAGGCTGTATCGGACGGGAAGCGCCTGGCTCTCGCCGTTCGCCCGTCAAGCGACACCCACTTGCGAATCGTCTTCATGTTCGTGACTCCTGAAGAGCAGCCGTTGGCCCGGAAGGCAGCGGATCGTGGGGTGTTCGCCGGGTGGAACGTGGAACTGGAAGGCGCGGTATGGCCCCGCGAGTACTTCCTGAACATGCCGGTGCCATATTGCGTGGCAGAGGCCGGGCAAGCCGCTACGGTGCATGTGTTTCCACGCGGATCGCAGCGGTTCGGGATAACTGACCGTTTTGAGCGCTATCGGGAGACCACGTTGGAGGGAGGAGGGGAGTTGGCGGGGGCGCCCGAGGCCATGACGCAGGCTGTGAATTGGAACACGCTGCACGATAGTCGGCTTCGCCTTACGTTATCACCAGTATGTCGTGACTGGTGTATCGACTGGCGCGGCCCGATCGTCTTCGGCTGGGATTCATTCTTCACCACGGCGATGGCGGCCGCCGAGTCACGCGAGCTGGCCAGGATGAATTTCGAGTCAGGGCTTGCCGCGGTGGACGAGTTGGGCTTCGTTCCGAATTACTACATGTCGCATGGGGCCATATCGCTGGACAGGTCCATGCCACCACTGGGGGCTTATGTGATCTGGAAACTTGAACAGGCGAATCCGGATCTGGACTGGTTGGGCCGCATGTATCCCAAACTCCGCAGGTGGCATCGGTTTTGGATGAAGAACCGCAAGAGTAAATATGACTTGCTGAGTTGGGGCTCGAATCCCGAGCCGCACTACGAGTTTCCCCAATTACTGCCATACAATCCCTCTCTGCAACACACGGCGAAGTGTGCAATGTACGAGGCCGGTCTCGACAACTCGCCGATGTACGACGACGTAGCGTTCAATGAAGAGTCTCACGTGCTCGAATTAGCCGACGTCGCGCTCAATTCCTATTACGCCATGGACTGCGAGTCGCTGGCCGCGATCGCCGAAGCGCTTGGCAAACCCAAACACGCCGCCGCCTATCGCCGCGAATACGAGGCCATTAAGCGGCGCATGAATCAGACCCTCTGGGACGCTGACAGTGAGATCTACGCCAACCGGCACTGGGACGGACGGTTTTCGCGGCGCTGGTCGCCTTCCTCCTTCTTTCCTCTGGCGGCGGGGATTGCCGACCATGATCAAGCCGGCGCGCTGGTTGAGCGGCATCTGCTGAACGAAGCGGAGTTCTGGGGCGAGTTCGTGATTCCCTCGATCGCCAGGAACGATCCGGCCTATCCGGACAACGACTATTGGCGCGGCCGCATCTGGGGGCCGTTCAACTTTCTGGTCGCTGAGGGGCTCCGACGATACCGGTTCGACGAGGTAGCGGTGGAGTTGGCTCGACGCGGATTGCAGATGTTCCTGCGTAACTGGCGGGATGACGGGGGAGTCTACGAGAACTACAACGCCGAGACCGGCAAGGGCGCCGACGTTTGGAACGCCGCCCGGCTGTATCACTGGGGCGGACTGCTGGCGCTGGTGGCGATACAGGAGTTGATCGACAGTGAACCGGCCGGCTACCTGCGTTTCGGGTCGATCGAGATGCCCGCTGCTGAAGTGCGGAACTTCAGGCTGGCTGGATCCGTGTATGGCGTGGCGTTAGGGCGCGGCGTCGCGGTCCGTCGCGATGGAGAGCCGTTGCTGGAATGTGATACGCGCGCCATCGTTCGCGTACCGCTCGACGAGCGGGGTCAAATCGAGCTAACCGCGCCGCAGGCAGGTAAGCTGGTTGTTCACGGCCCGCTCCCGCTGGAACGGGACGCCCGACTCAACGGGCGCTCGACGCTCAAGCCTCAGAGGCAGGAGCGGTCCGCGGTCTATTGTTGGGAGTAGCCCACGGACGCTGCTCTGGTGCAATCGCCGGACGCAATCGATAGACTGGAAATCTCTGGTAGCGGCGGCGCGGCGTCTGGTTAGGAGAGTCACTTTGCGCAAAGCACTATTCGTCTGGGGAGGTTGGGAGGGACATACGCCGCGCGAATGCGTGGACTTGCTTGCACCTCGCCTGACGAGCCACGGATTCGACGTGGAAATCGTCAACACGCTGGCGGTATATGATGACGTTGAACGCCTTCGGGCGCAGGATCTGATCGTGCCGGCTTGGACCATGGGGCAGCTCAGCCCGGAGGGTGAGCGCGCGCTTTGCAGCGCGGTCGCCGCCGGCGTGGGACTGGCGGGCTGGCATGCGGGTCTGTGCGACGCGTTCCGGACGAACACCGATTTTCAGCACATGGTCGGTGGACAGTTCGCCGCTCACCCAGGCGGCGTGTTGCCGTCCTGGTCGGTGCGCGTTGTCGATCCCGGACACGAAATCACACGAGGAATTCCAGACTTCACGATGCGCGACACGGAGCGCTACTACCTGCACACCGACCCCGGCAACCACGTGTTGGCCGTGAGTCACATCGAGGACGGCGGGTTTGACATGCCCGTCGCCTGGACACGAAACTGGGGCGCCGGCCGCGTGGCTTATGTATCGATCGGCCACACTTTCAAGGACTTCGACGTGCCCGAGGCGCTGACGCTCGTCGAGCGCAGTATGCTCTGGGCGGCGCGCCGTCAGGATTCCCAGACAAACGTGGCGGACAACCCATAGCCAAGGCGGTTTTCTCATGTCGGACAACGTCACCAAGGTAGGACTCGTCGGCTGTGGCAATATCAGCGACGTCTATCTGAAGAACGCCGCGGCCCTCGCGGCGATCGAGATCGTCGCCTGCGCGGATATCATCCTCGAACGCGCCGCGGCGAAGGCGGCCGAGTTCGGTGTTCCGGGGTTCGGCACTGTCGACGCGCTGATGGAAGATGATGGAATAGAAATCATCCTCAATCTCACGACCCCCGCTGCGCACAGCGATATCGCCCTGGCCGCGCTGGCGCACGGCAAGTCGGTCTACAACGAGAAACCGCTGGCCACCACGCGCGCCGCTGGGCGGCGGATCCTGGACGACGCAAAGAAGAGCGACCTGCACGTCGGCTGCGCCCCGGATACGTTCCTGGGCGGCGCATGGCAGACGGCGCGGAAACTGATCGACGACGGCGCGATCGGCGCGCCCGTCGCCGCCACAGCGTTCATGACCTATCACGGCCCGGAGAGTTGGCATCCCGATCCGGCCTTCTTCTACAAGGAAGGCGCCGGCCCGATGTTCGACATGGGGCCCTACTACCTGACCGCGCTGATCAACCTGCTCGGGCCGGTCGCGCGCGTCTCCGGCTCGGCGCGCGTCTCCTTCCCTCAACGAACCGTGACGAGCGAGCCAAAACGCGGACAGATCATCGAGGTCGAAACGCCCACGCACGTTGTGGGAATACTCGATTTCGCCGCTGGTCCGGTCGCGACCATTCTCACGAGCTTCGATATCTGGCACGCAAACCTGCCCTGCCTCGAGATCTATGGATCACGAGGATCTATGAGTCTTCCAGACCCGAACGGTTATGGCGGCGTGATTCGTCTGCGCGCGGCGAAGGACGATGCCTGGCGCGAGATTACTCCATCTTTCGGCTATACCGGAAACGAACGCGGTCTGGGCGTTGCGGACATGGCCAGCGCGGCGCGGTCCGGGCGGCCTCATCGCGCCAATGGAGAGTTGGCGATGCACGTGCTCGACATCATGCACGCCATTCACGATTCGTCACGCGACGGCCGGCGCGCTAGCCTGACTACAACCTGCACGCGGCCCGCGCCCCTGCCTCCCAACCTATCCCCGAACACGATCGACGCCTGATCCTGGTCGGTTTCCGCGCTGCCAAACCGCCGTGAGACAGCGTTCGGTAACCTGCCGTCAGGAACGCCGCGCGTAGGTGTCAGACAAGATGGGGGTGACGTACCCGGATAAACCAGAGTCTTCAGAGCAACCTGGGGCAGTGCCGACGTCTGTCGCCGGACGGAAAACCCTCCAACAACGCTACCGTCGCCGGAGAAGGCCCAGCCCGCCAAGTAGCAACAGCAGGCTGGCGGGTTCCGGCGTCAGTGTGAGGTTATCGAACCAGATATCGCTGTCGCCAGGAGCGCCGTCAATGCCGTCGCCAATGCGCACCCAGATCGGCAAGCCGATCTCGTCACCGGTTGAGCCCACTGTATAGCTCGCGCCGACGTAGGGTGCCCACGCGTCGGTCACGGCGACGGGGTTCGTCACGAGCAACTGAAACTCGCCACCCAGGTCGTAACCGATCTCGAAGACTATCTCGCCGAAGCCGCTACTACCGCCCGTGGCCCACGCATCAAACTCATAGGTCGTGTCGGGCGCGAAGGCGTAGCTTGTGATCTGGCCGACGGTCTCCGTACCTTGCGCGCTGTAGTAGCCGAAATTGTCGCCCAGAACCGGGTCATAACCGCCGCCGGGTGGTGTATGGGCGGAATGTGGTGCCCACGCCCCTTGCGGACCCCAGCCGAAAATGCCGCCGTACGGCCCCGTTTCCTGATACTCCATGTCGCCATTAACGAGCATTTGCGCCGGGGCCCCGACCGCCAGCACTAATGCGGCGACGATTCCAAAAAACAATCGCATTGCTTTCACCTCCACTATGGCACGTGCACACAGACCCGACAAACGTCGACGCTGACAGGCTCAACGTTCTTAACGCTATATTACCACGACGATCGTACAGGGATGGAAACACCCGAGTCAAGAAACGTCCGATAAGCTGGCATTCCCCGGAAGACCTCCGGCCCTGATGCCATGTCCAGGAGGTTGGCGAAAACGAGCGATCGTCATGTCAGCGGCGTTGCCGCCGGTTTTCTGGGTTAGGCGTGCGGGGGGCTTGGCGTCTCCGACGTTCCTTTCCACCGATCCGGCAGCTAGTCGTCGATGCGGCTGATGGGTGTGTCAGGTAAGTTGGCCAGGAATGGCGTCAGGTACGCTTGCGGGTTGATTTCGTCTCGCTGGCAGGTACTGGTCAAGGTGTTGAGGATCGCGGCTGTTCCGGTGTGCCGATAACTACATCATTTACCGTAATCTCGCCCTAGAGCGGTTTTAGTAATCGTCCGTTGCTTTGGTGGGACGAACATCCTGATAAACCGTGGCTCGGCAGGAGCCTCGCCCTCCCTAGACGCCCGATCATTTCTGAAACCGCTCTAGGCTGCGCTCCTGGACGCAACTTGAGCTTGACATGCGACGCTGGCATCGCGAGTATGAAATGAGCGTGTCTCCGCCGGTTATCGCGCACATCCCGGGTATCCGCAGACCCGGGAACCGCACGCCATCGAGGCGCCTGGCCTGAGCTATCCATCGTTTTACGGGGGAAAGGAAGTCGTCCACATGACCTTTCGGCACCGGTTGGCCGTCGCGATCACCATGCTGCTAAGCTGCTCCGCCGGCTGGGCACAGGAAGTGCAAACCCAGTATCCGCGCCTGTACGTCGTCAGCTTCAACCCCATCCTCGACACACAGGGCGGTCAGCGCCTGCACGACTTCGCCGGCTGGCATAACCCCGCCACCGAGGTCTTCGACTACATGCAGGGCATGCAGCACAGCTCGCACGACATCGTCAACGAGCGCCTGGCTCCCTACCTCGAGATGAACTTCTGGCCGGTCAAAACTGACGGCTTCCAGTACACCGAGGAGCAGTACCTGACCTGCCTGGCCTCCTGGTCCGGCTGGCACGAGCCCGACGGCGTGGACTACGCGACCATCTTCCGAGACTACGACCTCGCCCGGAAAGTCGACCGCGGCCAGGTCGATGAGTTAGCGATCTACGGTGCCCCGTACTTCGGCTACTGGGAATCCACTATGGCCGGCTACGGCGGGTACTGGTGCAATTCCGGTCCCCAGCAGAAGGTCGCCTGTTCGCGCATATTCATCACCATGGGCTGGAACTACGAGCGGATCGTCTCCTTGCACGCCACCGGTCACCGCACGGAGTCGATCCTCACATACACCTACGACGGCTGGGGCACCAACAGCGACCGGACCATCTGGGACCGGTTCGGCTGGAACATCGGCCAGACAACCATCTCCCAGATCTACGGCGTCGGCTCGGCCCATCTGCCAGCCAACGGCGACGATCACTACGACTACGCCAACCCACAATACGTTGAGAGCTATGCGCCGGCCTGGATGGACGACTTCCCCGCCTTCAACGGGAAGAACGGTCAGACGGCGATGGTCAGCAGGGAAACCTGGGGCGCGGGGCCGACGAACAACTACGAACTCGAGTACTTCAAGTGGTGGTACCGCCACATGCCCCATGTCGCCGGCCGTAACCAGCACGACGGCTACGACCGCCTCAACAACTGGTGGGAGTACATCTTCAACTTCAACGCGCACGCCGAGAGCGGCGGCGATCATGTACCGGGCGACCCGCCGCCACCGGCGATTCCCTACGGCGTGTCCGTGACGGCGATTTCCGCTAACGCATACGACGACTGGACGCCGAAGATCAACACCGCCGGCCGAATCGTCTGGGCCCAGTTCAGGACCGACATCTACCGCGGTAAGATCCTGGCCGCGGATGTTGACGGCTCGAATCTCGTGCAGCTCGGCCCGGCTTCACTCGCGTCCGAGGGGCCCCAGATCAATGATCTGAACCAGGTCGTGTGGCAGGCCTTCGACGGTCAGGACTTCGAGATCTGGACCGCCAACGCCGACGGCACCGGCATAACCCAGGTCACCAACAACACCGTCAACGACTGGCATCCTGACATCAGCAACACCGGCCGCATCGTCTGGGATCGCTGGGACGGTGAGGACTATGAGATCTTCAGCGCCAACGTCGACGGCTCCGACGTACTGCAGATCACGAGCAATTCCCACGGCGGCGTGGGCAAGCCGCGCGACGATTGCTGGCCCCGGATCAACGCCTCCGACCGCGTCGTCTGGATGGGCTATGACGGCTCGAACTTCCAGATCTGTAGTGCCGACGCTGACGGTTCCGGCCTCGTACAAATCAGCACCAACGCGTACCAGAACGAGTTTCCACAGATCGGCGACGGCGGCAAGGTCGTCTGGCATACCTGGCACAGCGACGCCAACGCCGAGGTCTATTCCGCCAGCGCCACCGGCGGGAATCTCCAGCGCCTGAGCAGCAACAGCGACCGCGACTGGTGGCCGCAGGTCAGTGCCAGCGGTGACGTGGTCTGGATGCAGCGCACGGGCGGCGACTGGGATATCGTTCTCAACGGCGCCCCAATTACGACCAACAGCACGCACGATCAGTACCCGGTCATTGCCGACGACGGGCGCGTCACGTGGCAGGGCTTTGACGGCGACGACTGGGAAATCTACGTCTACGAAAACAGTTTGGTCTATCAGGTCACCGACAACGACCACGACGACCGGGCCCCGCATGTTCGTGCCGGCGAGATCGTCTGGCACGCCGAGAGCGCTCTCGGCGACCCGAACGATCCCGACTACAAGGGCCCCACCACCGAGATTTTCGTCGCGTCGACAGAGGATCTTCTGCCGCCGACGATCGACGGCGTCACCGCCATCGGTAATCCTAACCGTGTCGTCGTGACCTTTACCGAGCCTTTGGAGCAAACCACCGCGGAGACCTCGGCCAATTACGCGATCGATCACGGTGTAAATGTCTCCAGCGCTACGCTCGAGCCCGACCGGATCACCGTCACCTTAATAACCTCGACCCTCCAGCCCGATATCACGTACACGCTGACCGTCAACAACGTCAAGGATCTGGCCGGGAATCCCATCGATCCCAACTCCACCGCGTCGTTCGCGCACCAGCAAGCCGAGCGCGTTACAGACGGCCTGCTCGTCCTTTATGACTTCAATGAGGGCGCGGGTACCGACGTCACCGACGTCTCCGGCGTGGGCACTCCGCTCGACCTGACGATCGCCGATCCCGGCAACATTACGTGGACCGCCGGCGGATTGCAGATCGATGCTGCCACGGTGATCTCCTCCGCGGCCAGCGCGGCGAAGATCATCAACGCTTGTCGCGTGTCGAACGAGATTACCATCGAGGCCTGGATCATCCCCGCCGACGCGTTCCAGGGCGGGCCGGCCCGTATCATCACGCTCTCGCCGCACGCCAACAGCCGGAACTTCACGCTTGGGCAAGGTCTCGACGACGGAACAGCGTCCGACTGCTACGGCGTGCGCCTGCGTACAACTGCCACCAACGACAACGGTCAGCCCGCGCTGAACACACCCGCGGGCCTGGCCGATACGGTCCTCCAGCATGTCGTCTATACGCGTGACAACGGCGGCAACGCGCGGATCTATCTCAACGGCGGCCAGGTCGCCGCGACGACGGTCGCCGGCGATTTGTCCAACTGGGCGTTGAACTACCGGCTGTCGCTAGCCAACGAGCCCAATCTGGGTCTGCCGTGGTTCGGCGAATACAAGCTGGCCGCCGTCTTCGAGCGCGCGCTCGAACCCGGCGAGGTGCTCCAGAACTTTGACGCCGGAACCGGCGACGGCCCCGCGTGGGAACTCGGCGATATGAACTGCGACGGGGATGTCAACGCTTACGACATTGACGGCTTCATCTGCGCCCTCAGCCCCCAGTGCGACTACGAAGGAATATACCCCGATTGCGACCGCATGCTGGCCGACTGCAACAGCGACGGCGTCGTCAACGCCTACGACATCGACGGGTTCATCACGTTGGTTGGAGGCGGTTGAATGGAGAGGGAAGCCATCAAGATGACGATGACGAGGTTCATAGCGTTGGAGCAGGCAAACAGGTGTGATTCTCGGTGATGGAGGCGGGTTTCCGTTGAATCGAGCAGGCCGTTCAAATAGGATGAGGACTTGAGGACTGGTAAACGGGAGATCCCGGGCGAGTTGTGTTGCTGCAACAGCACATCACAGCCACGCAGCACGCATTACACACCGTCGTGGTGAGAGGAGGAAGGCCAATGTCGCCGAAGAACCGTTGCGAGCAACTCTATTGTCTACTGCCAATATTCCTGTTTGTGGTCTGGCTCGTCGCTCCAGCGTGGGCCCAGTTCCCTTCGGAACTGGTGGGCTTTAACGGACCGCCCATCGATGATCCGGACACAGCACGGGAGATGTTCCGGCAACCACCGATTTCTGGAAGCACGGACGACTACATCGTCCCCAACAGCCCGGACGTGTACGACTTCAATGCCGCGTTCCGCGCCAGTGGACAGCAAACGGAAGGTGCCGCAGCCATGGAGGTGTTCTGGAACTGGGTGGACACCAACGATCCCGACGCCTGGTTGCGGTTGACCACGTCCGACGGTCCGGATCGGCCCAATCCCGCGCTGCACACCAATGGACAGGTTCGCTTCAAGATCGTGAACCGCAGCGAGATCTTCGACGGGGAGATTGGCATCTGCCTGGGTATCCGCGAGACCGGCGTCGTCGTACCGCAACTGTACGACGGTGGGATCGACGGCACCATTGAGTGGGTCGGTGTCGATACCACGCCCAACGGCATCATCGCCGGCCCCAACTGGATCGTGGACACCCAGGCCATCGGCGATGACGAGCAGGTGTACCCAATGGGTACGGACATCGGTCCGGACGGCTTGGATCTGCCTTCGGGCACCGCTGTGGTCGCGGTAGGGCCTAACGGAACCCTGGAGACAGCCCCGGTGTCTGATGACCAGGTCCGCTTCGGCTACTTCCTCACCGCGAGCGGGGAACGCCGACCGATTCCTGCGATTACGCTGGCCGTTTCGGAGATCCCCAAGCTGCTGGAGTGGGATATTGCCACCGGCAACGTGACAGTGGACGGAACTCCCATGGGTGGTGGCAACGCCGGCTTCACTGGTAACGGCGTGATCGACGTGGTGCCCACCAGAGGCACGCTGGAACAAATCGCCTTCACCAACCTGACCACTGATCCTGCGGTACTTATCCATGTGGCCATCGACGAACTGCAGTTTGAGGCTCCGGATCCTGATCCGGTAATGTCGCCGTCGATCGTGCGCCCGATTCTCCTCGATCAGACCGCCGTCACTGTGACGGACCTGCAAAACGGTGTGGATGAGGTCACGCTGTACGTCAACGGCGGCTTCCTGGACTCACAGACCACCACATCGATGGACGACGTGACCTTCACTATCGCGCCAGCCGTGCCGGGTGACATCTACACGGCTACACAGACCATCGACAGCGTCGAGGGCCCACCCTCCGATCCAGTGGTGGTTACCTTTACCGAGCAGGCTCCGACCATCTACATGGCTCCCGCCGAGAATACTGACACGGTCACCGTGATCGGTTTAGATCCCGGGACCACGCTCGTGGAGATAAACCTCAATGGCACACCGACCTTCTCGGCGATTCCGGCGCCGGGATCCGACCGCGTCGATGTGCCGGTTGCCGGATTGCTGGTGGGTGATCGGATCACGGCCGTGATGTGGGTGGGCACCGCACCCAGCGTAGAGTCGGATTACGAAACCGTCACCGTAAGCACGCGGACCTCGGTCATCGACGACGATTTCGAGAGCTACGCGGATCAGGCCGCCATGGAGGCTGTCTGGACCCAGGCCGGCGCCGGGACCGTACTTCTCGACGTGACGATGGACGCAACCGGCCCGCCCAACGGCGCCCAGTCAACTCAGGTACCCGACGATCCCGATCCCGATGTACCCCCACCCGCTTACATGACCCGGGTGCTAGAGCTCGGCGGGGAGTTCATTGTGCCCACCGAGACTGAGCCAGTGGTGTGGAACGTGGATATCTACGACCCGGTGGGCCCAGATCCTGACCGTACGGTGGTGGAGTGGGTCGAACTTAATCACTACGGCGGTCCGGACTGGTTCCTCGTCCACATCGGCGCCTTTGATTCGATAACCGACCCGAACACATACGACTTCCGTGCCACGGGTAACGGCGGACCGAACTGGGTGGATCTGAATGAGTTCGATGCCCCGCTGCGCGAGGTCGGTTGGCACAACTTCACCATGGTCCACAAGGGCCTCCGCATCGATGTATACGTCGACGGTAAACTGGCCAGGAAGAACATCCAGCTCGAGGCGGAAACCACTTACGCCCGGGCAGATGTAGGCGGTGGTTACAACGGCGACGTGTCCATATGGGTGGATGACTTCATCGTGGACGTCGGCGCTGTATGGTTCAATGTCCCCACGCTAGGCTACCTGATCGGCGACATGAACTGCGATGGCAACATCAACGCGTACGACATTGACGGCTTCATCTGTGCGCTGAGTCCGCAGTGCGACTACGAAGCCATGTATCCCGACTGCAACCGCCAGTCGGCCGACTGCAACGGCGACGGCGACGTGAACGCCTATGACATTGACACCTTTATCCTCCTGGTGGGGGGCGGAGGATAACCGAGCGAGGCATTCTTGCCTGGCTCGGATTACGTGCTGCCTTGAGCGGCTGATTCTGGCACGACGACGACGTGCACGGCAAACCTGCATTGAGAGGTAATGGGGGTAGCAGCCTGTAGGAGAGCCACACTCGTGCAGTTGCGGCTGCAGGCGATGAGCAAGCAGAAGGTTCTCGCCCAATCGTACGGCGCAGCGCGCCCGAGGCGCTGGCGCTCGCGCTGTCGTCGCTCGCGCGGCGGCCGTCAAATGTCACTCTACAACACGGTCGGCTTGCCTGGTTGCCTCCCGATGAGCGAATAGTTACGTTACCCGAAGCGAGAGGGACGGCGCCCAGATTCCGCGGTTGGTCCCGCGAGGCGCGGAAACAGAATGCTCCGGTCACGAACGAGACTCGTAATTTGCGCTGCACTGCCGGCAATCCTGGCGGCCGGCGCCTGCACGCCCGGCGAAGACGACGGGGGGACCGTTCTACGCGTCGCCAACTGGGGGAGCCCCGCTGTCGAAGGGGCGTTCATGACCCTGGAGCGCATATTCGCAGCGGAGTTCGAGGCGAAACACCCCGGCGTGCGTGTCCGCGTCGAGCAGATTCCCGGTCACGGACAGTACGCTCCCAAGGTCATCATGATGCATGTTTCCGGCAGCCCGCCGGACGTTATCCAGTTGGACGCCTCGTCCGGGGCCGTCTTCATGGACAACGACGTGCTGCGCGACCTGACGCCATACATCGCCAACGACGACCACTTCAATTTGGACGTCTATTTCGAGAACGTGGTGGACGTCTTTGGTGGCCGAAACCGGTTGTATGCCATCCCGCTCGACTTCACGCCGATGGTCATGTTTTACAACAAGACGCTGTTCGATCGGGCCGGAGTGGCCTACCCGCAACGCGGCTGGACCTGGGACGACTTCCTCGATGCCGCCAAGCGACTGACCATTCACGCCGACCCTGATAAGCCCCCAACGCAATATGGATTCAACTTCGAGAACGTCATGCCCTTCTGGGTTCTGTGGCTGTGGACCAACGGCGGTGACGTGCTCAGCCCGGACGGAACGCGGGCCAGCGGCTACTTCGACAGCCCTCAATCGATCGAAGCAATCCAGTTTCTCGTGGACCTCGGGCGCGTGCACCGCGTCGCGCCGACGCTGGCGGAGCGGGATGCGGCGGGCGTGGACCTGTTTCTCGACGGACGGGCGGCGATGGACCTCAAGGGTCACTGGATGATGATCGACTACCGGGCCCGCAACATCAATGTCGGCGTGGCGCCGTTGCCCACCAACAACGTCGAGCCGTCCACCGTGGCTTACGAATCCGGGCTGGCGATCATGTCCGGCTCCAGACATCCCGATCTGGCCTGGGAGTACATCAAGCACATGACCAGCACGGGTGTACAGAAGCGGCGCGTCGCCTCCGGTCTCGCAATCTCGGGGAACAAGAAAGCGGCGGCCCACTTCGCCGGCGACCCGGTGGAGGACGAGTTCATCCGCATCGTGCAATACGCCCGCCCGCCGTGGGGGGCGCGTGTCGAACGCTATGTAGAGTGCGAGGATCTCGGCCGTGAGATGATGGAGGACATCCAGTACGGTGGTAAATCCGTCGCCGAGGCGATGCAGGAAACAGCCAGGATGATGGACGCGGCGGTGAAGATGCCATGAACGCGCGCTGGCGAGAGAATTCGCGCGGCTACCTGTTCATCGCACCGGCGGCGGTGTACCTGGCGGTGTTCGCGCTGGCGCCGATCGTCTTCGCCGGGTACATGAGCCTGCACCGCTGGCACTTGCTCAAGCCCGACAAGCCGTTCGTGGGGCTGTCCAACTACCGGGACCTGCTGGCGGATTCCCACTTCGTCAACGCCATTTACAACTCTCTGGTCTACGCCGCCGTTAGCGTTCCGCTGGGTGTGGTGACCTCGCTGGCGGTGGCGCTGCTGGTCGTGCGACCACTACGCGGTGTGGGCGTGTTCCGAACGTTGTTCTATATTCCCAGCGTCTGTTCGCAGGTCGCGATCAGCATGGTATGGATCTGGATCCTGTTGCCCGAACAGGGGCTGATCAACTACGGCGTGAAACAGCTAAACAAGCTGCTGATGCTGGTCGGAATGGAAGGCGACAATGGTGGCGGTGCTATCACTACCGCGACGAACTTCCTGAAACAACCCGGCTGGGCCATGGCCGCTCTGGTGGCGATGAGCCTGTGGATCGGTCTGGGACCGCGCATGATCATATTCGTGGCCGGGTTGCAGAACATTCCCAAGACGCTCTATGAAGCGGCCGGCCTGGATGGCTGTAATGGTTGGCAGCGATTCCGACACGTCACGCTGCCCCAACTTGCTCCAACCACGTTGTTCGTCGCCGTAACCACGACGATTGCGGCCTTTCAATTGTTCACGCCGGTCTACATGATGACCAAGGGCGGTCCGCAACGAACTACGGACGTCGTGCTCTACCACATCTATCAGGAGGCCTGGCAGAAGTTTGAACTGGGCATGGCCAGCGCCCAGTCCTATGTGCTCTTCGGCATGATCGTGCTGATCGCCGCCGTGCAGTTGTGGGTAATGCGCCGCGGGCTGCTGACGGAGGAAGCCCGATGAGTAGCGTGAAACCGGCGATCATGCGGAGAGCGAGCACGGCGCTCTCTTACGCGGCGCTGGCGCTTATCGCGCTTACGACCGTTACGCCCTTCGTCTGGATGTTCTTCACTTCGCTGCACGAGAAGAACGCCCAGCTTCCGACCATGGGCACACTCTTCACCCCGGACGGCTGGCATTTCGAAAACTATAAGTATGTGCTGACTTTTGGCGAGTTGCCCGTCTGGCGCTTCCTGGTCAACAGCGTGGTGGTCACCACCGGCGTGGTGCTGTTTCAGTTGACGATCTGTTCGCTGGCCGCTTACGGGTTTTCACGGCTGCGTTTCCGCGGCCGGGACACCATTTTTTTTGTGTTTCTGCTGACCATGATGATCCCGGCCCCCGTGCTGGTTGTACCACTGTTTTCGATGGTTCGTTCGCTCGGCTGGCTGGATACGTACTGGGGTCTGATCATCCCATATCCGTATCTGAGCGCCGCGTTCGGGACGTTTCTCCTGCGGCAGTTTTTCATGACGGTTCCCCGCAGTTTGGACGACGCCGCCCGCATCGACGGGTGCGGCGATCTGCGGATCTACTGGCACATTATCATACCGTCGGCGCGGCCCGCGCTGGCCACTGTGGCGGCGTTCGCGTTCATCTGGACCTGGTCGGACTTCTACTGGCCGTTGATGGCCACGAGTTCCACCACGATGCGCACGCTGGAGGTCGGGCTGAGCGTCTTCAGCGACGCCTACGCGGGCACGCGCTGGCCGTTGCAAATGACGGCGGCGGTTATCGTGCTGGTTCCGGTGTTGATATTCTTCCTGTTTATGCAGAGGTTCTTCGTTCGAGGCGTCGCCGGGAGCGGCATCAAGGAGTAGCGCCCCAGGCGCCCAGGCACGCGGCCACGCCGCTTAGAAAGAGGGTATTCGACATGATTCCGATGACCGGCCTCGCCGGACTTCCCAAGATCCGTGATTACCGCAGCAAGCGAGCCAGCAGTTACGACCGCACCGGCGGCAATCACGACTGGCTGGATATCGAGGGCGGTGAGACTCGCACGATCACCGAGATCGAGGGTCCCGGCTGCATCCGGCATATTTGGATGACCATGTTCTTCGAGCAGGAAGATTACTTCCGCCGCGTGCTGCTGCGTTTTTACTGGGACGATTGCACCGAGCCGAGCATCGAGTACCCGATCGGCGACTTCTTCGGTCTGGGGCACGCCCGGCGAAAGAACTTCGTCACCGCGGTGCTGCAAATGAGTCCCCAGGATGGGCGCGGATTCAACAGTTACTGGCCGATGCCGTTTCGGCGTTCGGTACGCGTGGAGGTGGAAAACCCCGGAACGGCGAAATTTCCATTGTACTTCTACTTCGACTACGAGAGCTACGACTCGCCGGCGGTGCTCGACGGCCAAGGTTACCTTCACACGCAGTGGCGCCGCGAGAACCCGACCGCGGGGTGGGGCGAAGAGTACGACCACCTCGTCCATGGCGATCCGCCGAAATGGCGCGAAATGCTCTATGAAGGCGGCGACAAGCGGGCGTTGAACCTGTCTAACAAGGACAACTACGTCATCCTGGACGCTACCGGCAACGGCATCTTCTGTGGCGCACACCTCGACATTGATATCTTCAAACGCCAAAAGAACGACTGGTTCGGCGAGGGCGACGACATGATCGTCATCGACGGGGAGCCCTGGCCGCCGTCGCTGCATGGGACCGGTACCGAGGACTGGTACAACTGCGCCTTCAGCCCCACCCAGGAATACACGGCGCCCTATCACGGCGTGTTGCTCTACAGCGGGACCGAGCAATGGAAATGGAAGGGCAAGCAGTCGGTCTACCGCTACCATATCGAGGACCCGATCAGGTTCCGCAAGTCGATCAACGTCTCGATCGAGCACGGACATGCCAACAAGCTCAGCAACGACTACAGCAGCACGGCGTATTACTACCTGATGGAGCCCGCGCGCGGCGGACCGCCCCTCGGCCCGGTCGAGGACCGATTGCCGCGACCCGACGAGCCCACATATCCGCCGACGCCGTAGTCCGTCAGGCGATCCGAGACCAGGCATGGAGAAGCTGGCTGACTATCTGAACTCCGACCAGGCGGCGGACGCCGTGCGCGAACTCGGCGGCCAGACAGGCGCCACCGAGTTCGCCCAGGTGCGGAACCTCGATTATGTTTCGCGCCCGTTTGAAGTCTATCCGCTGGCCCCCAGGCCCAGCGCGCCGCTGGAACGCATCGCCGCCATCACGGTGGACATGGACGGCACCAGCACCACGACCGAGCCGCTGGCGTTGAATTCGCTGGAGTATATGGTTCGCCGGTTCACTGGCCTGCTCACGCCGGCGGAGTGGCCCGGGCTGGATCCCATACTCGACCACCCGCACGTCATCGGCAACAGCAACCTCCGCCACACCGAGTTCCTTGTGCACCGCTACCGCGATCGGTTGAGCCGCGCGGCGTTCACACAAGCGTTCTTCGAGGCGGTCCTGTGGACTCTGGCGAACATGCGCGACCCCCGGCGGCGGGGCGACGTCTCGCAAAACGCCCGCAATTGCGGACTGGCGGACCTCCTGGCCGACGGCGATTTCAGCAAGCTGGCCGGCGGCGAGGCGGTCCACGCGGACAACGTCGGCCGACTCGTGGCGCCATTTGTTCGGCGATTCGGACCAGCATTTCGCTGCGATCACCAGGGCAGCCTGACGGCGGCTGCCCTGGACATCTACTACATGCGCTACCACTCCATCTTGCGAGAGATTGAGGCCGGTCGCGGCGAACAGCTCAGCAAGGAGCTGCTCGGCGAACCCGATCGACCGCTGATCGAACCCATGCCGGGCTACGATGTGTTCCTGCCGTTGATCAAGGGATGGCTCGGCACGGAGGTCGACGCACTGTACGACCAGCTTCGCGCCGAGTTGACCGAACATCCCAAGTCGAAGATCTCCACGACCGAACTGGACGCCGGGCGATTTCGACTCCGCAAACTCGCCGAGTACTTTCGCCGTCGGCCCGTGAAGGTGGCGCTGGTCACGGCTTCGATCACCTATGAGACGCACGCCAGTATGAAGGAAGTCTTTCGAGTGATGACCAAACAGGTGCGCGACTGGCCGGTCCCGGCCGCATGCAAGGACGCAATCGCCACTCAACTTGCGGATCATCGCACGGTCTTTGACGGTCTGGTTTGCGCGGCGGACGCCTGCGAGCACCGGCTGAAGCCGCACCCCGACCTCTACAGCCTGGCGCTCTTCCAGATGTCCATACCCGTGAACGACTATCCGTACTGCATCGGTCTGGAAGACACCGAGCCGGGTATAATCGCGCTGCGCGCGGCGGGCATCGGATGCGCCGTCGCGCTACCCAACCACGACACTTCCAACCAGGACTACCAGGCGGCGGCCAGGGTCATCACCGGAGGCCTGCCCGAGTTGATGCTGATCCACAATCTGCTGCTCGCTGACGATCGGGGGGACACATGAGTGCGCGGGACGGCTGGACCATCATTAACACCAGGACCGACTCCCGCAGCCTGGCGCAATTCAATGCGGTGTTTACGGTCTCGAACGGCTACCTGGGACTGACCGGGAATCTCCAGGAAGATCGCGGCGGGCGCCAACCGGTCACGCTGATCAATGGTGTGTACGACGAATTGGACATGTTCGGGCTGCTCCGGCTATCCGCCCAAGAGCGACCCTACCTGGATCCGGACTACTTCGACTCGGCCGGCAAGAGTCCCGCGGTCGCTAACCTGCCCAGTCCCCTGCATGTGCGCGTATTCGTGGACGATCATGAGGTCGCGCTCCCGTTGGGGACAGTAACGAACTTTGAACAGAAGCTGTGTCTGCGGAGTGGGATCTACTCTTATGCGTTCGATTTCCGCGATACCCGCGGGCGAACCACGCGACTGACGATGAGTCGCTTCGCCACCTTGGCCCATCCGCACCGTGTGTATATGAGATACACGGTGACGCCGCTAGATCACGACTCGCCAGTCCGCATCGAATCGGGCATTACGGGACGCGTCTGCTCCAACGCCACCAGCGAGCGGCAGTTCCACGTCCTTCAGCGCAGCGTCAGTCCCGACGGGCGCGTGTTGCTCTCCGCCCAAACGCCGGCTCGGGGCGTCAAAGTTCTGGTCGGCCTGCACAATGTCTGTGCGGATTCGGCCAGACCGCGCGGCCTGGTTGAAGCCGACGCGGCTCATGTCGTTTATGAATTCAGGGGTTCGCGCGCGCAGCCCATTGTCCTTGATCGGTTCATCGCCCTGGCCAGTTCGGAAGATGAGAAGTTCGGCTCAACCGCGCGCGTGGACGCCGAGCTGGACGCCGCCGCGGCGCAGGGGTTCCCAGCCGCATTGGAGGAGCAGACAGAGCAATGGCGCCGCCTGTGGGAGCGCGCCGACGTGCAAATCGAAGGCGACGACCTGGCCCAGCTTTACCTGCGCTTCTGCACTTTTCATGCGTTGGCGGCGGCGCCCCGCCACACCGATCGGCTCAGCGTGCCGGTCAAGCTCCTGACCGGCGAGTACTACCAGGGCAATACCTTCTACGACACCGACCTCTACCTGCTGCCGCTCTACACGTTTGTGCTGCCGGATACGGCGCGGGCGTGCATTAACTGGCGCCACATCGGGCTCGAGCCGGGACGCGGCCAGGCGCGCGAGTTGGGCTGCCAGGGCGCTAAGCTCGCCTGGCAAGCCGGCCCGTTCGGTGAGGAATGCCTGGGCGACTGGTATCGCTTCACGCGCACCAACATCCACGTCAACAGCGCCGCTATTTACGCCCTCATGCAATACTATCAAGCCGTGGGCGACGACCACTTCATGGCCGTCCAGGGGATTGAACTGCTCGTCGAGACCGCCAGGTTCTTCGCAGCGCGCGTCACGTGCGACAACCCGGATGGTGCCTGTCATATCCAAGACGTAACCGGCCCCGACGAAGGCCATTGCCGGAGCACCGACAACTTCTACACCAACTATCTGGCCGCCTGGAACCTGCGAACGGCTGCGCGAATGGCGGACGACGTGCGAGCACTAAGCGGCGGTCCCACTAGCCTCAAGCGTTTGGACGTAACGCAAGCCGAAACGGAGATCTGGCGGCGTATCGCAGAGCGATTAGTACTGCTTCGGGATCCGCAAACCGGCGTCTACGAGCAGTGCGCGGGGTTCTTCAAGCTCCCGCCCGCGCCGTTGGATCTATTGGACGAACGCAAGGAGTGGTTCGAGACCGTCTTCCCATACCAGGCGCTCAACCAGCCGGACGTGCTGATGGCGATGATGCTGTTCAGGGACGAATTCGACACCGACAGTCGCTGGGCCAACTGGGAGTACTACAAAGACAAGAGCATGAACTTCTCGTCGATGAGTTACGTGATCAACTCGATCATGGCCGCTGACGTCGGCGAGTTGGACGAGGCGTACCGCAACTTCATCATCGCGGCCGGCCTGGATCTCGACGAAACGCTGACCGGTCGCGGCGACACTTACGCCGGCCTGCACGGCACCGCCGCTGGCGGAGCGTGGATGGCCGCCGTCCAGGGCTTTGGCGGCGTTTGCCTGTCCGGCCGCGGACTACGCATCAGTCCCAAGCTGCCGCCGGCGTGGAGGCGTTTGTGCTTCAACATCATCTTCCGCGGGCAGGTGCTGCGCGTATGCGTCGAACCAGGTCACGTCGAAGTGACCGCCACGCGCAAACAAGCGGATGCGGTATCGCTGACCATAGCGGGCCGCGCGGTCACGCTCGCCGGCGGCGAGTCATTCCGCGCGCCGCTCGAGGACTGACGCTACTCGCTCGCCGCGATACCGAGTTCCAGCACGGCGAATCCGTCGATCTCGAAGTGTTCGACGATGATCTCGACGGTCTTGTCGGTGGATAGCTCGAAAACACCCTCGTTCTTCGTCGGCCCGTGCCAGGTCCAGTTCTCTATGACGGGTTTCCCGTCGATCGTGACGCGCACGCCGTCGTCGCTCTGGGTCGTGAACTTCCATTTGCCGGCTGGAAGCGGGAGCCTGGTGCGTGCGATCATGCCGAAGTGATCCCCACCGAGCTTGCCCTCCGTCAGGCCCTGCGAGAGGTTCGTGTCGCTCGGGCCGCCAAAGCCGTACTTGAACTGGAGCCGGCCGGCCTCGGCGGCGACGGCTCCCGGTCCGTCCGCCAGTTTGCGCCAACCGCTGAGATCTTCGCGCGGATCGATGTCCTTCGTCCACTTGAAGAATCTCGCCTGCCAGCGTGTCGAGATGAGCGTCCCTTGGATTGACTCCTCAAAATCCCCCGCGCTCACCTTCATCGTGAAGGGATAAACGCCGGGCTTATTCGCGTGGACTCGATAGCGCCCTCCCTTACCGGCGCCGCCGGCCGCCGGACGACGCTCGAGCAGAACGCCAAGCATCTCACATTTCACCTCGTCGGGCATGTTCAGCATGTCATAGGTTATCGAATCGCCGGTGTCCTCGACCACGCGGATCAACGGCGCCTGGTGGTCCCACGGCCCCCACTCGGTCATGACGATGTTCTCGCGGCCGCAGAGGTGTTTGCGCGCGCCGACGGGCCGCATTTCGCCGTAAACCGGATACTCCGGGACTTCGATCGGCCCAACGTCCTCGATCGGCACGCGGCGGACATCGACTTCAGCGTCAGCCTCGAGTTCCTTCTCGACGTTCTCAATCTCGTTCGGCGCGATGGTCACATCGCTCTTGCCCCGAAAATGGAAGGCGAGCGGACCGCCGTTGAATTTATTACTTGCGATAATGTTGTTAGTTGATTCGACCCCGTTGGCCTTCGCCCAGGGTTTTTCGGCGAATCCTTCGTCGGGATCCCACCACAGGTGCACGCCGCACTTGTTGTCGCGGAACGTGTTGTCGACGATGCGGTTGCCCTTGCCGTGCTCGATGTTGACGCCGCCGCGTTCGAGCCCGTAGCCCATTTCGCCGTTGTCTGCGAACGTGTTGCTGGTGATGAGCGTGTCCTGCGAGTAGCCGCCCCATACGCCGCAGATCGCGTTTCCAACCAGACGGTTACCGGCGAAGATGTTGCCGAATGAAAACGTCATTTCAATGCCATGCGCCGGCGCGTAGGAGAAATCGTTGTTGATCAGCAGGTTGTCGTTGTTGCCGCGGCGTTTGCAGAATTCCACGGTCCCTTCGCCGGTTTCACCCAGCGCCTCACGGCCGGCGAAGCCGAAGAACCCGTCGCCGCCGTGTGTAGCGGAGTTCTCGGCGATGATGTTCTCGTTATTTTGCTCGAACATCAGGATGCCGGCGGAATCCTGACCGCGGTTGTAGACGCCGTGGCTGTAGCCGCGCACACAGAAGTCGAACGCGTTGCGGGTAATGACGTTTCGGCTCGAGCGCCACAGTCCGAGGCCCCAGCCCGAGTTGAAGGAGAAGTCGTTGTCGTAGATCTTCGAATCGTTGACGCGATCGAGCAGAAGCGCGTTTTGGCCATTCCAGACCTTGCACTTCCGAATAGTCACGCCGTCGGACTGCTCGACGTAAATGGCGGCGCCATAGTTGTTGAGCCATTCGTTACCGTCATTGTTGTGCGGAGACAGCCAGTCGCCGCCGTCCTCGGCGGTCGGCGTGGATTTGAGATACGCCCGGCGATTGTCGGAGGCGTCGACGCCGGCCCGGGTCAGGCCATCGGCGTCGGTCGCCCACAATCCGCACCAGAAGCCGCTGATACACGCGTTACGAATCGTTACGTTCTGGTATCCGTTGATGCGTACGCCGTAGCCACGGTACTCGTCCGGGCGCGTGTTCGGCGCCGCGCCGCGCAGGACCGATCCCTCGGCGAATTCGATGGTGATATCTGAGGCGGCGATATGAATCACACCGTCGCCGTCGGAATCCTCAATCACCGTCTTCGCCGGGATCACCACGCGGCAGGACTTGTCGATCACGACGTTGTCGGACGCGACTTTGATGGTCGGTACGGATTGCATGAAGAGCACAAAGAACGCCGGCAAACACAAAGAAGCGGTCAGCATGTTGATGCACCTTGATAGATTGAATTTTCGAGCATTCCAATTCACGGGCGGCGGACCAACAACATCTGACAAGTTGTGGTTCCACCACGTGCGGGTCATTATACGGCCACAGGCCGCCGCGCCGCGACCGCGCCAGTTCGATCCGTGCGGTCGGCTTTCTCGGAGAGTCGTTCAATGCCGGATAGCTGGTCCATCGTACAGTCGCCGTTTGAGATTGAGACCGCCAGGGCGTACGAAGGGCTGTTTACGCTTGGCAGCGGCTACCTCCACGTTCGCGGTTCGCTCGAGGAGCATCTGGCCGACGCTCCGCAAAATAAGGCGTACGTGCGGAAACTCGCCAACGTCACCAGCGAGACCTTCGCTCAGTCGAAGCTCAAGTGGGGAACGTACGTCCCCGGCGTGTTTGGCCCACACCCGCTGCTCGGTTCCGAGATGATCAATCTGCCGTTTTTCCTTGGCTGGGAGCCGATCGTCGACGGCGAGAAACTCGACGTGGAGAGCGGTTTGGTCGACGATTACCAGTGCGTACTACGTCTCGACACGGCGACGCTGGAGCGTTCGCTGCGCTGGCGGACGAGATCCGGACGCGCGCTGCGCGTGGTGTTCGAGCGATTCGTCAGCGGCGCCCGCCCGCATCTTTGCTGTCAACGGCTGACGCTCGTAGCCGAGACTGACACCAAGATCGCGATTCGCACAGCTCTCGACGCTGACGTGCGGACCAACGGACATGACCATTTCCAAACCGTCGAACTAGAGAAAGTTGGCGATGCGGGTATCCGCTGCCGCGTAACGACCGACGGCGGCGATGTCGTCCACATCGAGTCCAGGCTGAAGGCGCAGGGCAACGGCCGGCGATTTGAAGCATCCAGCCGAACCGCCGCGCTGATTACTGACCTCGGCATGATAGTGGGCGAGACGCTGACGATCGAGAAACGAACCGCCGTTACCACCAGCCGCGATCTTCAGCCGACGAACCCCGCCGAGCAACTCGCAGACGCCGGCGGAATGCCATTCGACGAATTGCACGCTGAGCACGCGGCGTGGTGGCGCCGCCGCTGGGAGCGGTGCGACGTAATCATCGCAGGGGACGACGACTCGCAGCGCGCCATCAGAGCGTCGCTTTACCATCTGCTCCGCGTCCATGTCGCGGACGATCCGCGCGTGGCGATCGACGCGAAGGGCTACTCCGGCGAAGCGTACTGGGGCCGCTACTTCTGGGATACCGAGCTATTCCTCCTGCCGTTCTATCTGTACACGGACCCTGAACGCGCCCGGACGCTGGTCGATTTTCGCGTGCAGAGTCTCGACGGGGGGCGCGCCAACGCTCGTCGCTACGGTTACGACGGCGCGCGATACGCGTGGGAGTCGGACCCCTCCGGCCTGGAATGCTGCCTCAACTGGCAGTACGCGGATCACGAGGTGCACATCACGGCGGATGTCGTCTACGGCCTGGTCCACTACGCCAGGGCCGTCGGCGACCAGGCGTACCTGGACGGTCCCGCCGCACAGGTTCTGGTTGAGACAGCTCGTTATTGGCTGCAACGCCTGGACCGGCGCGCGGGCGACGATCATCTCAGCCTGCTTGGCGTGATGGGGCCGGACGAGTACACGCCAATCTCCAGCAACAACGCCTACACCAATCGGATGGTCAAATTCGCCCTGGAGGCGGCGGCGCGGCACGGCGCCGTCGGCGGTGCCTCGGCGGCGGAGTGCGGCGATTTCGCGGCGGCGGCTCGATCGCTGTCTATACCCCGCAGAGAGAGCGACGCGCTTGTTTTGCAGTGCGAAGAATTCGAATCGTTGGCCGAGCCGCGTTTCGAGAAGTTGTGGATCGACCGCTCGAAGACGTTCGCGGCGCACGTCTCTCAGGAGCGGCTTTACCGCACCAAGTGTCTGAAACAGGCGGACGTCCTGATGCTGATGATGCTCTTTCCGCACGAGTTCAGCGACGCCGAAGTGCGACAGGCTTGGGATTACTACCTGCCTTATACGACGCATGATTCGTCGCTCTCCGCGGGCGTTCATGCAATCGTCGCGGCTCGTCTGGGACTGGACGATGAGGCTTGGCGCTTCTGGCTGGCCAGCACCGCGATCGACCTCGACATGCGACATGGCGGGGCGACCGAGGGCATTCATATCGCCAGTGCGGCGGCGAATTGGTTGGTGATCGTTCAAGGCTTCGCGGGGGTAAAATCAGCATTACAAAGCGAATCCCTGACCTTATCCCCGCGCTTGCCGGCGCGCTGGACGCGCTTGGTGTTCCCTCTTGTCTGGCAAGGTGTCAGACTACGAATTGATATGACCCGCAATGCAACGACCATCACAAATCACTCGGACCGTGCTTTGTCAGCGACAGTATGGGGCGAGGAACAATCAATAGGACCAGCAAAGTCCACGACCTGGGGAGCGTAATTGTGTTCTTTTAGGTCAGCGGCTGTTGTTAGCTCGGATTTTGCGGGCCGATGATCCACTCGTAGATGCCGGCGGATGCGTCGTTGGGCAGGTCGACTTCGAGCTTGAGCGCATCGGTTTCGACCGTGTCGAACGCGCGTGAATCCCAGCCGCGCCGGTCGGCGCCCGCCTGGCCGCGATCGACGACCGGGAGCCACTCGTCGCCGCGCCTCCACAGCACACGCCACGATTGCGGGGGGCGGCAGGAGCCGTTGTCGCCGTCGTCAACCCAATAGACGTGCGTTTCGGTAATGCGGCGTGGACTCTCCAATTCGAACGTGATCCACTCGGTTGATCCCGTTCGTGGTCGCCAACTGAAACGCGGAAGCGTCTTGAGGTCGACGCCTCTCCAGGGCCAGAAGCCGTTGCTGACCGCGGTTATGTCGTCGCTGACGTGCGAGGCCTGATGGATGCACGCCGGCGGGGGGCGCCACACGTGCGCCTCGGGACCGGTGCCGACGGTCGGGAAGGCACTGATTCGAAGATGCGCGCAGCCCATCGGGATTAACATGATCTCCTCCGACGGCCCCGGTTCCACGCGGGCCGGACTGGGCTGTACTTCGCCGATCAGGCCGTTAGCGTCGGCTTGCCAGCCATCGATACACCGGCCGCGCGTGGTGATTTCGATGGGAGCGGCGTCGACAGCGAAAGGTTGGCGTGGCAGTGCAGCAGGTCTTTTCCTGACTGTAAACGCACCGGTTGGATCGTTGTCGGGCAGATCGAGCCCATAGTTCCAGGGCGTGGTCGGAAAGACCTCTCGCGCCGGCCATTTGTCGTAGTTTTCGCCGACGCCCTTGCGGCGCGTCTCCCAACGGTGTCCGATTTTCAGCGAGTACGTCAGCGGGCCGCGGCTGACGGAGACGGTGTTTCCGTTGCGCGGCCAAGTCGTGAGGCTAATCTCCGCGGGCAGGTTCAGTTGCACCTCGTCACCGGCGCTCCACTGCCGCTCGATAACCGCGAACGTTGCGGACTTGCCGGCGAACTCAGTGGGCTGACCATTGATCGAGATTTCGGGTCGATCGCACCAGCCGGGGATTCGCAGATAGAGTGGAAACGCTACGGGGCTCGGGGCGCCGACCTTCAGCGTGATCGTCTCGTCAAACGGATAGCCGGTGACCTGCGAAATCGTAACCTCATTACCTTCGCCGACTTTGGCAGTGACCGTGCTGGCCGCGTAAACGAGAGCCGCGAGTCCGCGGTCCTGCGTCGCCATCCAGAGATGCTCGGCCAGGTAAGGCCAGCCCATCGCGACATTGTGCTGGCAACAGCGATAGTCCCACGGGTCGAACGCCATCGTATTGCCGCCGTTTTCGATACCGGGAGCTTTGCCGGTGTGGTCGCACTGGATCATGTTCGGCGCCGTGAGGTAATGCAGCCCTTTGAGGTCGGGGGTCATCGACGCCGGCAGCGAGTTGAATGCCACGTCTTCGAGGCGATCGGCCCATTCGCAGGCGCCGGTGATCCCGAGCAGCATTTCATAGGAGTGCATCAGCTCGACCATCGCGCAGGTCTCGGCGCCCTGGCGCGGACCGAAATAACCTTCGCGGCAGTCTTCATCGGCGCCGAACATGCCGCCGGGAACCTGTCCGTACTTGTCGAAGACCTCGGTCAGGCGCTGTCGTGTGGTCTCGAGGTGTTGAGCGTCTTTGCTCTGTTGGAAGAAGATCGCCGGGTTTCGGAAGCCCTGGCAGATGTTAACGCCGTGCCAGCTTTGGACTCTCTTACTCCAGTTGGCGCCATTGCTTGCGACGCGGCGGGCGAAGTCGAGCAACCAGGCTTCACCGGTGCGGTTGTAGAGCCAGTAGACGCTGTCGAGTTCGTCGCCGGCGCGGACATGCTGCCACCATTGGAGTACGTACGTTCCGACACCCCATTTGGCGCGATAGAGGTCGTGGTCCGAGAGCGCGTGGCGAAACTGAAAATAACGGGTCATCGCCGGCAGGACACGCTCGTCGCCGGTCGCCTCGTAAAAGCTCCGCAGCACATAGAGCATGATCATGTTGGGCCACGCGTCGCCGGTTTCCGCGAGCGGACGCGGACCGAGCCAGCCGTCGTCGCGCTGTCCGGCGAGATATGCATCGATCCACACCCGAGCCTCGTCGGTGATGCGCTGGTCGCGCAACACGTAGCCAAGGTCACCGAAGCCCTTCAACCAGTAGGGGGCTTCCTCCCATGATTTAACATCGGGGTGTAGCCAGCCACTATCAGCGCGGCAGTACTTGCTGACCTCGGGCAGGTGGCCGACGAATCCGTCGCGCATCAGTTCGAGTTGTCCCAACAACCAGCCGTGGGGACGGATCGCGCCGATCGGCAATTTGACCAGCGGGCTGGGAGCCAGCGGGGAGCGGTTGCCGGCGTAATGGCTACCCGCACCTTCAGTCGGCGGAATCGCAACGACGGTTATCCGCATGCCGTTCTCCAGGTTGCTGCCCAGCATCCCCAATAACAAGACAGATACTACGGCGATATTCACTTCGGGCCTCACGATCCGTACGCGGCGAACGTCAGCGAACGCCGCGGGCACAAAACACATTTGTACTGGGTTGGTGGAGAAACGCAAATCACACCACCGCAGACTCCTACTACAGCGGTTATCCGGCGCGTAGAACACTCCCAAAGACCACGGCACAGGTTGTGAGCCTGTATCGCTCCGGTTGATACTCCGAGCCACTGCGGCGATGGGTTGGGTTCCCAATCCCCCCCCGCGCAAACCAGCGGCGGGGCCGTGAAGTACGTCTGGGACGCCGAGAATCGG
>JBDRDH010000025.1:0-14710 GCA_043820985.1 Planctomycetota bacterium
TGATCGAGATCAATCCGCAACTGGTTCCAGCCCGGCTCGGCATGCAATTGCTGAATGCCATGTGGTATCGGCGGCTGCCCCGTACTAACCACCAATGAAAAAACGCAATCCGTGTCCGGGACAAAGACGCTCATCGTCAACGCCGCGAATTTGCGCCAATCGCCGGGTGGGCTCGGCTGATTCAACTGGCGCACGTCCAGTACCAACGCATGCTCGGGCGTGGGCAGCATGACCGCCAGCCCGTAATCATCAGTCGTGGGTATAGGCCCAACCTGTGGCGGTGATGTTTCATTCGCATCCGGACCGATCACGCGAAACCACCCGGCTTGCGCGGGAGTCGCAAAATCCACGATGACCGGTCCATCGACTGTCAGGTTGGATGTTGAGGAAGGACTGGCGGGTTGTGTTGTAACCGCGGTCTTCTTTCCGGCGGACAACATGGCGTCGCAGCCCATCAGGACCAGCAGGAGAACAGGCAATACACCACGGCACACCGCCAGTGTGCCGGGTGCGCGCCGCGAAATCCCGTGCTCAGCCGCTATACGCATGTATCGCCGAGCCAAAAACACTTTCCGCTGCCTCCATAATCGTCTCGGAAGTCGTCGGATGGGGATGAATCGTCCTCGCCAGATCCTTGACCGTGGCCCCCATTTCCATGGCCAGCACGGCTTCGGCGATCAGGTCGCCGGCGTGCTCACCGACGATACCCACCCCCAGCACGCGCTGCGACTCCGCGTCGGCAATGATCTTCGTCGTACCCGCGGGACGCCCCATTGTCAGCGCGCGGCTGTTCGCCCCCCACCGAAACTTGCCAATCTTGATACTTAGATTTTGCTCCTTGGCCTCGGCTTCAGTGATCCCACACCAGGCGATCTCCGGACTGGAGTATACCACCGCCGGTATGGCCCGCGCCTCGAACACACTCGGCTTACCGGCGATAACCTCCGCCGCGACGATACCCTCGCGACTGGCCTTGTGAGCCAACATGGGATTACCAATCACGTCGCCAATCGCGTAAATATGCTTCTCGGATGTCCGCAGCGTCTTGTCGGCCTCGATGAAGCCGTACTCGTTGATGGTTACCCGCGTGTTTTCCAAACCCAGGTCCGCCGAGTTGGGATAACGGCCCACCGAACTCAGCACGCGCTCGAAAGTCTCCGAGTGCCTTTTATCACGAACCGAAAAACTGACCTCAATACCCGCGTCGCTTCGCCGGGCGGATTCGAGCTGGGCATTAACATGGATGGCGGCGAACTGTTTTCTCAGCCGAGCCAGCAGCGGACGCGCCAGGTCGGCGTCGCACCCGGTCATTACATGCGGCAGGGCCTCCACGACGGTAACCTGGCTACCCAGCAGGGCGTAAACCTGCCCCAGCTCCAAACCAATATATCCGCCGCCAACCACCAGCAGGGTCCCAGGGATATCAGGTAAATCAAGAGCATCAGCCGCGCTCATGCAACAGTCGGCCGGCATGATCTCCGCCGGCAGGAACTTCGGACTCGAACCCGTGGCGATGATGGCATCTTTGAATCTCATGTGTGTCGGATCAGAGCCATCCACGCCTACAGTCTGTGAATCCTCAAAACGAGCCCGGCCTTGAATTACCCGAATCCGACGCTTCTTTGCCAGCTTTTTCACGCCGCCGCATAACTTGTCGATCACCGACTGTTTCCATTCGCGCAACCTGGTGACATCCACGTCCGGCGTGTTGAAGGTCACGCCATAACCACTGGCTTCGCCAGCGCTTTCAATCAGATGTGCCACGTGCAGCAGAGCCTTGGAGGGAACGCAGCCTTCACGCAAACAGACGCCGCCGAGAGTATCAGCCTGGTCGACGAGCGTAGTCTCGATACCCAAATCGGCAGCGCGAAAAGCGGCGACATAACCACCCGGACCGCCGCCAATCACCAGTAGTTGAGTCTCTTCCGTCAGTTCACCGACAGCCACAGTGTTTCCCTTTCAACCGGTGAGCGGATATCTCCGCCGACACGTTACTCCAATATTGCCGCGCTGGCCGGTACAATCTGGCCGCTAGCGGCCATCCGCTGTTGACTATCCTGCTCCGCAACCGGCTTGTCAACGACCACATCGCAAGGGACACTGGCGATAATGGGTGTGGTAAGGAATATCCTGTTGACTTGCCTGTTAGCCGGTGGGGCGGTCTGGGCCGGGCTCTGCCTGGCATGGCCATTGGCAGGTACGCTGGGTGAAACTCTGACTTCCACGCAGTGGGCCGAGGCCATGATTGGTCCCCGACGGCTGGGCCTTCTGACGCGGGGGGGGATCATCGCCCTCGCGTCAGCGGCATTGGCACAAATCCTCGGAACCGGATTGGCGGCGGGAATGATCGGGGCCCGCGCCAGCATTCAGCGCGGCGTTACCATCTGGCTTGGATTGGTCGTCCTCCTGACTCCGCCCTACATCTATGCCTATGCCTGGAGCCTGTTGCTGCTACCCGGCGGAGTGATGGTTGGGGCAACGGGAGCACTGCAATGGCCACCCTGGCTGGTGCATGAGGGGCGGGCAATCTGGTGCCTGGGCACGTGGCTGACCCCGGTCGCCGCCGTGCTGCTGGCCAGTGGCTGGCGCATTGCAGGACGATCGGCGTATACTCTGACCCTGCCTGATGCCACTCCACTGCGTGCGCTATGGCGCGGTGCCGCCGGAGCCATGAGTCCCTGGCTGCTGGTCAGCATGATTGCCTGTACGCTGCTCAGTAGTACGGAACACACCGTCTGTGATTTATGCCAGGCCCCAACCTGGAACACCGAGCTTCTGGCGGAAATACAGAATCGGCGCGTGCCGGCGGGATTGTTGGCCTGGCCTCAGATGGCAATCGTCGGTTTCCTGCTACTGGGTCTCTGGCCCTTTCGCAACCGGTTGCGACAGAGTCTGCACGACCTGGCCGACTGGGATGCGGCCGATGAGGTGGGTGGCAGAATGAAGCCTTGGGGGCACGTCACGCGCTTACTAGCCACGAGCGGCGTGTGTGTTCTGTTGTTGTTACCAATGTTGATTCTGCTTGGTAATCTGCGTGAAGTTGATGCCCTGGCGCGGACCTGGATCAGCTTCCCGCATGAGTGGCCGGACGGGCTCTTGTGCGCGGGCGGCTGTGTGATCATAAGTGCGTGGTTAGCCTTGGCAGTGGATTACATCCTGACACATCCACGCAGACACATTATTCCACGTCTGGTCTGTAAATTAGTCATAGCGCTGGCCCTGATTGCGGCGATACTGCCACCAGCGGTGATCGGCGACGCTTTCCTGGTAGCCTATTTGAAATGGCCAATTATCAGTGACTACTGGCCAGTGCTTAGTATTACCACCGCGGCGCGTTTCGTAATCATTATGATCCTGGCCCTAAGAATAAGCGGTAGGGGACGTGGCATGGATCTTTCAAGTGTGGCGACGACCGATGGAGCGGATTGGGCCGGGGCGTACCTGCGCGTGCGGCTGCCATTATGCCTGCCGGCATTGGGGGGAGCGGCCGTGATCGTGGGTTTGTTGGCGCTATTGGAAGTGCCAGCCAGCCTGTTGGTACGACCACCCGGCCTTGAGAGCGTGGCCCTGACGCTCTTCAACCACATGCACTACGGTCGTGCCGACGAGATTGTCGCGCTGTCACTGTATGTCTTGTTATTTGTGGCCCTGGGAGTCGGGGGCTGGGGTCTGTTGCGGCGGGCGACCGTGCGCGAATAGGCTGGAGGCGGCTCGCCCAATCGCGATCATGGCCGATACTGAATTGCCAACAATGTCAGGTCGTCGGCATTCTTTTTCCCGGCCAGGTGCGCACGTACGATTTCCAGCGTAGTCCGCAATGTGGCCTCGGTGCCGGGGCGCGACAGAGCGGCGAGCGCGGCGGTGACCATCTCCAATCCAAGCATCTGCCCCGCGGTTGATTCAGCCTCGATCAGACCGTCTGTGTAAAAAAGCAACACTCCGGCGTGTTGTGACGGCTCAATCCGATGGACGCTGTATTCTTCGCCCAGATCCACCCCCAGCGGGAGTGAGCTTTCATAAGCAGATAACGCTGTATCAGACTGGCCAACTATGATTGGTTGCGGGTGTCCGGCATTGACGTACTCGATCATGCCGCTGTCGGAATGGATGCGGCCCAGAATCGCGGTGATGAAGACACTCGAAGTCGTGTTGTCGTAAATCAAGCGATTGATACGATTGGTCAACTCGGGCAGCGGAGTGCTGGCGGTCAGTGCCCCGCGCACGGCGGCTTGCAGATTGGCGACAATAAGCGCCGCCGGCAGACCATGACCGGTGACATCCGCGATCACGAAACCAATCGCGTCGTCGCCTAGTGGGAAATAGTCAAAGTAATCACCACCAACGGCGGAAGAAGGCTCATTATAACCGTCCATGGCCACGGAGCCGGCGCGGAGCGGTGCCGCCGGCAGGAGATCACATTGAATCTGGCGCGCCGCTTCGAGTTCGGCATACATCTTCTGGGAACGGACATATTCCTTAAACAAACTCAGGTTGGCCAGCCCAATGCCCACTTGTTGCGCGATGGCCGCCAGGAAGTCCACGTCGCTTGAAGTGTAGGTGGCGGCGCGCGTGATCCGGTCGCCATAGATCACGCCGAGGATCTCTTCCCGATTGAAAATCGGCACGCACAAGGCCGAGCAGATTGGGAAACGTACCAGGCTATCGCTGAGATTGCCGACCAGATCAGTGGCGGGATTGTTGACCACGGCGCGTTCACCATGGATCAGGGCGCGGTTGATCAGCGTGCGGCTGATCTTGTAGGCGCCGGATTCGTCGGTCTCGACATTGCGCGTGACGGGCAATTCCGCTTCGCCCCGAGGTGTTTTGAGGGCGATCAGTCCGCGCTCGAAGTTCAAGGCTTCACAGCAGGCATCGAGCGCCTGTTCGAGCAGTTGCTTGCGTTCGAACGCCCCCCCGATCCGCGCGGTCAGGCTCATCAGAAGCGCCAGCCGTTGCTGGCTGAGATCGAGCCCGCGGCTGGATGGGAAGAAGCGGGTCGTGCCCGTGCTTTCCGGCGTGTCTGGCACGAAGGTTATGGCTGATATGCTGGCGGCCGCTGGAGAGGGAGCATCGGCGACGGCCAGTTCATGTCCACCAATACGGATGATGCGGAACGCCGGGTGAGTTTCATTGCGGAACGCTTCGCGATCATCAACGCGCGTGCCGTTCTTGGAGTTGGTATCCGACACCAGGATATGCCCACGGTCATCGATCCAGATCTCGGCGTGCTCGCGCGAGACCTCGGCATCATCCGGGAGCACGATATCACAACAGTCGGCGCGGCCGACGCGCAGAGGTTGTGTGGTCACTTCGTAACGGTGAGTAGCACCACCGAAAGTGGATAAAACCAGAGAGGGCATCGAGCCTACCCGAAATACAAGTAAATAAACGCTTCCGCCATCGACAGGATCGTGCTGTCGGGCAGCGACAACGCGTTGGATGCCGCGCCGGGGGACAAGAGTAGATCAATGTTATCTTCAAGATTCACCAGGTAACCGCTGGTCGCCAGAAATCCCGCGGCCGGGACATAAGCCGCCAGGGTCTGCCAGCGTAAAGGGCGTCGCATCAGCCATCCTCCTCATGACACAAAAAGGTGCCGAGTTTAAGTTCAATCCACGACAGTATTATACTGGAAACCTGACTATTTGTAGCTGTCGATCCATGCTACCGGCAAATGGGGTGTGTCCGCGATAGAACTTATTGCTTGAGGAAGACGGTTCTGAGCAGTTCAGGCTTGGGATTCGGAAGATGGCAAAAGAAAACGGCGGCGACAAGGCTGCCACCGCCGTGAACGCCGCGGTCCGGGACCCACTAATGGACTTCTCGTTGCCCACGCTGGATTTCCCGCTCAATCTGATCGAGCACGCCGCGCAAGGGTGTTTCCTTCGGGCCCGCCGGCGTTCGCCAAGTGACCACACCATCCTCCTCTAAAGTCTTCTCGATACGTCGTACCGCCATCAGAACGGTGGAATGATTTTTATTGCCCATCATGCGCCCGATTTCGGGAAAACTCAGACGCGTGTGCTTGCGGACCAGATACATCGCCACACCACGTCCCAGGCTGGTGGTGCGGTCGCGCACACGCGAATAGATGGCGTCGCGCGAGATGGCGAAATAGTTGGCGGTGATACGCTCGATATCGGCGGACTCCGGCGTCCGCGCGGAGGGATCGACGTAATCCTCGACGGCCAGGCGCGCGGTGGCCAAATCGATGGGCTCTTTCGCGAGCGAGGCCAGGGCCACCAGCTTGTATAAGGCACCCTCCAGCTCGCGGACATTTCCGGTTATTCGCCGGGCGATAAAATCCAGAACATCATCACGGACGTCTGCGTGCAAAATGCGCGCCCGACAGCTCAGAATTTCACGTCGCATCGCGAAATCGGGCGGCTCAATTTCCACCACCATACCCGCCACCAGCCGGTTAATCAGTGGTTCCGAGAGCGTCGCGATGGTCCGGGGATGGCAGTCGGAAGAGAGTACCACCGCGCTGCCGCAGGTATCGATGGCATTGAAAGTATGCAGAAATTCTTCCTGCGTGGCTTTTTTGTTCGCCAGGAAGTGAATGTCGTCGATTACCAGGAGATTGACGTGCCGGAACCGGGCACGGAAAAGATCGATGCGCCCCGCCTTGACCGCGTAGACGAATTCGTTGGTGAACTCCTCGCCGGATACATACCGCCATTCCAGCGTGGGGTGTGACCGGCCGATGCCGTTACAGATGCCCTGGAGCAGGTGTGTCTTACCCAGACCGCATCCGCCGTGCAGAACCAGCGGTGTAAAAGCTTCGCGTGGATTGTGGAGTATGCTGCGCGCCGCGGAGTACGCCAACTGATTGGAAGGTCCGACCACGAAGGAGTCCAGGTCGCCGCGCAAGTTCGTGGTCCAGCCACGCGTCGCAGTCTTCTTCGGATTCGGTGGTCGGGTGGGTTTCTCTGGCGGGGTTTTGACGTGTGTATCCACTAAGCCCCCCTCGCCGGCGATTTGGATGTCTACTTGCATGTCGACTCCCAATACCTCACGAGTAGCATCCAGCAGTTGGTCCATGAAGTTGGATGTTATCCAGCTACCGACGAACGGATTCCGCACGGTCACATTCAGGCAGTTGCTATCAAGGCTGAATTGCGTCGCATCACCAAACCAGGTGCGAAAGCGGCTGGCCCCGATCCGATCGGCCATTCGCTCGCGAATATGACACACCTGTTCCGTGGAAGTTGCCGCCACCACCCACCTCAGACTAAGTCCCAAGGCGAATACCGATCAGATATTTAAGTGTCGCAATTATGACGCCGAGTGCAATACTTGATCCGTGTCCCTCGTTTGCAAGGTGGATAATACCACTTGGCAACATGATTGGCAACGCACAAAAGCCTATGAATTACGTGACAAAAACGTAACCCTCGCACTGTCAATCACTGGCGCCAGAAAAAAAAAGTGGCTTGCACCAGTTGTCCACAGGCTATGCCCAAAGTGTGCGCAATCATCCGCTCCTGACGGTTTGCCATCACTCCCGCCAGCGGTAAAGCCAGGCCTCGCGACGAGCTGTGGGTTCGAAAGCAAAACATTGATACAGAGCCTTGGCCGGCGCGTTACGGTCATCAACTACCAGGGTCAGCGTACGCGCACGTGACTGCCGGCACAACTGCAGGGCACGACGCAAGAGCATGCCGCCGAGTCCCCGTCGGCGGTAACCTGGGACGACCGCCATATATACAACCTCAACCGAGGGTGTCTTCGCCAGGGGCGACAGCAGCAAGCAGCCCGCGCAGGTACCATCCAGCCGGAGAAGCTCCCACATGGCAGGATCAAACACACCACTGGACTGATGGCCGGCAATAATGTCCTCAATTGAGCGCAGACCACTCAGTTCGGGACAATCGAGACTATCCTGATAAGTGGCCAGCAGAGTAGCGGCGAAGCTGTCATAACTGTCTTTATTGAAGCTAATCCATTCTGACTCATCAACTTGCGGAGGAGGAACCCAAGGATAACGCACCGCGCGCTCCAGATAGACCAGCGGTGCCAGGTGTTGGAATCCAGTGGCCCTTAGTAACTCACGCTGGCCACGTGCTTCCGGTAGCAGTAAGGCCTGAACATAGTTGAGCTTGCGGTGACCAAGCTGTTTCAGGACAAACATGGTCAATTCACGCTGGGCGCGCTGATCGATACCCATCTCGCCCGGCGTCGGTACCATAATGATCACTGTCGAGCCCGGCAGCAGCAGAACCAGGGCCAGGGCTGACCAACGCGGCGATGTTCCAATCCGAAACCCCTCCCACTCAAGTGGAGAAGATTGGATATAGTCGAGAAAAACCTGCACCTGACGGGCGGCGGCACCCTGCCTGGCCCCCGGTGTGGCCAGGAGATAAGTCAGAGCATCGCCAAGATGTTCGGCCGGCAAAGACTCAATCCTGCTCATGGCACTGTTCAGCTATACGGGCACTGTTGGGCTTGGCGATGTTTAAGATGTTCACTACAATTGCTCGTGATCAGAGACGCGCTACCGAGGATTATTGTGTCACCAATGCTGGTGGCATGCAAATCCAGGTCAGGCTGCCGAGATCCGCGTGATATGGATGAATATATGCCGGCCTGGAACATTGACCCTGTGGGGGGGAAACATGGATTCAAGCAGAGCAGGATGATCTCAACAGTTTACAAGACATACCGATGCATAATACCACTTGCTCGGCGGCAGTTCATTATGGTCCTGATCACGCTGGGTGCGATGATTGTCCTGGCGGGGTGCCAGGCCGGCATTAGATGGCGACTCGGGCACTATAAAGACGCGCACGACGACGGAGAAACACAGAATAAGCTGACCTTTGTGTACTTCCGCACCTGGTACTCGATAGACTGTACGCACTTTGAGGATAACGTCCTGTCACAGAAAGCCGTTCGGGATGCCACGGCGGACATGGTGTGTGTACTGCTCGAATACGATATCCATCGCTCTTTGGCTTTGCGTTGGGGGCTGGAAGCGGTCCCGGCGTTTACTATCGTGGATCCGGCGGGCAACGTACTAGAGTCCGGGTCCGCGGAAATCTCACTCGAACAGATTTTGGGTGCGATCGCCGCGGCCAAGGCACGCTTTTCTCCAGCTCAACCCGCTCCCGTACAGTGATTCGCCTGCTCTTGCCGATCTGCGTTTGTCTTGTGGCCGCTTCGGGCTGTGACCGACGCGCGGCTGGTGAGCCACGACATATTTTCGGGAGAACCGGGATGGGCCCCGGGGAGTTCAGTTACCCACGCGCCCTGATTGCATCCCCCGCCGGGGAGGTCTTTATAGTCGACAAAACGGCTCGTATACAGTGTTTACGGCAGGACGGAGAATTTGTCAGGCAATGGCGTATGCCCGAAAAAGATGCCGGCAAGCCGACTGGTCTGGGATTGGGACCTCAGGGGCATATCTATGTGGCGGATACGCATTACGCACGCGTGTTGATCTTTGATACTCATGGCACACAAGTAGCACAATTTGGCACTTTCGGGACCGGGCCGGGACAGTTCGGCTTACCGACGGATGTGGCGGTAGATGGTGATGGATATATATATGTCTCAGAGTACGGCGGGAACGACCGCATTAGTAAATTCTCGCCGCAATACGAGTATCTGTTCAGTTTTGGTGACTCAGAATCCGGGGCGGCACGCCTCTCACGCCCACAATCCTTGTTGATTGATCCGGATGGCGGCATCTGGGTTGCGGATGCCTGCAATCACCGTATCTGTCATTTTTCCAACGAGGGCCGGCTGTTGGGCACAATTGGTCGTCCGGGCAGGGGGGCTGGAGAGCTGCGGTTTCCCTACGGGCTTGACCTGCTCTCGGACGGCACGCTGATTGTGACTGAATATGGCAATAACCGCGTGCAGCGTTTGAACCGTCAGGGACAATCGCTGGGTGTCTGGGGCTCGGCTGGACGGCGGGCGGGTGAACTGGCGTATCCCTGGGCAGCGGTAGGCGGTCAAGGGGATTCCGTGCTGATCTTGGATTCGGGCAATAACCGCGTGCAGGTCATCGAGGGGCGCCGAGAAGCGACCTGGCGAATGCCGTGAAGATCACACAACTTTATGCGTTTCCCGCCGGGGCGATCCATGCTACCTTAGCGGCATGTATGCAATGATGGTGGCGGCTGGTATGCGCTTCGAGTCGCCGGGCTATCTGGCACTTCTGGTAGTGCTGCCGCTGTTGGTACTGATATCGATCAAGTCGCTGGCCGGTTTGGGTAACATCCGGCGAGTGCTGGCCATTACGATACGCTGCATCGTCGTATTATGCATGATTCTGGCATTAGCAGGGGCGCAAACCACGCAAACCAATGATGAGTTGGCGGTTATCTTCCTGCTGGACCGCTCGAACAGTATCCCGCGCGCCTATCAGCAACAGGCTTTCGAATTCATCCAGCAGTCCATCGACGGCTGTAAACTGGATGACCGCATGGGCGTGATCGCTTTCGACGGACGCAGCGCCGTCGAGCAGTTGCCGATGGGTACTCTGGCGATCGACAAGATAACCGAGCCGGTGGCTCCCGATGAGACCGACCTGGCGGCCGCCTTGCGCCTGGCGATGGCGCTGTTCCCGCCCGATGCCGCCCGCCGGATTGTGCTACTGTCAGATGGCAATGAGAATGTTGGCACCGCCCTGGAGGAGGCGGAGTATCTCCAGACCGCGGGCGTACCGATTGATGTCATACCGATCATTTACGAACACGCCAACGAGGTTGTGTTCGAGCAACTGCGCGCCCCACCCACGGCTAATGCCGAGGAAACCATCAATCTGCAAATGGTATTGCGCTCACAGGAAGCGGCCAGCGGGCGGATTCTACTCCGGCATAATGGCCAATTGGTCGATCTCGATCCCAATGGTCCGGGAACCGGTTACGCCGTCGAGTTGGATTGCGGTGCCAATCGTTACACGATTCCGATTCCGTTGCGGGTAGCGGGCGCGCACCGCTTTGAGGCCACATTTGAGGCGGACGATCCGGCCGCGGACGGTGTGGTCGACAATAACGAGGGTCAGGCTTTCACGGTCGTGTCCGGGCAGGGCAGGATCCTGATCCTGACTACCGAGGATGACCGGCCGTCGGCGGATTTGTTCGCCAGCGCGCTGGAAAGCGAGCGTCTGTTCTGCGACGTCGAGAACGCCGGCTCAGCGCCACTCGACCAGGTGCGGCTTTTAGATTATTCGGCAGTTGTGTTATCCAACGTGCCGGCGGGTGATCTGTCCGAACGCGAGCATCAGGCCCTGGCGGTTTATGTGCGCGAGCTGGGCGGCGGCCTGATCATGCTTGGCGGCGAAGACTCTTTTGGCGCCGGTGACTGGCTGGGTAGCACGGTCGAGGAAGTCATGCCCGTCAGCTTCGACGTCAAAAACATGAAGCAGATTCCCAAGGGCGCGCTCGTGCTGGTAATGCACGGCTGTGAAATTCCCAATGGGAATTACCTGGGCGAGCGCTGCGCGGTCAATGCCGTTAAAACACTCAGCAGCCGGGATCTGATCGGTGTTCTATCGTGGCAATATCGCGGGACCGATGAGGGCTATTGGGTCGTGCCTTTGCAGACCGTGGGCAACAAAACCGCCATTATCCAGAAAATACTCAAAATGCAGATGGGGGACATGCCCGATCTGGACGTGGTCATGCGCCCGGGTGTCGAGGCCCTGGTCAAACGCAAGGACGCGCGTATCAAGCACATGATTATTATGTCCGATTTTGATCCGCAGCCACCGGCGGACGATTTGCTCGCAACCATGAAAAAAAATGGCATCACCTGCTCGACGATCGGAATTGGCTACGGCGGTCACTGGATAAATGAGGGGCTGGCCGACCGTATCGCCAAATCGACCGGCGGAACGTTCTATCGCACTAACGACCATAGCAAGCTGCCGCAAATCTTTGTCAAGGAATCGCGCGTGGTGCAGCGTTCGCTGATAGATGAAACACCATTTACGCCGCAACTGGTGAATTCAGTGTCCCAGACGGTGGCCGGGCTGGTACCGGGCGAAATTCCCGGGCTCGAAGGTTATGTCGTGACGACGGCCCGACCGCTAGCCGAAGTGCCCCTGGTGAGACAAACCGAGTCCGGCAATGATCCAGTATTGGCGCATTGGCAGGTGGGTTTGGGCAAGACCGTGGCGTTCACCAGCGGCATGTGGGATCGCTGGGGAGCACAGTGGGCGTCCTGGGTGCAATTCAGCAAATTCTGGGCACAGATCGTGCGGTGGGTTTCACGACAGGCTGAGTCGGCGGCGCTCGACGTGACTACCTCGGTTCAGGGGGGGCGTGGGAAGATCAGGATCGACGCGCTGGATAAGAACGCCGACGTCATTGACTTCATGCGGATCAAAGGGGCCCTGGTCACGCCCGCGCAGGAAGCTTTGCCCGTACGCTTGACGCAGACCGGGCCGGGACGCTACGAAGGTGAGTTTGACGCGCGTGAGCGTGGCAGTTACGTACTGAACCTGGAATATCAGATGGGCAGCGGCACCGCGGCTATCAGCGGCGCCCTGCGCACGGGTGTGTCCGTCGCGTACTCGCCGGAGTATCGTGAATTGAAGCCGAACATACCGTTGTTGGATGAGCTCTGTCGCCGTACCGGTGGACGCCGGTACGGACGCGATCTGGCCACCAGCGCGTTTGACCATGGCTCGTTACCCATGGCGGAAACTCGACGTACCATCTGGGAAGATCTGATCTGGTGGATGCTGCTGCTGTTTTTGCTGGATGTTGCCATCCGTCGGATTGCGATCAGTCCACTGGAGATGATCCGCAAGACCCGCCAGTTCCTGGCCGATCGAGCTGGCGCCGGACGCAAGTCGGCGGAGTCCAGCGCGGTGGTACTGACCACGCTCAAAGGTACTCGGGAACGCGTTCGCGAGCGGATTAGCTCAACTGCAGAGACCAGCGAGGCCGGTACACCACCAGCGCGCGCTACCAGGTACGAAGCGAAAGATGCCGGCGATAAAGCCACCGAGGACCTCGCGCGAGCGTTGGGGGGTGCTACGCAGAGCGACGCTCCCGTGGTCGCCCGGCCGACCGGCAAAAAAACGGCTACTACTGAATCGGATTACACCGCGCGGCTGCTGGAAGCAAAGCGGCGGACGCGGCAGGACTTGAAGAAGGACGAAAAACAGGACTAGGTGGTGCCGGATGCAGCAGCACTTGCCGGCACCGCCACTGGGCATAATGCCAGAGGGACGGATGCCGCAAGGATTGCTGGAACTGGTTAAAAACGGAGATCTGGACGGATTCGAAGCCCGCTGTCTGGAGTTGCTGGAAACCGGCGAACTGCCGCTGGCGCGACTGCCACAGTGCTTCGAACTCATAGCGCGGGCCGGACAAGCCGAGCGTATCGCCACGCTGGGTCAGATGATTCTTGAGAATGTACCCCCCGGAACCGCACCGGCGGAAATCCTGCCGCTAGCATGTGCCGCCCTGGCGGCGGTACCACGCAACGAGGATATCCGTCAAATCACGATAAAGCTCTACAAGGATGTACATAGTCAGACACCGGGCTTCAACGCGATTATGGAATCCTCCGGTTTGACTACCGGTGGGGCGGCGCGCACGGCTCTGCGCGTGTTGGATTTCTGCTTGAGCCTCAATGTCGGCGACACACTCATCAGCCGCATGGACGACCGTGTCGTGGAGGTAAAGGAAGTCGACCGCGATCGTGGATTGTTCACACTACGGCGTGACGACCGCACAACCACGATTCCGGCCCGCGAGGTGATTCGTGAGTATGAACGTGTCATGGCCGATGACTTTCGTGTTCTGCGGCAACTATACCCCGAGCGACTCTCGGAGTTGATCAACGACAAACCAGTAGCGCTGGTGATCGGCCTGATCCGCTCGCATGGTGATCTGCTGGATGCCGATCAGCTCAAGCATGAATTGGCACCCAAGTACATTGATCAGAAAGATTGGTCGAAGTGGTGGACCCGCGCCCGGGCAAAACTGCGACGCGATCCACATGTTGTCATCGAAGGCCGTTCGCCGGTGGTGCTTTCCTATAACGCCGCGGGCATCTCGCACGAAGAGGAAACCTGGGAGGCCTTCCAGGCTCAGAAAGAACCCGTCAAGTGGGTCAAGTTGGTGACTGGCTATCTGCGCGAGCAGCAATCGCGCAAGCAAACACCGGATAGTGCTCTTCTGGAGCGCTTTCGCGATCATATCCTCCAGCACATAGCTACCGTGCGGACCTGGCGCGCCGGAGAGGCACTAGCCGCCGCTCTGGTACTTCAGCACCTGGGCGCGCATGGCATGCCTGGCGGTGATGCCGGACACACGGAGCTCACCAAAATCCTGCAATCCGTCACTAAACCGGCCCAATTAATCAACGAACTCCCGGATGACACATTGTGGAAGTTGGCCCTGAGTGAATTACCAAGCGCCCGGCCGGATGACTGGATGGACTCCTTGGTAATGATCATACCTCAAACGAATGCGTCACGGCTGGACACACTAGTCACGGTGTTGGGCCAAGAGCAACGCCTCGACGCCATTCAGCAATTGATCGATGATGCCCTGGCGGATCCGGTCGATGCCCCCGAAGCCATCTATTGGCTGTGGAAGGGGCCCAAGAAGACCGCGGGTTTGAACCTCCCGACGGACGTGGAGCTGTTCCGTATCATCCTGGATACACTGAGTGCTTTGGGGGCCACGCTTGCTCCTCCGCCAGAGGTGGGCCGCGCGTTTCGCAATCGCGTCAAGGCCGC
>JBDRDH010000026.1:0-7157 GCA_043820985.1 Planctomycetota bacterium
GGTAGCCCATGGGTTGACCTCCTTTCGTGTTCTAGTTATATAACTAGATCACAGAAAACGCAAGAAACCCGGTCCGATTTCAACCGGCCCAATCAGCTCTCAACCCGGGTGCGTAATCAAGGAAAAAGGGCCAAACCCCAGGGCCGGGTTTTGTCCCGGCCGAAGAGCGCGGGAGAGACGTCCTATTACAACTACGTCCGGGGCAGAGCCCGGGCGTTACATGACTGTTGCGGTGGACTGTTAGGTACTCTTACGAACTAGAGTGCATTTGCTACAATGCACTCCGGTTCCAAAGCTGAGATCCGGACAGGGAGGTATGTCATGGCGGCCAAGTGGAAGCTACCGGCGGGCGTTACCTGGAAACAGAAACTCGAACAGACACACCCAAATCACGGCAAGATCGTTCCTGTACCGCCCGGGATGCGGAAGCGTTTCGGCACCGGCACGATGCTGATACCAAAGCCGCGCGCGGTTGACGCGCTGCTGCGCAAGGTGCGCAAAGGTAAGCTGGCCACCTCTGGTATCATTCGCGCCCGGCTGGCCGCGGACGCCGGGGCCGATCATGCCTGCCCGCTGACCACGGGCATCTTCATCCGCATCGCGGCCGAGGCGGCGCTGGAAGCACAACGCGCGGGCCAGCAGCGGATTACGCCATTCTGGCGGATTGTGCGCGAGAACGGCGCGCTCAATGACAAGTTCCCGGGCGGTACGCGCGCCCAGGCTCGGAAATTGCGTGAGGAAGGATTCACGATCGAGCCAGGCCGCGGCGGGAAAGCCCCCAGAGTCAGGGACTACCAGAAGTACCTCATGGCTCTCTGCTACATATCGCCATAGCAGCGCAAACGCGGGGCACGACCTGACAACATCAGATCGTACCCCGCCGCACGTTCAGGTTGGCCAAGCCACACGATGGTATGAGTCATGTGGCCGTAGCCGCTACTCGTAAATATGCGAACTCTCGGTTTCCATCACTGGCGTCTTGATCTGATCCGACATGAGATCGACGCGGAAGCGCACATCGCCTTCAGCGACGCCCTTGATCGTCACCTTGTAGATCGCCTTGGCCTTGGGCGCCAGTGTGGCCAGGGGGGCGAAGGTTATTTTCTTTCCGTCGGCCTTGGCGGTAGTCGGGCCGGTAGCGCTGACGAGCTCTTCCTCCGCGGGTAGCTTGCACTCAATCACGATGTTGGTACCCAACGCCGAGCCCTGGTTCAACACGGTAATCGTGTATGTCAGGCTGCTGCCAATCTCGATCGGATCGGGATCATCCACGCACTCCAGCAGGATGGCCGGAATACCCTTGATTTCGAGTTCGCAGTCGTCCTCGGCTTCGGCACAATAACTGACTGTCGCCGTGTTCCTGACCTTGCCAATGGTATTGCATTTGAAAGTGGCTTTCAGCGTACGGCTGGCACCAGCCTCGAGTGTGTCCAGGCGCCAGACGATGTTATTGCCGTCGCGGGCACCGTTGTTGTCGGCACTGACGAAGTCGATCCGCCCACTGATGACATCAGTGACGACGACATTGAACGCCGGGCCATCGCCCCGATTGGTCACGACAATTTCAAAGGTGGCATTACGCCCAATATAGCGCAAACTGGGGCAGTTCTTAACAATTTCCAGCACGGGCTGGCCGGCCAGCATGGCCGTGGCTTCCATGGCTGGGTCAAGGGCGGCCAGCGCTCCGCGCGGTGACGATCCCGAGCCGGTCGCGATCAGAAGCAAAGCGAAGAACATTGGAGCGGTTACTGCAATTCTTTTCATGGAGATCTCCTTACAACTCTAGTTGATTCACGTAAGCCCATGTGTATAACAGTCCCCTGACTGATACATGGCCCGCAAGTTATTTCGCGTCTACGCCGGCCGGCCCGCACCTGCCTGTATCAGGCGAGGTCCCAACCTCGCCCCACACCAGTGCTCAAAGTAGTCTCTCAGCCCCGTACGGTCAATCGCCGTGTCCCCTGATTCTCTCTATCGCACACCAGACCAACACCAAGAACACCCCGGTGTTATGCGGTGCACGAGGCTCCCGTCGCGCTGGATTCAGGGAAAAACGAGGGATAATTGGACATTCTACTATTTCTTGCCCCGTTTCACGGCCGTGGGTAACCTGCCAGCATGTCTCGGACTGCACGAGCTTCGGTCGGTGGCGTGGTGTACCACGTGATTAATCGCGGCAACGCCCGTGTGATAGTCTTTCACCACAACGGTGATCGAGCAGCCACCACGGGCTGAAGCAGACCAGGATCTCCGCGGTTCCGACACCCACCAGCGACAATAGATACCAGGGCCAGGGACCCAGGTAGTCGATTAATGATGCATTTCCCGGCGGTTGGCACAGGAACATATAGTTGGATCCGATCAGCCAGTTAATGCCCAGGACCGCGACCGCCAGGCCAAGAGTCAGCAGCCAGACGCGTATCAGCGACGACGCCCGGGGGCGCATACCCAGGCCAAAGGTCATTACCAACACGCCTATCACAATCCCGCCGTGAGTCACGAAGTAACGGAACCACTCCGGTCGCGGATAAGGCACGTCCAAGTCCGGCGTCAGGAGGGCTTGGAGTGTAGCCCCCAGGGCCCAGTAATAAGTCAGTTCGTAGAGTATCGACGCTCTGCCGGATTTGTGCAGGCGATCATTAGCGCGGGGGTGGGCGGTGGCCGTGACCGCGGCGACAAGTGCGCCGGCTGAGACGAAGACCGCGATGTCACACAGGTGCAGGGGTAAGGAATCCTGGGCGACCCAGTGTCCGGTGACGATTTTGCCGGTCTGCTCGAATAGAGTTCCGGCCACGGTAACCGCCGCCACGCAATAGCAGACCCGCCGCCGCTGGGAAACCCTGGTCCGAGTCAGGACTGACAATCCAGCCCCCACCAGCGCGATGGCTAGCAGGGCCGCGCTGTGCTCGGTGGAAAACAGGACAAAGCTACCGATTATGAACATGCGCCTATTGTACGGTTCCGGCGGTGTGGAGTGCCACGTGGTCAATAGCGGCTACGCTGGCGCTCGGGGCTCGGATTGGGCGGAAGATAACCGCAAAGACGCCAAGAGCGCGGAGGACGCCAAGGTAATGTGATAGTGTTAGCGGCTGGAACAACACTTGGATCCTCGGCCCCTTGGATCCTTGGATCCTCGGTTTGGAACCCACTCGCTGGCGCTCGGATTGGGGGGAGTGTAAAAAACGCCGCACGCGGGGGATCCAGGCTGGTGGATCGACCGCGTGCGGCCTGGCGTCATTGCTCTGGGGATTTAGACGCTACATTTGCTCAGCGAGATAACCATTGAGGGTTTTCTCGAGATCGGCTTTCATGGTCTTATCCTCGCACAACTCAACAGCCTGGCGCTGGTGCTTGATGGCCTGATCCAGCTTGCCGGTGTCGTGCAAGGCGCGGGCGTAGGTATCGATGATGGCGGCGTTCTTGCCCTCGGAAGCATCGTAAGCCGCCTGGGCGACTTTCATGCCCAGGTCCAGATCGCGGTCCTTGACCTGCTCGCCGGTAAGCAACTGCCAGGCGAAAGAGTTCAATGCATTGGAATCCTGGCCGGCCAGTTTGAGGAACTCGTCGCCGGTCGGTCGGGCTTTCGCGGCGCTGCCCGGTTCGGCCACCTGTGCGAAGTATTCCTTTTGGAGTGTGATTGATTTCATGCGGATGGCGGCCAGAGCGTCGCGCTCCTTGAACAGTTTGCGCGCGGCGTGTAGATCAAATTTTCCGGTAACCACGTCATTGAGCACGTTCTCAATTTTGGTGGGATGATCGTGCCAGACAATGCGGCCTTTCTTATCGATGATGAATGCGTGCGGAATACCGTACTGGTTGTAGGTTTTCATGTAGGCGTCGAAGGTCTGGCGGTTGTCGTCGACCGCCACGACGTAATCCATCTTATCGCCCATCTCGGCGACGAAGGTTTTCACCTTGGCGAGTTCCTTCTGCTCGGCAGTGACGCCGACGAAGACGACATCCCGATCCTTGTACTTGTGCTGCATCTCGGTCAGGTGCGGAATCGACGTGAGACAGGGCGGACACCAGGTGGCCCAGAACTCGATCACGTACACGTGCTTGCCGCGGCCCTGCTGCAGGTCGACCGGCTGTCCCTTGACCCATTCGGCGATGTAAAGCGGCGGCGCCGCGGTGCCCAGGTCCGGTACGACGACCGTGCCGTTGCCGGACTTCCCAGGCGATTGGCAGCCGGCCACGGTCATCAGTCCGACAATCAGGATGGTTGCGACGATACCACGGTATGCGTTCATGACGGCCTCCTCCAATCGGTGACAGTTGGCTACCGGCGCCAGTGCCGGTGATCGCTAACGGACCAGGATTGTAACGCAGCCTACGCCCTTAACGCAATCGGCCGACCGCCCCGGGCGAAGGCGTCACGCTGCGGCCAGAATGCCGATCTGGGTGGATTGACACGCCCCGGCAGCAACGTTAACATTCTATAGTTCTGCCGCCGTTCAGAAACTCACAGAAACTCAGTAGGGCTAGCTACGGTAATCTCATCGCGCGTGCCGTCGCTTCGGTCTCAGTGAGAGACCTCGAGTGTGGGTGTGTCTGTAAGTGCGCCGACGGATGTAGATGTAGTCGAAACGTGTGTTTCGACGGAATTGTGCAAGCGAGGAGCTTATGCCCATGCGAAATGTTGTGTGTTTTCTGGCCATCGTGCTGATGTGTGCCTTCATCCTGGTGCCCACGACCGGGTGCCCGTGTTTGCTCGACCAGCTCGCTCCGCCGGCGGACGGCGGCGACACCGGTGACACCGGCGATACGGGTGATACTGGTGATACGGGTGACACGGGTGATACTGGCGATACCGGTGACACCGGCGACACGGCCGGATTCACCATCGTCAAGACCGACATCGCGTTGCGTGGTGACGCCGACCTCGAGTGCGGCGACGACGTGATTGCGTTCGGAACCGGTGTTCTAACTGGCGTCTCTTACGTCGTCCCGTCGACGAACCCGACGGCTGGAACGCCGGTGACGGACAGCGCGCTTTACAGCAGCAAGGCGTTTGACGTCGGCGGTTCGACAATCTTCCTGGTCGGCGCCAATACGGGCTCCTTGCTCTTCCAGGTCAGCGTGTTTGACGTGCCGACAGCCACGATTACGCAGACCTTCCCCGCGACCGACCTCCGGCTCGCGAATATCCCGGCTGCCCCGGACGACATCGGGCATATCCAGGCCGATGGCGACTATTGCGTGGTCCGGTGTGACGGGAATGAGGTCACCGATGGCAAGATCCTCAAGGTCATCGACGTCAGCGGCGCGGCGCCGGCTCTGATTTCGTTTGACGTGAACCCGGCCGGGTCGGGTCTTGCACTCCGTCAGGTTGCCGTGGATGCGGAGACCAAGACGGTTGTCGCGGTCGCCGACGACATGTTCCACATCTACGACATCAATAGCCCGACCGCCGCACCGACCCAGATCGCCGCGCCGAACGGTATCGGTGACGTGCAGATCAGGATCAACAACGGCTACATTATCGCCTTCGATAACCAGAACTACATCGAGGCGTTCTTGGTTGATCTCGCCACCAATTCGGTCGTACCGTTGACCGATTCCCTGGGACTCGGGGAGGTCGGCATTGGCGGCGGCACGTTCGCCTTCTTCGCCAACGCGGACGCGAATGACAGGGGACAGCGGGCCGCAGTCGGCGCCGTGCCCGGCCCCGGCTTTACCAAGGCTGCGTTGGACAACCAGATTGACGGCTCGACCAACAACAATGGCCTGGTCGGGTTCGCCAGCGACCTGTGCATCGTGCCCAACGGCAGCTACATCTTCCTGAGCGGCGCGTACTTGCAATACAGCCCGGGAACGGCATCGTTCACCGTCCCGGCCGATCCGCAGGGAATCGATCCGTGGGCCTGCCCGGCCTGGGACATCGATTGCAGCAGCAACACGGTCGGCTTCAAGACGGCTCCGAGTGCCGTGGGTGGCAGCGCCGAAAGCGTCGGCTACATCATTCTGCCGTAGTCACCCTGGACGAACACGGCGCCCCAACCAGGGCGCCGTGCCGGTAAGGCACCGCGACCTTCCACAAACGGGCGAGAGTACTCCGATACGGGTGCTCTCGCCCGTTGCTCTGAGACCAAGCGGGCGGGACCAACAGTCCGTTGAAAAGGGACAGGCACCTCGCGCGGGCCGCGCTTCCGAGCCATCCGGGCGATCTGTGCTCGGAGCCAGTCCCCTCTTCAACGGACTGCTAAGGGGAGCAGTTCCCAGGCGAAGGACTGGAGCATCATGGCGTCGAGACAGTGTCTGGTGCGCATGGGAAGCCAGCCAGCGCGACGCCAGACCGTGCCGCGTGGGTGCAAGGCGAACTGGTGGTCGTTCGGTGACCGGGGCGTGCAGTCACGTGTCAGCGTCGGTCGGTGAATCTGGCTCATCAGGGCGGTAGCGTGGTGAAATCGCCACGTATGGACGTCCGAACAACCGCCTAATGAGGATCCACTCCCCGACATCGTTGCCTTCGTGCCAGTGGCCGGCGATCTGGAGGGCGTAGCCGGCGATCAACAACACCAGGGGACGCCACCATAAGTCCCAACGCCAGCAATACAACTGCCAGATTGCCAGAACGACCGCGGCCAATGCCAGGGGGATCCCGATCATGTGCAGCCAGAAGGACAGCGGGCTACGGTGTCGCTCAAGCCAGTTCCTCAGCCATTTAGGGGATCTAGTGGTCACGCGTGGGGATGATACCGGTTCCGCCGGATTGAACAAGATCACCGGAGCGATTCAGAGGCCACCCGCTGGCGTCCGATAGTACTGGCAGGAGACCTTGCCATGATTGTGACCCTGGATAGTGAACGCTTGGAGCAGGACTTCGCCACCGGCTGCACGCTCGAACAAGTTCTGGAGCAGGTGCGCGACACGCTCGCTGACGACCGCCTGATTGTATCGGTAGCCGTTAACGGCCAACTTTGTAGTGAAAGCGATTTGGAGAGTACCCTGACCCAACCATTGCAGGTGCGGGACCAGGTTGATCTCGAATCCAGTGACCGCTTGGAAGTGGCCACCGTGGCCCTGCGCGATGTCGCCGCCCAGCTCGGCGCGGCTGGCGAAATCCAGGCCGGTATAGCCGAGCGCCTCAACTCGGGTGAGGTGGCCGAGGCCATCCGCGACGTGGGTGAACACATCGGCGTCTGGCAGACCTGCCG
>JBDRDH010000027.1:0-15254 GCA_043820985.1 Planctomycetota bacterium
ACTGCCAAGCCGCCCCGAACGACTCCTCCGGAACGACGCGCAAATCAATTTGCAGCGACCGTCCTGGGCGATACTCGAAGAGTGCCGAGCCCTTCGTTTGACCGGCGGCCAGCACCTGGGCCACACACGGCAGCTCGGTGAATTGCTTGATCGTGCCGGCGGGATCCGCGGCAATACAGAGTAAATCCACATCGCCGATGGTCTCACGACCACGGCGCAGCGAGCCGGCGTACTCCACCCGCTTAACGCCGGACATCTCGAGAATCATATTGCGCATCAGCTCCGCGATGGCGGATGCCGTGCCCAGGCGCGTACGTCCGGCGCTGCGGCGGAGAAATTTAATCCCCTTGCTGATCTGTTGAATGCTCTTGGCACCAAAGCCTTTCAGGTCATCCAGGCTCCCGGCGGAGATGGCTTCTTCGAGTTCACTGAGCGAACTGACGCCGCGTCCGCGCCATAGTATTGCAATTTTCTTGGGGCCCACCCCGGGGATGTCGCGCAGTTGCAGCAGCGTCTCCGGAACTTCCCGGGCCAGTTCCTCGCGCAGAGCCAGGTTTCCGGTGTCCAGCAGTTCCTGAATCTTGGCGGCCGAGGCCTTGCCGACACCTTGCAACTTGCCCAGCTCTTTGCGCTCCGCGATATCGTTGATATCAGTCGCCAAGTCTTCGATGGTACGCGCCACGCGGCGGTAGGAGTTGATCCGAAACGCGTCCGCGCCCTTGATTTCGAGCAGGTCGGCAATTTCGGCAAAAACCTGGGCGACATCGGCGTTGTTCATGCGCGTGCTCCACAAATGCACGATGGGCTGCATATGTCTTATAGACCCGGCTGGCGGATGGGACAAGATGTGCCCATGCCGCGGATCGTGCGGAGGCATTAAGCCGCTGCCAGTAGTATAATCCTGATCCGATGTCCGGGATCGTCAATCAATCAACGAGCAACACACTGGTACCAGGATATGTCTGACGGGCGGCAGCCGGAGAAAATGACACTACCCGCCCGGTTGGGCTGGGGCCATCGCGGCTTCCACGCGACCAGCGGGAAGCGGGCGCTGCTGGGTCTGCTCCTGCTCTTGCTGCTACCGTTTCTGAGCGACGTGATCGGCGCCCTGCGCTTCGGCATGCAGCGCGGCTACGTTGACCTGCGCATCTGGTACTCGATCGGGCCGGCGTTCATGAGCGACCCGCGCGTGCCCCTGTATGAGACATACCCCAGCTACCTGTACCCGCCCTTCTTCCTGACGCTGATCACGCCGCTGTTCAAGCTGCCGGCCAACTACGCCACCGCCATCTTCCAGTTGCTCAAGTGGGCGGCGCTGGTGGTCTCGCTGCGCCTGGCCTGGCGGCTGTGCAGCCCGCGTGGCGAGGACGTCCCGCCGATCGTGGCGCTCGGCAGCTTGCTCCTGGCCGGGCGGTTCCTGGCCAACTCGATGACCTGCGGTAACATCAACATGTTCATCCTGGCGGCGATGCTGACCGGGGCCTGGTTGATCACGCGCGGGCGGCAGGTTGGGGCCGGGTTCGTGATCGGCGTAGTGGCGTGCATCAAAGTCATGCCGGCGCTGTTGCTGGCGTACTTCGTGTACAAACGCTGGTGGCGGACGCTGTGGGGCGCGGCCCTGGCGGCGGCCGTCTGCCTCCTGCTGTACCCGGCGCTGTTTCTCGGCTGGGAGAACAACCTGCGGCAGTTGCAAGGCTGGTGGGAGTACCTGCCACAAGCCTTCCTGGAACACGGACGGGTCAATTCAGTCCATTCAAACCAGGCCTTCGCGGCTGTGCTGAACCGCTTGTTCGGGGGCTACCCGGCTTACCCGCCGGACATTTACCTGACGCCGATCGTCTGGCCGGCCTGGGTCATGAGCATCTTGCGCATCGGCGGTCAGATCATCGGACTGGGCGTGCTGGCCTACGCCTGTCGGCGGCGGCTGGACGCGACGCGGGAGTCGCTCGCATACGCGACGGAGATTGGTTTGGTGCTGATGGCGACACTGGCTCTGTCGGGCATCTCATGGAAGGCACAGTTCGTGGCGGTGTTGCTGCCATATACGGCGATGCTGGCGTACCTGGTGGACGCCCGTTACCGTGATCGCGGCCGTCGGCGAGTGATATGGTGGCTATTGGCGTCATTTGTGTTGTGTACACTGACGAGTGACATTATCTCGCCGCGCGGGGCGGACCTGGCCGAGGCACTCGGGCTGTTACTGTACGGTGCCCTTACGGCGGGCGGCGGATTGCTCGTATTACGGGGCATGCTGAGTGAGAGATCGCGTGTCAGCGATGGCTGAAGACCACATGCTTGCAGATCGGCGTTCCGCACTGGCGGCACGGCTGGGCTGGGGGCACCGAGGCTTCCGCGCCGACAGCAATCGCAGCGCGCTAGTAGCCTTGCTGATATTACTGGCCCTGCCGTTCGTCTTGGACACGTGGAATCTATTGGACCCGGCTCAGCCGCCGCGGCCGGATATCGCGCGCTGGCTGGGTGTGGCCGAGACACTGCGGAGCGACCCCGCGCTGCCGATCTACGACCAGGATCTGCACCCCGATTATCTTTATCCGCCATACTTCCTGACGTTCTTTTGGATGTTGTGTTGGCTCCCGTCGTGGGCGGCGACGTTGGTCTTCGAGCTGGTGAAATGGGTCGCGCTGTTCGTCAGCTTGCGCTGCGCCTGGCGGATATGCGCGCGACCTGGCGAAGATGTGCCGCCACTGGTGGCCCTGGGCAGCCTGCTGTTGACCTGGCGTTACCTGTCCAACGATCTGGGCCAGGGCAACGTGAATATTTTCATGTTGCTGCTCGTGGTAAGTGGTTGTTGGCTGTTGCGGCTCGGCAATCACGTGGCGGCGGGCTTCGTGGTGGCGGTGGGAGCCTGCACGAAGGTCACGCCGGCGCTGTTGCTGGTGTACTTTTTGTACAAGCGTTGCTGGTGGACACTGGTTGGGGCGGCTTTGGGAGTGGTGGTCTGCCTGGTGATCTGGCCCTCATTGTGGATCGGCTGGGCGAACAACTGGGACCTACTGTGGGATTGGTATAACCACGTCGTCAAAGGTTACATCGAACACGGAGCGGTATATTCAATCCACTCGAACCAGTCGATCACCGGCGTCCTCAACCGCTTGCTCGGTCCGCACGTGGCAATTCACTACCCGGACGTCTACCTGTCATTCACGGTACTGCCGCCAATTTGGCTTAACGCGCTGCGGCTGACGTTGACGGCGGCGGTACTGCTCACGCTGGGCTGGGCCACGCGCGGACGCCTGCCGACCAGACAACAGCCGCTGGCTTTCGCCGCCGAGGTTGGGCTGGTTCTAATCGCCATGTTGATGCTGTCCGGTTATTCCTGGAAGATGCATTTCGTGACCTTAATAGTCGCATTCAGCACCTGGCTTGCGTATTTGCTGGATCGACGCAATCCCGACGGACCTCGACGGGTTTTGAAACTGCTGCTCATACCTGCATTCCTACTATGCGTCATGACCGGAGATATTCTGACGCCACGGGGGGCGGATTACGCTGAAGCTTATGGAGCGGTGCTGTTGGGAGCCGTGACGACGGCGGTGGCGCTGCTGATCATACGGCGTACACACCGGCGGGCAGCCATTGGGGGGCGACGGATATAATTGACTGTGAATAAGGAGGTTAGTGTTTTGCCGGAGCCGGTCGAAAGCTGTGACATCGAGATTCGCGTGCGCTATGCCGAGGTCGACGCGATGGGCTATGTGCATCATGCCCGGTACCTGGTGTTTTTCGAGATGGGGCGAACCGAACTGTTGCGGCAAAACGGGATTCGTTATCGCGACCTGGAGGATCGGGGATTGTATTACGTAGTAGCCCGGCTGGAATGCCGCTATAAAGCTCCCGCCCGGTATGACGACGTGTTGGCGCTGACCACGAAGACACGGCGGCTGTCTCCCGTGCGTGTGGATCATAGTTATGCACTATGCCGGGACGGGCGTCTGTTAGTGGAAGGTAGTTCGACGCTGGCCTGCGTGGGGCGCGACGGGCGTCCGACCGGCTTGCCGCCGGAGTTGTACAACATCCTGGCCGGGGTGGCACCCCGGCCGCCGGTCGAATAGAGTGACCAGAGCGTGGGCCTGGATGTGGGGGGCAGGTGTTTGTGCACGCGGAGGATTGGAATATGAACACAGGCAGAGTGGTTGTGACGCTATGTATCGGGCTTCTGTTGCTGAGCAGCCTGGCGTATGGGCAGGACCCGGTCGAACCTGAGGATCCGAAGCAGGCCAAACCGGGCGAGGATCCGGCGGCGCGTAAAGTGACAGATCCCCGAGAGATGTCCAAAACGGCCCGCTTGCGGGATCCAATCTCACAGGAACCGTCTGTCGCGATACCGGCCGAGCGTCGTGCCGAACAGGGCGGTCACGAGCGCACGTTGGTTGTGTTCGAGATCGCGTGCGAGGATGAATCCTGGGGAAATATCGTCCTGGAGCTATACCCCGAGCGGACCGGGATTACGGTCCGCAATTTTCTGCGCTATGTGGACGAGGGCTTCTATGACGGCACGATTTTCCATCGCGTGTTGCCCGACTTCGTAATCCAGGGCGGCGGCTATACCGCCCTGGACGAGCCGAAGACGGAAGGACGCCATGGCGCCGCGCGAAACGAAAGTCGGCGGGGCTTGAAGAACGAGCGCGGCACGATTGCGATGGCGCGAAAAATCAGTCCGCATTCCGCCTATACGCAATTCTTCATCAATGTCGTGGACAATGAGTCCCTCGATTACCCCAAGGCTGGCGCCTATGGCTATTGTGCGTTCGGGCGGATCATCGCCGGCATGGAAGTGGTCGATCGCATCAAGGATATCCCCACGCGCGTCAGCCCGGCCGCCCAGCGACGCTTTGCCCGCTACCACGAGGAAGGGCTGGATGTCGAATGCGCCGAAAAGTCGCAACCCATCAAGCCGCCGATGATCAAACACGCCCGGCGTCTGGACGCGAGTGAGTTCGAAGCGCGCGAATCCGCGGCGTCGACACAACCGGCCGCGCAGCCCGATACCTCTGTTGAAGAGGGTGAAGAGCCCGAGGATGAACCGGAGGATGAGCCTACCGAAGAAGATGATCCGGGCGGCGAGACACCGGACCCGATCAATAACCAGCCAGTGTAATAGGATTTGAGACAGGGCGGTAACACGCCGGAGGTAGTCATGGAAAACGCGTCAGAGGCAAAGCCGCGGGTCGAGTTGGAAATAGGTCAGGGTGAGTCAAGCTGGGGCAAGCTGGTGTTTGAGCTGGATGAGCAGCGTGCCCCCGAGACTACCAGGAACTTCCTGCGCTACGTTGGTGAAGGTTTTTATCAGGACACGGTGTTTCACCGCGTAATCCCGACGTTCATGATCCAGGGTGGCGGCTATGCCGCCGACCTGACCGAGAAGGACGCCGGTTTGCATAAGCCGGTGGTTAACGAGGCGGCTCAGGGACTGTCGAACGAGCGTGGGACGATTGCGATGGCGCGCACCAGTGACCCGCACTCGGCCACCTCGCAGTTTTTTATTAACGTTAAGGATAATGCTTTCCTGGATCATCCTGGGCAGGATGGCTGGGGCTACTGTGCCTTCGGGCGTGTAGTGGAAGGCCTGGAATTGCTGGATCGTATCAAGGATGTTGAAACACAGCCCAATCCTGACATGGGCGGCGAAGGATCGCAGCCGGTTGAGCCCCCGGTGATCAAGGCTGTTCGCCGGTTATAACAGCATGTCCGGGAAGGGCGGTATTGAAATCCGGCGCATGGTGCTCGGCCCGGGCATCCACCCTGGGGGGCTGGCGGAGGAGCTATGAATTTATATTGGCGAGTTACCCGCGGGTGTGTCACGTTGGGGTGGCTGCTGTTGGGACTGCTGCTGGGGGATCACGTTCGCGCGGATGACACGGTGACGGTTACATGCCCGGTGGTAGCCGACGTGACTCTGTTCTCTGGCCAACCCGAGCCCGGGGTGGCTAATAGCGGTGCATCCGAGCAACTGCAAGCGCGCTCGATCAATAGCTTTGTGCTGATGCGCTTTGATCTGGAAGCAGCGCGTGGATTGGAGATCGAGAAGGCCACTCTGCGACTGCGGCGCGTGCGCGATTTGCTGACGCGGGTGGGTGTCAGCACGGTGGCCACGGATGTGGCCTGGGTCGAGGGCCAGGCGAGTAAGCCGCGGCCCGAGCCCGGCAGTGTCTGTTACAACTATGCCGCCTGGCGCGAACAACGCCAGACGGCCACACCCTGGGCTTTGCCGGGTAGTGATTTTTCAGATGTCATCTTCGGCAATGGCGGTTCACGCTGGGCGACCTGCGTGGCGCGTTTCGATAAGGAATCGCTCTGGTACGAGATAGACATTCCACCAGACTTCATCCACGCCATGGTATCGGGACTGCAACCGGGTGGACTATGTCTCAGTGATGATTTTGGACGCACCGAAACGGCACCGACTTTCTTCTCACGCGAGACGGGGGATAAGCCCGAACTGGTTGTGTGCGGTCAGCGAATATCCCCCGGTGAATCACAGCCACCAACCGCTGTACGGACCTGGCGTGACACCCTGGGGCGGGAGTGGGTGGAGTTCTCCGCGCCAGAGGCCATTGGTTTCGCGGTGTACCTGTGCCCCCGTGAGCCGATCAGCCCGGATGATCTGAAGGAAGCAACTGAGCTGGCGGTCTGGTCATTGCCAGCACCAGGGGCGGGAATATTATCGGCCCTGCTCTCGCTACAACGCACCGGGCAACACCGCTTCGTCGCCGTACGGGCGCTGGATCCAGGTGGCGCGTGGTCGCCCTTCAAGAGTGTGCCCCTGCCGGCGCGGATCGAAGACAACCCGGAGTTCACCGCGCCGGAGTTGGAGCGTTTTGACCTGCCGGTGGAGATAGACGAACCATTCACTTTGGACGATGGGCCAGCCCTCAGTGAGGATGGGCGCTGGATGCGCAGCGCGGGCCAGACCTGGTGGCATCCCCAGCGTGGACCAATCACACTTCAATCCGGGCGTAATGAATTCATAGCCTTCCAAACCATGCTGGCGGGAGGACCGGGGACCTACGCCGTCGCCATGAGTGACTGGGAATCTCCCGGAGCCGTGGAACCCGCCCCGCGCGTACGGATGTTTCGCCAGCATTATGTGCAGAGCCGCCTGGGGCAAGAAAAGTATGCGCCTGACGCCCTGATTGAAATCTCCCCCGGACAGCCCTTGAAGCTGGATCTGCTGTCGCCGGCGGAAATCCAGGCTCCGCGCACGCAGCCGGCTCGTCGCAAGGTTGTGCAAGGCATCTGGATCGATATCTATGTGCCGCGCCAGGCCGCGCGTGGTGTGTGGCGTAGCCGGCTGGTTGTTATGCGCGATGGGCGCGCCCTGTTGGATATTCCCCTGGAACTGGAGGTGCTGGGAGCGACCTTGCCGGACAATCTCGGCTTCAAAGTCAGCCTTACCTCGGATCGATTGCCGGCACAGGCGGCAGGCGTGGATGCGGATTCGCCCACGGCCTGGAATCTCCTGGAGGAATATTACCGTGTGGCACACGCGCACCGCGTCACCCTGGCCATCAATCCTTACCGTCCGGATGGACGTGTGCGAACTGGTTTTGCCCCGGAAATTATATTTACCGACGGGCAACCGCGGCTGGTCTGGGACGAATGGGATAGCCGTTTTGGCAGATACCTGGACGGATCCGCTTTCCGGGATCTGCCGCGCGCGGCGGTGCCGCTCGACCATTTCTGTTTGCCGTTCCACGAGAACTGGCCGATGAACTTTGCGTTCGAGCGCGCCCCGGGACGTTCACATCTGTCCGGGAAATATCACTACAGCAGCACCTGGACCGAGCGGCGATCCGGCGGCGGCGGCCCACGTCCCGATCAGTATATGGTCTGGCCGATTGAGCAGGCGTTTTCCAGCGAATATCAGGAAGGTACTGGTATTGTCCTGCGTCAATTCGCGGATCATCTGATCGACCGGAACTGGAACCGCACGGATTTTCTCCTGACTTTGACAAACAGTCCCGGTGCGGATCAGACCAGTAGCTGGTGGCACCTGGGACAGCCTCAGGCCATTGATGACGTGCGCGCATTGGGATTCTGGCTGGGCATGTACCGTGGTGTCCTGGCGGAGACAGGGCAAAATCCGATTCGCCTGCGGGCCAATGTAGCCTGGCCACAATTTCAGCGTGATATTCTGGATGGCCTGGTCGACATCAGCGCCCAGAGCCAGACCTTTCTGGCGAAGAGCCAACTGGTGCTGTCACATCCGCAGCGCTTCCCGGCGGTCTGGATGACCTATCCGCGACTGGCTCCCGAAGCGGGCTGGTCGGAGATTTTCAAGTTAGGATGGTCAGCACGCCTGGGAGGAGCGCGCGGGGTGGTCTGCCGGCAGGCGTTGGGTATCGATGAAAGCTGGGATACAGCGCGCGACGACGCGCTACTCTATCCCGGCCAGCGGTATGAACGGGACCAGCCCTTTGTCTCTCTGCGGCTGAAGGCGCTGCGGCGGCTCCAGCAGGACCAGGACTGGCTGGAGCAGTGGATGCACCAGGTACACGCCCGGGGGATACCCGAGGGTTATGCGCTGTCCGTGGTTGGGGCCACGCTGGCGAAACGCGTCCAAGTGCGCATATCACCGCATGTCGGACTGCTGCCGATTGTGGAATTTCCCGGGCGCCTGGATACCGTGGTCTTCGAGGAATTGCGCCGCGGCCTGCGCCAATTACTGAATGTGCCGAAGGAGCCGGGCGATGGGAATTGAGTATCCCGCCGGAGAAGCGCTGACCTGCCAGCAGATTCGCGAACTGGACGTGCTGGCCATCGAGCACGTCGGCATTCCCGGCTTGGCGCTGATGGAAAATGCCGGTCGCGGGATCGCGGAGTTTATCCATGCGGTCCTGGTAGCCCCGCATCAATCAAAAGTGCTGATCCTGTGTGGCAGTGGCAACAATGGCGGCGATGGCTACGTGGTCGGGCGTCACCTGCACAACGCGGGTGTTGAAGTTACCTTTGCGCTGGCGGTTTCTCCCGACCGTGCCCAAGGCGATGCCGCCGTTAATATGCGTATCGCCGAGCGCATGGAACTGCGTTTTCTTCCCGCATACGAGCCGGCCGGTATGGCAGAGATACAGGTGGCAGTGGCCCAGGCGGATGTAATCGTGGATGCCTTGCTGGGTACCGGCTCCAAGGGGGCTCCACGTGGTACGATGGCGGAACTGATACAAAGCGCCAATCTGGCGCCACGTGCCCGGCGCATAGCCATCGATATTCCCTCCGGCCTCGACGGCGATACGGGCGAAGTTTATGAGCCGTGTTTCGTGGCTGACGCGACGGTCACGATGGTGGCGTCCAAGGTGGGCTTTGAAACCAGCACGGCCCGTCCGGTTGTTGGGCGGATAGTGGTGGTGGATATCGGCGTGCCACGGGAATTGATCCCTGGCCGTCGGAATCTCAGCCGGAGGGCTTGACAGTTAGGTGTTTGTTTGCATAATGCATGGCGTTGGCCGGTCACCAGCAGCGGTATAAGTATGCTGGGTGTCAGGGATGGTCAGGCTCTGTGTGGGGCGGCCGTAAGCACAAGGGATAGAACATGTCTGAAGCGCAGGAACCAAACCGCAAGGAAGCCCTGGGGCGGGCTATTCAGCAGATCGAAAAAGCTTATGGCAAGGGTGCGATCATGCGCCTCAACGAGGGACAGTCGGCCATTAAGGACGGTATTTCGACCGGAGCCTTGTCGCTCGATCTGGCCCTGGGTGGTACGGGCGTACCACGCGGCCGAGTGATTGAAATCTTTGGCCCGGAATCATCCGGCAAGACCACGCTCACCCTGCACATCATCGCCGAAGCGCAGCGCCAGGATGGGGCGGCGGCGTTTATTGATGTGGAACATGCCTTTGATCCCAGTTGGGCCAAGGGTATCGGCGTCAACCTGGAAGAGCTGATGGTCAACCAGCCCTCGTGTGGTGAGGAGGCACTTGAGATTTGCGAACTACTGGTGCGCTCAAACGCGCTGGATGTAATTGCGATTGACTCAGTGGCCGCTCTGGTACCCCGGCATGAACTGGAAGGACAGATGGGGGATGTCCAGGTTGGGGCGCAGGCCCGCTTGATGAGCCAGGCCATGCGGAAGCTGACCGGCATTGTGGGCAAGAGTCGTACATGTGTGATCTTTATCAATCAGATACGTGAGAAAATCGGCGTGATGTACGGCAGCCCGGAAACCACGCCCGGCGGGCGGGCCCTTAAATTCTACAGTTCGGTCCGCATCGACACTCGCAAGATCGGAATGCTCAAGGATGGCGATCAGGTAATCGGAACGCGCGTGCGGGGTAAGGTGGTTAAGAACAAGGTGGCCCCGCCTTTCCGTAGTTCCGAATTCGATATTTATTTTGATGGCGGCATCAGCCGCGAGGCAGATTTGTTGGACATCGCGGCTAGTTGTGGAGTTGTCTCGCGCGCCGGCACGTGGTTCAGCTACGGTCAGACGCGCCTGGGGCAGGGCCGCGAGAACGGTCGCCAGTTCCTCAAGGACAATCCGGAGATCTCTGAAGAAATCCGCGGCAAGGTGCTGGAGATCAAGTTGGGCGACAAGGAGGTGGATGAAAGTGGAACGGCCGACAAGTCGCGAAAGTCCGAAAATCCGCCCAAGACCACGACGTCCGCGGCGGGGCGCCGCGCGCTGGCCACGACAAGTTCGTCCCGTAAACGTTAGCCGTGGCATCATGGTTTGGTGGTCTGTATGAGTTTCGGGTGGTAATTGCGTGATTGACTCATGCACCGGGCAGGTGGGCTGATCGGGCGGCCCGGTATAGCCGAAATATACAGCGGGTATGCACGGCCGGAAGCTGGTTGGTAGCGGCCCACTAGCCGGGTGACGGCGAAGCAGGATTGATAATGTCGCGGGCGGCGCCTTTCGAGCGAGAGTCACGAACGCAGCTCAGGCTGACGTGGCTGCTGCTCTGCGCGCTATTGGCGTACCTCCTGTCGATTGTGATCTCGCCGGTTGGAACTTTGGCGCGTGGTGGGGACGAGAACGATTGGGACCAGGTGGCCCATCTCGAAGCCCTGGAGCGGGCTTTTGAGGGTGTTGTCCAGCGTGTCACGCCGAGTGTTGTGAGTATCAGGGTCCAGCGGCGTTATGTTGTCGCGGTGCCTGGGCAGGAATATTCCGAGGGCATCGGGACCGCCGAGCAGTTGACCATCATCAACGGCAGTGGCACGGTAATTCGGTCCGACGGCTCGATTCTGACCAACGAACACGTAGTGCAATCAGCCAGTGACATCGAGGTCATTCTGCACGATGGCCGTGTGTTGCCGGGCCATGTCGTGGCGACAGACGCGCGGAATGATCTGGCCATCCTGCGGATTGGCGCCAGCGGATTGCCGGCGGCTCAGTATTGCGACTGGAGCGGCGTGGCGCGAGGTCAATGGAATGTGGCGATCGGTAATCCGTTTGGTCTGGGCAATGATGGCAAGCTCAGTGTGTCAGTGGGTGTGATTTCCAATTTGGGCAGAAGGCTGCCGGGCCTGGGCCAAGTGGATGATCGGCTGTATGCGGACATGATTCAAACCACTGCCCCCATACACCCGGGCAATTCGGGCGGGCCGCTTTTTAATATTCGTGGCGAGTTGGTTGGCGTTGTGACCGCCGTGCACACCCGGTCAGTGGATGATGAAGGCGTTGGTTTTGCCATTCCGATGACTCCTGAGCGCCAGGCCCTGATCAAGCGTCTCCTGGCGGGAGAGCAGATCGAGCATGGCTACCTCGGCCTGACCGTACGCGGACTCGAACATGGGGAATCGTCCGTGGCTGGGCTGGGTGCGGGAGCCGGCGTCCTGGTGGAGAAAGTCGAACCACGGGGACCGGCCGTGGCAGCCGGTGTCACGGTGGGCGATATCATTACGCACTATGATGGACGGCCAGTCGGCTCAGCCATGCAACTGGCGCAATGGGCCGGGCAAACCGCGGTGGGCCAGGCTGTCGAGTTGCGGTTGCGACGGGGGCCAGAGCCTCTCGTGCTGCACGTCGTGGTTGACTTGCGGCAGATCAGCCGCGTCGGTTGGATGCGTGGCGGAGCAATATTGTGGCGTGGTATGCGGTTGGCTGACTTGACGGTTGATATACGTGTACGGATGGATACGCCGCCGGAAGCTGTCGGTGTGGTTGTAATTGACATTATCGAGGACAGTCCGGCCTTTCAGGCGCACATCCACATCGGCGATGTAATCGAGCAGGTCGATAACAGGAATGTTGAGGCCATCGCGGCCTTTCTCCCAGCGGTGCGGGGTGTGCACGGCGCGGTACGCTTACATTTGCGCGGCCGCGGCGCGGTCACGGTTGCACCCTAGGATGGCGGCCTGCTTCCGGGAGGGGGCTTCATATATCACGAAAGGTCGATCCGCACTTTGAGAGCGTTTCACCCTCCAATGTAACGACCGGCGGCTCGCAGGCCGTCAGCCGACATCCTGATGAATCGGGACAAGGTCCCGTCGGCCGCTGCACAAAAACGTCAAGTACTCTAACTCTCGGGTGATTGAGACAGAGGTGGGGTAAAGTCCTTATGGTGATTGCCGGGGATGTGTCGGAACGTGCGCGCTTTTGTCGTGGATATCCTGGTATTCAACCGGCCGCGTTTGCATCTTAAAATTTCGGTGCTAGACTTCTTGTTGAAACGGGGCGCGCATGCCAGGGGGCAGGGTCGTGATTCTGCTGCCGGCTTGCCTGACTCCGTTGATAGGTCCGTCTGCCGTATGTTTGTTCGGCGGACGACGTGCCCGGCTCACGGGCGAGCCATTATCTGGCACTTTTTTCGGGAGGTGAGGTCATGTTTCAAAGTGCATCGTTCAGCGGCTTGGCCGTCGTTTCGGTGGTGGCCATCATCATTCTCGTCCTGGTTGCCCAATGCGTGGCACAGGAACAGGTGCCTCGGGAGCGGCGGCCCGGCGCCGCGCCGCCGGGCACGCATGGGGTACCTGGGAATCCACCGGGCTTGCGGCCGGAAGAGATAGAAAAGCGGATATCGCCCGAGGAGCGCGAGAAGCTGGGTCTGCCGGAGCCGACCTGGGTGGCGCGGCACGGAAAGGTACACCCGGACGTGCGCGCCGTGCTGGAAACCGGACAAATGCCGTGGCTGCGTTTCAAGGGCTGGTCACCGATCGGCTTCGAGGGGACCGCCTATGTCGCGGTCTATTTGCGTCACGAGCCGCAGGACAAGCAATCCTCGTTGGAGAAGCAAGTCGCGATCAAGGAAGTGCAGAAGCGGGTGCTGTCCAAGCTGACGGCAGCAGAGTTCAGCACTGTATACATCTTCAAGAACACGGCGAGCATCCTGGGCTACGTGAACAGCGCGGGACTGGCCAAGCTGGCTGCTGACCAGGACGTCATCGCGGTCGGTCTGGATGACACGCCGCTCCCCGAAGACCCGCCACAAGCCATGGGTAATGAATATAGCCGGGGGTGGCGCGGGAAGGTCGAGATCGGTGTATACGAAGCATTAGAAAAGAGCCCGGACGGGTATGTGTACGTCATCGTCGGAGCGCGCGTACCCCAGGGTCCAGGGCCCTTTGATGAGGCCTACGAGGCGATGAAGTCTGAGACTCGGCAGCTCCAGGATCGCATATTATCAGCGCTGAATGCTGACGAATTCAGGTTGCGGGGTCGTCCTCTCAGCGGAGGTCCTTTGGGCTATGCCAACGCCGCAGGGCTTGCGAAGTTGACCAAGCACCTTGATGTGAACGGTATTGGGTTGAATCAGGCCATCAGGTGGCCAAGGAATATTAAGAGCCGCAGACTTCCCTAGTGGCTGTAGGCGACAGCTTTTCTTTCATACACGTACTGAAGGGAGGTATAAGGATGATGTGTAATCGTATTGTTCTTGCATTAGCCATTGTTTTGACGATGTTCTCCAGAAGAGTTAACGCAACCGAATCGTGCGTTTTGTTCATCGATGCCGACGATGTCCATGCCCAGGGCAATAGAGGTGCCGGCGCGACGGTCGTGATGATCGATTCTGGCGTACACTACAGTGATCCCGGGCTCGTGGGGGGTATCGCTTCAGGCGGCCTGAGTATCATCAATGGAGATTGGTTCTACGATGACGGGGCCGACCCCTGTCCTCCGGGTGAGAGCCATGGTACGTACATGTCGCTTATCATCACCGACGCGACTGGTGTGGCGCCTGATGCATTGATTTTACCTATACGGATTGAGACTTTGCAGGATGCAGTCCAAGCTATCAACTACGCAACCAATAGAAGACAGACCGTCGATCCCACAATCCGCGTAATCAATATTAGCATGGGAAGTACCGTATACTATCAATGTTCTTGTGATAACGATGCCCAGCAAAACCAGTACTTGGCCACTGCCATTTCCAACGCCGCCAGTGCCGGCATCGTCACGTTCGCGGCCACTGGGAATGAGAGCGAGTGCGGCGGTATTTGCGCCCCGGCGTGCGTTTCGGCCGCCGTCCGTGTGGCTGCGGACTATGACGACGATTACGATTGGGTAACATACTACTGGCCCGAGGGCGGCATTCAGTGCGGCGATCTCTCGGACGAGTACTGGGTGACCTGCTTCTCCAATGTCGCCGAGGACTGCGACTGGTTCCTGGCCGCGCCGGGGTACGATATCACCTTCGGCAGCTACTCGGGTCATGGCACGTCGCAGGCGACCGCGATTTGCTCGGGCGTCGCCGCCTTGATGGCCAGCAAGGCGGGTCCCTGCGGCGCGGGTGGTTGGGCGGCGCGCGAGACCATCTGGTGGAACGCGATTAGTTACGAATGGGGTTGGCCGTACTGCCCGCTGCCGCCACAGCCCCGGCACGTCAACACGTACTGGGCGGTCAACGCCACGGTGGCTGGGTCCTGCTCCCTGGGTGATATGAACTGCAATGGGGAAGTGAACTCGTATGACATTGATGGATTCGTACTGGCCCTGTCGAGTTACCCGGAGTTCGAGGCGTATTATGCTCAGTATCCCTGGGGCGATGGGATGCTGGCCGACATCAATGAGGATGAGGTCGTCAACAGCTACGACATCGATCCGTTCATCGAACTACTTGGCGGTGGGTAAGTGTCGAATGGCGAATAGCGAGTAGCGAATTAGCCCGGTGAAGCGCGACGCGTGGGCGCGCTGCACGCCAACACCGGCGACTACGTTCTATTTGAGACTAGAATGGTTTCAATATTGGTCTGTTGCCTGGGGAGGGCGAGCCTCCTGGCGAGCCGCGGGGGGGGCGGGGCCGACCCCCCCCCCGAACCCCCCACCAATAAAAAAAAATAAAAAAAAGTCA
>JBDRDH010000028.1:0-10113 GCA_043820985.1 Planctomycetota bacterium
GCCCAAGAAGACCGCGGGTTTGAACCTCCCGACGGACGTGGAGCTGTTCCGTATCATCCTGGATACACTGAGTGCTTTGGGGGCCACGCTTGCTCCTCCGCCAGAGGTGGGCCGCGCGTTTCGCAATCGCGTCAAGGCCGCGCTGGGCTTGCGGAATTATGCCAAAGTCACTCAAAGCATCTCACAGGTTAGTCCAGCCGCCGCGGTGACGATCCGCCGACAGCTTGACCGCCTGGAAGGCCTGGGCGACAACGCTCCGGCGCGTATGCTGGACGTATTGCAAGATGCCCATCCGCACCTGTGGGTACGGCGGATTGAACGTATCGAACCCTGGGCTGATCCGGATGTGTTATGGGCGACAACCGCGGGCTTGAAGAAACGCACTGATGAGCGCGACGAATTGGTCAACGTCAAGATGGCTGAAAATGCGAAACGCATCGGCGAAGCGGCCGCCCTGGGCGATTTGAGTGAAAACTCCGAATATAAATTCGCGCTGGAAGAGCGTGATTTGTTGCGGGCCAGGCTGGCCCAGATCAATCGCGAGTTGTCTCTCGCACAGACTTTCACGGAAAAGGATGTCCCGCTGGAGTATGTCGGGGTGGGTTCGTGCGTGAAATTAAGAGCTCGCGCGGATGGGGCCGAGCGAATTATGCGTTTCCTGGGACCGTTTGAGACTGATGTGGACAATGGCACTTTCAATTACCAGGCCCCCGTCAGCCAGAAACTGATGGGCCTGCATGTCGGCGAGCATGCCACTTTCACAATCGACGGCCAGGAGCGGGAATTCGAGATTATGGATATCTCGAACGCCTTATCGCGGAGTTGATACCACCAGGTGTTGGCTCAGGGATTGAGCGCGCGCTGCGCTGTCCAGGCCAGGTAGCTGATATAAAACACCAGTAAGACTAATCCTTCGCGGCGGGATATCCGCTGGCGGGTCCAGGCGATGACCATGAAGATCAGGCTGGCGAACAGCATCGCCGGACAATCATAATATAGGGTTTCAGCCTCCACCGTCACCGGGCTGACGGTGGCGGATAGACCGACGACCAACAGGATGTTGCAGATATTGCTCCCCACGATGTTGCCAATCGCGATGTCGGGTTGATTGTGCCGAATGGCGATCACGGATGTGGCCAGTTCCGGCAGGCTGGTACCGATGGCCACGATGGTCAATCCCACGATTGTCGGGCTGATCCCCAGCATGAAGGCCAGTTCACTGGCACCTTCCACGATCAGACGGCCACCGAGGACCAGGCCAGCGATTCCCACCACCACCATGCCCAGATTAACCAGTCGCGAGCCCTTCAAACCGATCGCGGCGCTGTATTCGTCCGCGACTACCTGCGGTTCGCGGCGGGACATGAAGTAAGTCAGGGCGGTATAGACCAGCATGCCAATAAGCAATAAGCCCCCCTCGAAACGCACGAGCTGCCCATTGCCCCACGGCTCGATTGACAGCAGCACAAATAGTGCCGCCACCAGGACCATGATGGGCGCATCGGTTTTGAGCAGGTTAAGCGAGACCTTGAACGGTCGAATGGATGCCGCCACTCCTAATATGAGCAGGATGTTGGCAATGTTGCTGCCGACCACGTTGCCGACCGCGAGAGCGTCTTGTCCCTGAACCACCGCCTGCACGCAGACCGCTGCCTCCGGCGCTGACGTGCCATAGGCTACCACCGTCAGACCGACGACCAAGGGGGAGATCCCCAGGCCGCGAGCCAGCCGCGCCGCGCCACGTACCAGTAGTTCGCCACCCACTCCCAGGGTGATCAGACCACCAATGAGCAGCAGAATCGCCCAGACCGCCGACATACTGACTCCCGGACCATCTCGACGGGCTCGCACTCGCCGGGCAGGTCGGATACACTTTTAATCACGTGAGAGCATCGGCTCTGCGACCGGCGGACGCAAGTGCCAGGAGCAGGTTAATTCCCGCTGGAGGATGGGGACCGGAACGGAAGCATCACGCGAACTGGCGCGGTTGTGTGATGCGGCCGGGCATAGCTACGATGCGCCAGGGATATGCAGTGATGCCGCACATATTGGCTGCTGACAATGCTGTCACCATGGGACCTCCAAATCCTTTCTGGGTATGGCCGTTCGTGGCGATTCTGTTTGCTATCGCAATCCTGCCACTTTTACGTAGAACCCATCACTGGTGGGAAGAAAATCGCAACAAGCTGCTGGTATCACTGATTCTGGCGGCTATTACGTTGTTGTATTACGGTTTCCGAAGTTTCGGCGTGGAGGTCCACGGCCAATCCGACGACACTCAGCATGCCGCCGAAGTGGCACACGAGCCCGAACGAGCGCCGGCTGAACTTCATGTCACGGAAGAACGACCCGCTGCCGAACATGCCCGCGACGAAACCGTACACGCGCATCCCGCCGAGTTAGCAGTGGATCATGAAGCAGATGCTGAAGCGGGGCACGTCGTTCATGAGAAGCATTATTCAAATACCGGCTGGGCCACGGTGTTCGCCATCTTCGACCACGCCGTCCTGAAGGAGTACGTGCCCTTCATCGTCCTGCTCTTCAGCCTCTACGTCATTGCCGGCGGCATCGTGGTCCGTGGCGATATCCGCGCCACGCCACTCACGAATACGTCCATCATCGCCATCGGCGGCTTGCTGGCCAGCTTCATCGGCACTACCGGTTCGGCCATGGTGCTGATCCGGCTGTTACTCAAGACTAATTCCGAACGTAAGTACAAGGTACACACGGTCATCTTCTTCATCTTCATCGTGGCCAACATCGGCGGCTCGCTACTGCCGATCGGCGATCCGCCGCTGTTTCTGGGCTATCTGCGCGGCGTCGATTTCTTCTGGACCTTCGCGCTCTGGAAATACTGGCTGTTCATGCTCGTGATCCTGCTGGCGCTGTACTTCGTCTGGGATACCTGGGCCTACCAGCGCGAGGAACAGAAGGACATTCAACTGGATGACACGCGGATACAGCCTCTGCGGGTGGCCGGCTTGGTCAACATATTGTGGCTGCTGGGTGTGGTCGCGGCGGTGGCCACACTCGATCCGAGCAAGGACTTTCCCGGTACCCACTGGCGGCCGATGCCCTATATGCGCGAGGCCGTGCAACTACTAATGGTCGTGTTTTCCTGGATTACGACGTCGCTGGCCCTACGGAAAGAAAATCAGTTCAACTTCGTCGCGATCGGCGAGGTGGCCTGCCTGTTCATCGGCATCTTCATCACCATGCAGGTGCCGATTGAGATTCTGAAATTCGCCGGTCCGCGCATGGCCGAGGCCGGCTTCAACAATCCCTGGCAGTTCTTCTGGGCCACCGGCGTGCTGAGCAGCTTTCTTGATAATGCCCCAACCTATGTCGTGTACTTCGAGACGGCGGTGACTTTGCCGATCGATCCGGCCAACGCCCTGGCGCTCGGCGAGACCGGGCGGCAGATCGATGTCTACATGCTGATCGCCATCAGTTGCGGGGCCGTGTTCATGGGGGCCAACAGCTATATCGGCAACGGCCCGAATTTCATGGTCAAGACCATCGCCGAGCAGTCCGGCGTGAAGATGCCCAGCTTCTTCGGCTACATGGTCTACTCGGTCGGAATCCTGGTGCCGATCTTCATTATCCTGACACTGCTGTTCTTCCGCGGTTGAGTTTGAGCAGTTCCCGGATGAACGACAACCGGTCGATTATTGTCAGTAATCCTGTATTCATGTGCCGTGGTGACGGATCTCGCCCGGAGCATGATAGCATGCACGCGCGACGTGGGGTTTGATGAGTGGAGTTCCGGATGTGAGGATATTAATTCTCAGATTTCCGCGGGCGTGGATCGCGGGAGAAACGTCCTCTGACAACAACGTCCGGGACAGAGCCCGGGTGCTACGTGACATTTGCGGCGGACTGTTAAGGTCGGACAACACTCTGAATACCTGTTCGGCCTTGTAACATGTGAATGTCAAGGTTTGTTTCAAATGGAGTCCGCCATGCCGCTGGGGAAATATCGCCAAGTCTGCTGTGCATTGAGGAAACGCGATCTGGGTCTGCTCGACTCCGGCGCGTTTAATGCCAAGGAAATCCCATGGGGCTTCGGCAGTTCACCGATCATCCATGAAAACAAGGTCATTGTGCTGTGTGACGTTAACAACCAGTCATTCATCGCCGCCCTCGATCTCGAGAGTGGCCAGGAACTATGGCGCCCCAACCAGTAAGCATGTATATGGGATCGGATCATCAGAGAAAATATCGCCAGACACGCCCTAAAACACCAATGCGGGCGGCCCTCTCATTTCTCTATATACTGTGCATGACACCAGGATTGGCGTCAGACGGTATGAGTACGCGCCCCAGGATCAGAAAGGATCGCGCCATGAGAAGCTGCCCCACTATGGTATTGTTGTTTTGGGGACTGTTCGCGGCGATTTTCTGCCCCGCCGGGCAGGAGCAACCCACCACCGAGGAAGCTCCCCAGCCGGCACCTTTGACGGCCGAGATTTTCAGCGGAATGAAGCTCCGCTGCCTTGGCCCGGCCTTGATGTCCGGCCGCGTGGGGGACTTTGCGGTCGACCCACACAACCACGCCCATTATTACGTGGCCGTCGCCTCCGGCGGCGTGTGGAAAACGGTCAACGCCGGCATTACCTGGACACCCGTGTTCGACGGGCAGGGTTCGTACTCTATTGGCTGTGTAACCATGGATCCACACAACCCGTTCGTGGTCTGGGTCGGTACGGGCGAGAACAACAGCCAGCGCAGCGTGGGCTTCGGCGACGGCGTGTATCGCACACGCGACGGGGGCGTGACCTGGGAGAACATGGGGCTCAAGGACTCCGAGCACATCGGCATGATCGTGGTCGATCCGCGCGACTCGGACACGGTCTACGTCGCCGCGCAAGGGCCGCTTTGGCGGCCCGGCCCCGAGCGCGGCCTGTACAAAACCACCAATGGCGGAAAAACCTGGCAGCGCATCCTGCACATCAGCGAGCACACCGGCGTCAACGAGGTGCACATCGATCCGCGCGATCCGGATGTGCTGTATGCTTCGACATATCAGCGGCGACGACGCGTGTGGACACTCATCGACGGCGGGCCGGAGTCGGCCCTCTACAAATCAACCGACGCTGGTGCTACCTGGCGCAAGATCACGCACGGCTTACCCACGGTCGACCTGGGCCGTATCGGTCTGGGTGTGTCACCGGCGAATCCCGACATCGTCTATGCCATCATCGAGGCCGCCGACGGCGAGGACGGCTTCTACCGCTCGACCGACCGCGGCGAAACCTGGGAAAAGCGCAGCGGCTATAAAACCACCAGCGCCCAGTACTACAACGAAATCCTCTGCGATCCTCTTGATCCCGACCGCGTGTACGCCCTCGACACTGTCCTGCACGTCACCGCAGACGGTGGTAAAACATTTCTCCCAATGCCACGCGAACATCGGCACGTCGATGACCACGCGCTCTGGATCAACCCACAAAACACCGCTCATTTACTGGTCGGTTGCGACGGCGGCGTTTACGAGACCTACGACCGCGGTGCCAACTGGCAATTCAAAGCCAACCTGCCCATCACGCAGTTCTACCGCATCGGCGCCGACAATTCGGAACCGTTCTACTTCGTCTATGGCGGTACGCAGGACAATAGCACGCAAGGCGGCCCTTCACGCACGATCAGTCCCGTCGGCATAACTAACGAAGACTGGTTCATCACCGTCGGTGGCGATGGCTACGAAACGCAAGTCGATCCGGAGGACCCCAACACGGTTTATAGCCTTTGGCAGTACGGCGGACTGGTGCGTCACGACCGGCGCAGCGGCGAGATAGTCGACATCAAACCCCGCGAAGCCCCCGGCGAAGAGCCCTATCGCTGGAACTGGGATTCACCCCTGATCATCAGCCCGCACCTGCACACGCGGCTGTATTTCGCGGCCAACAAGCTGTTTCGCTCGGACGACCGCGGCATAAGCTGGACCGCGATCAGTCCGGACCTGACGCGGCAGCTTGACCGCGACACGCTGGAGGTGATGGGGCGCATCCAGCCGGCCGACGCGGTCGACAAGCACAACCACACCTCGTTCTTCGGCAACATAGTATCGCTCGATGAATCGCCGTTGGTCGAGGGGCTGATCTACATCGGCACTGACGATGGGCTGGTGCAGGTTACCGAGGATGGCGGCACTAACTGGCGCAAGGTGGCCGAGTTCCCCGGCATCCCCGACATGACCTACGTCAGTTGTCTGCTGGCTTCACAGCACGATCCGAACACCGTCTTCGCCGCCTTCGACAATCACAAGCAGGGCGACTTCAAACCGTACATTCTGGTGAGCAACGATCGCGGTCGCACCTGGACCAGCATCGCCGGCGACTTGCCACCGCGCGATATCATGTACACACTCGCACAGGATCACGTGCAGCCCGGGCTGCTGTTCGCCGGCACCGAGTTTGGGGTGTTTTTCACCGTTGACGGCGGTGAGCACTGGATCAAGTTCAAGGGCGGCATGCCGACGATTTCAGTGCGTGATATCGCGATCCAGCGGCGCGAGAACGACTTGGTATGCGGCTCATTCGGCCGGGGAATGTACATCCTGGACGATTACACACCCCTGCGGACAGTAACGCCGGAACTGCTCGACAGCGGGCCGGTGTTGTTCTCGATCAAGCCGGCCTGGAGCTATATCGAAACCAGCCGACTGGGTGGCGGCTCCGGGCGCGGCTCACAGGGCGCGTCGTTCTTCGCCGCTCCGAATCCGCCCTTCGGCGCGGTGTTTACCTACCACCTGAAGGAAAAGGTGACGACGCGCAAGGAACGCCGCAAGGAAGCCGAGAAGGAAGCCGCCCAGGCCGGCCAGACGCCGCCATATCCGAGCATTGACGCATTGCGCGCCGAGGACGAAGAGCGCGAACCGACGGTGATCCTCACCGTGCGCGACGACACCGGTCAGGTCGTCCGCCACATAACGGCGTCGCGCGACAAAGGCATTCACCGCGTGTCCTGGGATCTGCGCTACGCGTCAGTCAGCCCGGTACAGCTTGAGTGGCCGAAAGAGCGGCCGCCGTGGTGGCGCCCGCCCGCCGGCCTGCTAGCCTTGCCCGGCACTTACACCGTGACGCTGTCACAGGAAATTGACGGACTCGTAACCCAACTCACCGAGCCGCGATCGTTCGACGTCGTACCGCTCGAACTGGCCACGTTCACCGCCCAGGATCGGCCGGCGGTGCTGGAGTTCAGGCGGAAAGTTGCCCGCTTGCAGCGCGCCGTACGCGGAGCGCTGGGTGTCGCCAACGAAACTCAAACACGCATAAATTATGTACGCCGTGCGGTCATGGAAACCCCGGCGGCCGACGCGGCGCTGTTGGCCGAGATTGAAGGCTTGCAGCAACGGCTCAATGATCTGATGGTGAAGTTGCGCGGGGATCAAACACTGTTCAAACGCCAGCGACCGGTGCCGCTGTCGATCCAGCAGCGTGTGCAACAAGTCGTGTCGAATCAGTGGAGCACCACTTCGCCGCCGACGCAGACACAACGCGACGCATATCGGCACGCGGGTGCCGAGTTCGGCCGGGTGCTGGAGGCGCTGCGAACGCTGATCGAACGCGACCTGCGGCAACTGGAAGACAAGTTGGAAGCTCTAGGTGCCCCGTGGACGCCGGGCCGCATTCCACAGTGGGAGATGGAGTGAACGGCGGACAACCGCGATGAAGACGGCGACGCTGCGAGCCGATCTGCTGTTGTTGATCGCGGCGGCGATCTGGGGGAGCGGCTTCGTCGCGCAGCGCATCGGCATGCAGCATGTCGGTCCCCTGACTTATACCGGCGTGCGCTTTGTGATCGGCGTGCTGGTATTGCTGCCAATCGTCACCGCTCGGCGAGGTCGCAACCATACTACTGCCAAGTGGCCATCCTGGCGGGCGGGCTTACTCCTCGGCACGGTCCTCTTCGCCGGCGTCACCCTGCAACAATATGGCCTCGTCTACACTACCGCAGGCAAGGCTGGCTTCATCACCGGTTTGTATGTAGTGCTGGTGCCGGTTATCGGACTACTGTTCCGACAACGACCTCATTGGCTGACCTGGGCCGGCGTCACCCTCGCCGCCGTGGGACTCTACTTCCTAAGCGTCAAAGGCCAATTCCAAATCAATCCAGGAGACCGCTACGTAATGGCCTGCGCTTGCGTATGGGCCGTGCACCTGCTGCTGGTTGGCTGGTTGGCCCCGCGAAATGACCCCTTCGAACTGGCCATTATGCAATTTGCCGTCTGCGCCCTGCTGGGTTTGATTACCGCCGGTTTTGAACAACCCTGCATGCAAAATATCTGGGCCGCGCGCTGGCCGATTCTCTACGGCGGAGCGTGCTCGGTCGGCATCGCCTTCACATTACAGATAGTCGCCCAACGTGACGCACCGCCGGCACACGCCGCCATCCTCTTGAGCTTCGAGGCGGTTTTCGCCGCTCTCTTTGGCTGGATCTGGCTGGCCGAACTATTCAGCACACGTGAATTCATCGGCAGCGCCTTAATGCTGAGCGGTATCCTCGTATCACAATATCGCCCGACACGGCGTGGCTCTACCAATACACTCGCAGACACCCCTCGACAAAGGCAGTAGTCAAGGGCTAATCTGTGCATACGCGCCGCGGATATTGCGGCACACAATGTACTCAACCAGAAGTACCCGAAAGTGAGTCTCCCATGAATGAAAAAAAGCGCACCTCTCGTCGTAGTTTCCTGAAAAGCGCCGCGGCCGTCGCCGGCGCGTCACTGGTAGTTGGGGCTTCCGGTTGTCGTACTCCCGCAAGCCGAGGGAAGCTCGCCGGTCCCCAATTCGTCGTCACTCCGCCGCCGGGCGATAAGCTGCGCTTGGCCTATATTGGCACCAACGGTATCGGCAACTGGCACATCGAAAAGACGAAAGAGCTGGGCGTAACCTGTCCGTGCTTCTGTGACGTGGACACCGCCCAGATGGCCAAGGCCGCCGAGCTCTACCCCCAGGCGCAGCGCTATCAGGATTACCGCGAGATGTTCGACAAGGAGCACAAGAACTTCGACGCGGTCATGATTGGCATTCCGGATCACCAACACTATCCCGCGACGATCATCGCCATGCAGCTTGGCAAGCACGTCTATACGCAAAAGCCCCTGACGCACACCCCCTGGGAGGCCCGGCAACTGGTCCAGGCCACACAGAAATACAACGTCGTGACGCAGATGGGTAACCAGGGCCATGGCATGCAGGGCTGGCGACTGGTGTATGAGTGGATTCGCAACGGTGCCATCGGCGACGTGGTCGAGACACACGTGTGGACCGATCGACCGATCTGGCCGCAAGGTCTCGAACGTCCGGAAGGACAGGACGCGGTGCCGGCGAGCTTGAACTGGGATCTCTGGCTGGGGCCGGCACCAGTGCGGCCTTACAAGGACGGCGCCTACCACCGCTTCTCGTGGCGTGGCTGGTGGGATTTCGGCGCCGGCGCGCTGGGTGACATGGCCTGTCATACCATGGATGGCGTCTGGGCCTCACTGGAACCCGGCTATCCGACGTCGATTGAACCGGTCGCCGCCACCAGCATCACCGCGGACGCCTATCCAAACGCGGCGATCATCAAATGGAAGTTCCCGCGTAATAACTGGCGTCCCGGCTTTACCAACTACTGGTACGACGGCGGCCTGCGGCCAAAATTCCCGGAGGATCTCGAACTCGGTCGGAAATATGCCACCGGCGGCTGCCTGTTCATCGGCAAGAAAGCCAAGATCCTGGTCTCGGGCGACTACTGCGACAGCCCGCGCATCATTCCGGAAACCAGGATGAAGGAAATCGGCAAACCGCCGGAGATGCTCGAGCGCTCGCCGGGTCAGGTCGAGGAATGGATCATGGCTTGCAAGGGCGAAAAGCCGGCGAACTACGCCCAGTCGAACTTTGCCTACGCCGGCCCGTTCACCGAAGCCGTGCTCCTGGGCAACATCGCCCTGCGTCTCGGCCGCCGCCTCGAATGGGACGGCGAAAACATGGAGTTCACCAACCTCCCCGAAGCCAACCAGTACGTCAGCAAGGAATACCGCACCGGCTGGAAATTCTAAGTAGGGTGGGCACCGCCCACCACAAGCAACTGTGAACAATGCGTGGCACGGCCGTCTCGGCCGTG
>JBDRDH010000029.1:0-15103 GCA_043820985.1 Planctomycetota bacterium
CAAACGGGCGCCGCATCCTCGGGACTACGCGCGGCGCGTCAAGATGTTCCACGCTCATGGTATCCAGGTGAACGCTAGCTTCGTGTTCGGTTTCGACGGAGACCGGCCGGATGTTTTCGCGCGGACCGCGAGCTGGGTCGAGGACAACCGGCTGGCCTGCGCGACCTTTCACATTCTGACGCCCTATCCGGGTACGCCATTATTCGGAAAGTTGGCCGCCCAGGGACGTTTATTGCACAGGAATTGGGATTTGTACGACACTGCTCACGCCGTCTTTCGCCCGCGACACATGACCATTACGCAACTGGAGGAAGGTTATACCTGGTGTTACCGCCGGCTCTTTTCGCACGCCTCGATCTGGAAACGTCGGCCCTCCGACTGGCATGGACTGCCGGCGTATCTGGCCATGAGCTATTTGTACAAGCGTTCAAATCGTCTCTGGCACTTGTTAATACGCCATCAGCTTACGAGCATGGTCTGGCGACCGTTGATTGAATGGTCGCGCTGGCAGCATGCGCGTCTCAGGAGACGACTCAAAAAAGCAGACACGACCACATCTTCGCTCATTCTCGCGCCTGTCCCGGCCGGGGTTTAGTCAGCAGAGGAGCCGGTGTTTCGGGTGGTGCGAGATGGGAATCTCGCACCAGCAAGCTTGATAAGACAGGTTTTCCAACAGGCTGTGGCTCGGCAGGAGCCTCGCCCTCCCGCGGTATACCGGATCAATTGGACAATCACACTAATGCCCGGTGTGGCCGAAGCCGCCGGTGCCGCGGCGGGAATCGGCTAATTCCTCGACCTCGACGATTTTCACGTGTTCGACCTTGTTGATCACGAGCTGCGCGAAACGCATACCGCGCGTGATGGTGTAGGGCGCGCGCGAGCAGTTGGCCAGGACGACCTGCAGTTCACCGCGGTAGTCGGCGTCGATCGTGCCGGGAGCGTTGGGCAGCATCAACCCGTGCCGCAGGGCCAGTCCGCTACGGGCGCGTACCTGCCCCTCATGACCCGGTGGAATCTCCAGGAATATCCCCGTCGGCACCAACTTGATCTCGCCCGGCGCGATTGTGAGCGGCTCATCATTCGAGGCATATAAATCCAGGCCGGCGGAGTGCGCGGTCATATACTTCGGCAACGGCAGGTCTTCCAGACCGGGCTTACGCCGGACCTTCAATACAGGCTGCATGCGTTCTTTCCTCGCAGGTCGTCGAAACTCTACCCAGTGGAGTATAGAACTGGAGCGATCATTTGCACAACCGGTAGGTCGCGTCCTGATGATGGCCTACGGATACACCCTTCCCATCATGCGTGCATAGGGAATTGTCTCGCGGATGTGTTTCAGGCCGCAAATCCAGGCCACGGTGCGCTCGACGCCCAGGCCGAAGCCGCCGTGCGGGACCGAGCCGTAGCGGCGCAGATCGAGGTACCACTCGAAGTCGGCCGGGTCGAGGCCCTCGGCGTGGATGCTCTCCAGCAACGCGTCGTGGTCGTCTTCGCGCTGCGAGCCGCCGATGATCTCGCCGTAGCCTTCGGGTGCCAGCAGGTCGAAGCCGTTGACCGTGCGTGGATCGTCGGCGTTGCGTTTCATGTAAAAGGCCTTGCAGGCGCGCGGATAGTGCGTGACAAAGACCGGCCGGTCGTGCAGGCTGGCGATGACCGTCTCGTCGGAGCCGCCCAGGTCGCTGCCCCATTCGAAGTTGGCCGCCAGTTCCATATGCTTCGGAATGTTGCGCGCCTCCTCCGCACAGTCGGAAAGTTCCTCGCGATTCTCGGCGATCTCGCGGGTCAGCTTCTCGACCTTCCATTTCTTGGTCCCCGGCGCGGACTGCTCGGCCTCCTGATTCGCGATAAGTTGGGTGAGTTCAGCGGTGCGCGCGGTGGTTCGATCAAGGCGCTTCTGGAAGGCGTTTCGTATGCGATCACCGCGCAGCAGTTCGGCAGCCTGCGTATATGTCATACGTACAAACGGCTTCTGAATCTTCTCCAGGGCGGAGATATCGCGGCCGAGCTGTTCGAGCTCCGGCCGCCGCTCGCGCAGTACTGTTTGCACGACTTCGTAGACAAAATCCTCCGCCACGGCCATGACTTCATCCAGATCCGCATAAGCGATTTCCGGCTCGACCATCCAGAACTCGGTCAGGTGCCGGCGGGTTTTGCTTTTCTCGGCCCGGAAAGTCGGGCCAAAACAATAGACCTTGCGATGAGCCATGCAAGCGGCTTCGAGGTAAAGCTGGCCGGTCTGAGCGAGGTACATGTCGTCGCCGAAGTACTCGACCTTGAACAGCGTCTGTGTGCCCTCGCCGGCGGCGGGGGCGAAGATCGGCGTGTCGATCAGGACGTAGCCGCGGTCGTTGTAATAGCGGCGAATGGCGTCGATCACCGTATGGCGTACGCGCAGAATGGCCCACTGCCGGCTGGAGCGGAACCAGAGATGTCGCCGATTCATCAGAAAATCAATGCCATGCGGCTTGGGCGTGATGGGATAACCTTCGGCGGCCTGGACAATCCGGACGTCCGTGATCATCAATTCAAAGCCGCCCGTGGAACGTTCGTCAGCGCGCACCATCCCGTCGAGTTCTATCGAGGATTCCTGCCCGAGGCGCTTGGCGTCCGCGAACATCCCGGCTTGCTCGGCACTCTTCTCCAGGACACATTGGCAAGTGCCGGTACCATCCCGCAAAAGCAGGAACAGCAGCTTCCCACTCGACCGGCTGTTGTAGAGCCAGCCTTTAAGTGTTACCGTTTGCCCAACATGATCTCGCAACCGTGCCACCGTTGTCGCTGTCGCCATGGGGAAGTATCCTTTCTAGCGCGCCTGCCAACGCCCGCCGGAACCGCGAGTATTCAGCGGATGAAGCATCCGGACGGGCGACGGGGTGGTAGTTTATGCCGCGGCGCCCGCGCAGCACAATGTTTACTGCTGGCAGTTCTCACGGCCGGCGTGTTGACCAGCGGTGTCGGTTGCCGTGCAGCACACATCCCACCACTGATCCAGATACGCATGACGGGGGCCCAGATCGCCACCGAGTTAACCGAATCCTGGCTGCACGAGGCCAAATCCTATCGCTTCCAGACCATTCGTCCCCGGAATCCCTCCTGGTCTGAAGTCGGTTTCCAGGCCTTGGCCGCCGGCGAATGTGACCTGGCCTGTACCGATCGCACCCTCTCGGCCCGCGAGTTGCAGGAGTTCGGTGACCGCCGGATCGAGGGGTACCGCGTGGCCTTCTACGGCTATGCCCTATACGTGCATCCGGACAATCCTCTTGACAGCATTTTCGCCAAGCACATCAACCTGGTTTTTCAGCAACGGATTAGTGACTGGAAAGAGCTGGCTGGTCAGGGGATCGTTGGCCTGGAAGGACCGATTCAACTATTCGGGCCACTGAAAACCAGCCGCGGGGGCATGATCCTGATGCGCCGCGCCAAGATCTGGTTCACCAATCCCACCTGGCAGCCGCTCGAGACCGACGCCGAAATTCTGGCCCGTGTGGCGGACGATCCGTTGGCTATGGGTTTCGCTAGTGTGGGATACGACGAAGGCGTGCGGGCGTTGGGGATACGCATGCGGCGAACGGATCCGCCGGCGTTTCCCTCGCTGGAGGAAATTGAGTCGGAGCGCTACGGGCTGGCCAAGGTCATCTACGTCTACATGGCCTCGCCACCCAGCCCGGAGGCTAACGCGGCCATCGAATATTTATTCAGTGAACGGGGACGGCAAGCCATCGAGGCTACTGATACCTGGCCCATTCCCTGGGAGCGCGCCGCTGTCACGCGGAATCCATGATACCTCTGCAAATCCGTAGCGTTCAGATCTACCGCTTAGCCATCCCGCTGTGCGTGCGGTTTGAGCATGCCGCCGCGGTGCGCGATACCGCCGATCCCATCGTCATTGAAATGTGCGCGACCGCGCCCCATGCGCATCAGACCGGTTATGGCGAGACGCTGGCCCGGCCCTATGTGACGGGCGAGACGGCGGATTCCGTCGTTGAAGACATCATGAATTTGTACACACCCCGCCTGGCTGGCTTTACTCCAGAATCCTTCGCGGAGGCTCTGGAGTTCATTGAGGCCCTCCCTTCCCAAATCGGTGGTCGCATCGTGACGGCCGCCCGCGCCGCCGTCGAATTAGCCCTGTTGGACCTGGCCGGACGTGTTTTTCGGCGGCGGGCGGCGGATATTGCTGGCTGGATGGGCCTGGGAGGATTCGGGCCACCTGGATGCCGAGCCTCCGCTCGGTACTCCGGCATGGTATTGGGCAAAACGCAGCGCAAACTAGCCAGGTCCCTCTGGCTACAACGGCTATATGGTTTACGGGATTTCAAGCTCAAGGTGGCTCTCGATGGCTGGCAACAGCGACTCGAATGGGCCCACCAGGTTCTGCGCCGGCCACTCGCCGATTGCCGCGTCTCGTTACGAGTTGACGCCAACGGCGGCTGGTCGCTCTCGGAAGCTCACGAAGCTCTGCCCATACTGGAACGCTATGGTGTTTGTGCGTTAGAGCAGCCACTCCGCGACTCGGAAGATGATGATCTGCCCTGGCTGGCCGCGCAAACCCAGTGTGATCTGATCGCGGACGAATCACTGCTGACGATTGCTGATGCCGAGCGGCTGATCGAGGGGGGTGGCGTGCGGGTGTTCAACATCCGGATCGCGAAGAACGGCGGCTTGATGCCGTCTTTGCGTATCGCCCGGCTGGCACTCTCCGCCGGCCTGGACGTTCAACTCGGCTGCCTGGTTGGCGAAACCAGCATTCTCTCCGCCGCTGGAGTTGGTTTCCTGGAAGCCTGCCCACAGGTTCGTTTCGTGGAGGGGGCTTTCGGGCGGTTCCTGTTAAAGGCAGATCCAGTGTACCGAACGATTCGTTTTGGCTATGGCGGGCGCGTGCGCGCCCAGCGGGATTATGGCCTGGGCATGCATGTCAACCGCGAGAAGCTACAACGCTGCGCGGTTGAACGACAGCGTGCGCTACAACTCTGATAATCACGTCTGGCTGGTGGATCAATGGGGCCGCAGCAGTCCAAGTACATTACCATCCGGGTCCGAGAACAGCGCGAATGAGCCGATGTGGGGTATGGGTGCCTCTGGCTTGAGGACCGTGCCGCCGGCCGCGACGATCTTTTCCAACGTGGCGCCAATATCCGCCACCATGAAGTAAGCCGTCATACGAGGACCCGTGACGTCAGCAGGCGTGGTCATGATGCCGCCGCTGGGATCCTGACCGGTGCGCACCACTGTGTAATCCGGCATGACATTGGAATCGAAGGACCATTCAAAAACGGTGTTGTAGAACCGTTGACACTTTTCCACATCATCCGTCAGGAACTCAAAATGGCAGAGCGGGTTTGCCATGGCGGATCTCCTAGCCAGAACAGCCCCACCCCGGGGCCGCACCCTGCTCAGTTTCACATCAGTGGTATTGCCAGGCAACCGGTGGTCCCGGGTTTTTCAGGTCTCTGACCGAATTTACCGGCAATCAGGCGGAACTATTGTTGGCACTGACCTTTCGTGCTGATAGGATTAGCGGAATGTACCGGCCATGGACCGACAAGCTGGTCAGAGTAAGTATCGGGCTGACCCTCCTGCTGCTGTTGGCGGCGGCGGAAAAGGTCTGCCCCTGGATCTGCATCCCACCCGACCAAACCCCGGCCGAGGCCCCGACAAACGAGAATCAAGCCCCGCTTGACAAGCCGGAGCAAAGCGAAACCACATCGGAACCATTGAGCCTGACTGTGGTCTTGCCGGACGCCGTGCCCTTCCGCTGGTCACGCCAGATCAAGCGTGCCACCCTGGCCGCATCCATTGGGGCCCATCAGGGCACCGTGGCTTATGGACCATTGCTGACCGTTAACGGCCAGAGTAGTGGCCTTCAGGCATTACCCGTGCCAGTGGCACCCTGGCTGATCAAATCCAACCGGCCAGTCCGTAGTATCACTCCGGTGCTGGTAGTCGATGTTCCAGTTCGCAACCCTGCCCTGACAACCGTGTTGTTGCGAACCGGCCCCCCCATGGTCTAAGTAACGGGGGAGGTGGCCAGAGACGGGTACGCCGCGCCTGTGCCTGCCTCGTGGACCAAGACGGCATTTTTTGGTTGTCATTTATTTCATCGACCCTCAAATAAGAGAAACAGCATGTGGGAAAAGAACCTGAATCAACGTCTGATAATCATTGGGATAGTGCTGATCTGTGCGTTCGCACTGATCCAGGATCCCAGAAGAACCCTGCGCCCCGGCCTGGATATCGCCGGCGGAGTGTCGCTTACCTTCGAAATTGATGACACCGGGATGGAAAAGTACTCCGGGCTGGCGGAGGACATGAAACGCCTTCTGCAAAAGCGTGTCGATCCCAAGGGCATATACGATCTGAAGTGGCAGGTACATGGCCGCAATCGACTCGAAGTTCAGATGCCGTTACCCCCGCCACAGGCCAAACAGTTGCGCGAAGAGTACATCAACGCGCTGGACGATCTCTTCTCGACGAATATCAAGCGTTCCGACATAGAGGCGGCGTTCCAGAAAACCGGTGTGGAGCGGGATGTGGCCATCGAGGCCCTCGGCCGCGGCAACTCCGAGTGGGAGGAATCCGCTCGCAAAGCCGCGGAAGCCCATGACGCTTATTCAGTAGCCCGTGAAGCTTACGAGGCTGGCCCCCCGAGCACGCAACCAGAGAGCCAACCGGCCAGCCAGCCAGCCACGCGGCCCACGGTCACCATGCAAGAGCTTCAGGATCAGCTTGATAACGCGGACCTGGACTTGCAGGACGCCTACGATGAGTTCCTGGCCTCCAACCTGAACCGCGAAGGTTTCATCGATATCCTCGAACTCGATAAGAACTCGAGCATCCGTAAACCCAGTCTGGATGGCTTCGTGGAGAATCACCCCGAACTCGCGGACAAGATCAATAATGTCATCGCCAGGCACGAGGAATGGCGTGAGAATCGCGGTTTCCTGGACGGCCCGGACGACTTGCAGAGGTTGTTGAGCGGCGCCGGTGTGCTCGAGTTCCGCATCCTGCCGTCCAACGACCAGGCGAATGCCGAACGGTATAGTCGCTACCGCAATCAGCTTGAGGATCGTGGTCCCAAGCCGGTCTCGGGTGATGAATTCGGCTGGTTCAAGCTTGACAACCCGGTCTCCTTCTTCGATCGCAAGACGCTCGATGATCTCGAAAATTACGACCTCGAAGATTCGCCCTTCGTGGCGGGCAACCGTGGCGAAGAGTACTACGTGCTGGCCAAGCTGGGAGCGGAAGATGGCCTGTTGAATGACAACACCTGGCGGCTGCGCAGTGCCTATGTCGACCGCGACGAGCATGGTCGGCCCTGCGTTGCCTTCCAGTTGGATGTGGTCGGCGGTGGCAAATTTGAAGAGTTGACACGCAAGAACATCAAAAACCCATTATGCATTCTGGTGGACAATCTGGCCTACTCGGCCCCCACGATCCAGAGCAAGATCCGCATGCAGGGTACGATCACCGGCGACTTCGGCCAGGCCAAGGCGGCATACCTGGCGCAGACCATGCAGGCCGGCTCACTGCCAGCCCGTCTCAAGGAGACTCCGGTTTCCGAGCGCACCATCGGCTCCAGCCTGGGTGCCACCAATCGCGACATGGCCTTTCGCGCCGGCGTGATCGGCGTGATTGCGGTCGCCGTGATAATGGCTGTTTATTACGCCATCAGCGGCCTGATTGCGAACGTGGCCCTGTTGATGAACATCGTCCTGGTATTGGCCGTGATGGTCATGCTCCAGGCCCGCTTCACTCTGGCGGGTATTGCCGGCGTCATTCTCACCATCGGCATGAGCGTCGATGCCAACGTGCTGATCTTCGAGCGCATGCGCGAGGAGAAGGCGCGCGGCTCGTCACTCCGGCTGATCATCAAAAACGGTTACGAGAAGGCCTTCTCGACCATCATCGATGCCAACACCACCACCCTGCTGACCTGCGTGATTCTGTATTACGTCGGTAGTGAGGAGATCAAAGGCTTTGGCCTGACGCTGGGCTGGGGCATCGTAATGAGTCTATTCACGGCCCTGTTTGTCACCCGCTCCATATTCACCCTGCTGGTAAAATACGGCACGCTGAAAGATCTCAAGATGCTGAGATTCATCGGCATACCGAAGGTGGATTGGTACGCCAAGCGTAAGTTTTTCCTCCCACTGTCACTGGTTTTGATCACCCTGGGCCTGGTGTTGCTGGGACAGCGCGGCTGGGAAGCCCTGGACGTCGAGTTCCGGGGCGGCTTGAATGCCGAGATCGAGGTCAAACCACCCAGTGAGGGCCAACAGCCGCTGGACGATATCGAGATCAGTAGATTGCTCAAGGAAACCGGAGAAACCATCGCGGCCCGCGCGGACACCCTGGCCACGGCTGAAGTGCAACCGGTGGTCGGCAGTCCGAACCAGTTCGAGATTCGTGCAGCGGGACTGGAAAATGACCTACTGGCCGCCATGTTGGTCGAGCCGCTCGAAGACAAAAACTGGTTGCAACGCGGTGGATTGGATGAGCATGGCGCGGAAGGTGTCATTACAGTCCGGCTCCAGGGACAGGTCACCGCCGAGCAACTACAGGAATTTGTGCGCCAGCAGGCTCCGATCGTGAAGCTGGCGGGCGGCACTATTGGTGACGCCACGGTTGGCTCAATAATCGAAGCCGGCTTTGATACCCTAAGCGGCAGCTTCTGGAATATCACCACCATCGAAAAGAATCGCCATCTGGTGCAATACGCCCTGGTCACGGCGCTCGGCGATCGACTGCAGCGACAGCAGCGCATCGACTACGTTTTCAACGGAAAGGATGGCATTCATCCTTATCCGATCTCTGATCGGCGTATTGAGAACGTGGTCCCGAACCTGAACCAACCGCCCAATTTCACCGCCGAGCCGCTGACTGATTACGTCGATGGAGTGGCCATGCACTTCAGCGACCTCGATCCGCCACAATGTATCGATCGAGCAGTGCCGGGCTCGCTGTTTGACCGGCTGCGGAACATGCGTTTGCAGCCTGGTTACCAGGATTACCCCTACCGCACCTTCGATATCATTGGCGTGACGCCCGCCGGTCAGGATACGGCCGGCAATCCATTGTATTCCAGCGTGGTCGTGGTGCTGGCGGACGAGAACTATCGCCATTCCGACGATCCGGAGAGCTGGCGGAGCGGATTTGCCCAGAAAGAGCTGGATCTGGCCGAAGCTGCTTTCGGAACCGAGCAGGCTCTGCGGAAGGTATCGCAATTCAAAGCGCAGATTGCCAAACAGTCCACGACACAGGCCTCACTGGCACTCCTGCTTTCCTGGTTGATGATCATCGGCTACTTGTGGATCCGCTTCGGGCGGCTGATGTATGGTGTCGCCGGCGTGGTGGCACTGATTCACGACGTCTTAATCGCCCTGGCGTTTGTCGGTTTTGCGCACTGGATCGGCGGCTCGAAACACCCCCTGGGGGCTTTCTTCCTGATCGATGACTTTAAGATCAACATGACTATCGTGGCGGCGTTCCTGACGATCATTGGCTATTCGATTAACGACACGATCGTGATTTTTGACCGTATTCGCGAAACCCGTGGACGCCTGGGGCAGGTTTCCCCGCAGATCATCAACGACAGCATTAACCAGTGTATGGCCCGGACATTGATGACCAGTGCCACGACCTTCATCATCTTGTTGGTGATGTACATCTTCGGCGGCAGCAGCATTCGGGGCTTTAATTACTGCATGATGGTGGGCATCCTGACCGGGACCTATTCGTCAATCGCGGTCGCGGCGCCGTTACTAATGATGCGATTCAGTCGGAAGTACCGGCCGACAACCGCCTAATAAAGCCGTTTTGGGCTCGTTTATCAGCGCCCAGCGGGTATAATGTCGATCGGCTCGTGACGTGGGTCACGGGCCGAACGGTCGCTTATTACTGCGGGGCAGTGCCATGCGTACAGAAGTCAAACTGGGTCTGATCATCGGGCTGATCGTCATCGGGGGCGGTATCTTTTATGCGGTAAACCAGAGTGGTTCGGACGAACAATCGGACACATTACCTTTTGATGTGACCGTTAGCGACGCGGAAGACGCCAGCCGCATCGATCTGGCAGCCGACCGCACTCCGGCGCCAGGTACCAGCACGCCATCTCCGACCGCGAACCGGCCCATCACGCGCCCGCTCCGCCGTGATACCGGTGGCAATCAAGCGAATCCTCCCGCTACTGATCCAGGGTGGCGCAGATCTACTCAGCCGCTACCGCCGATCACGGGCTCACCTGACGCGGGTGGCAGACGCACGCCGACCACCAGGCCCGCCGTGGATTCCGACTCCGACCGGTCACCAACAACCCAACCGGCCACCACGCAGCCGGCGCGCACACCGGTAGTGACGCCCCCCCGTGAGACCATTACGCCGCCGCCCGCGCGTCCGAGCAATGTCCGCGATGCCAGCAAACCGAAACCGGCCGCCACGAAATACACCATTAAGCGTGGTGATCGCCTGTACGCCATTGCCGAGGAACACTACGGCGATGGCAAGTACTGGACGAAGATCCGTGACGCCAATCCGGGGATTGATCCGGACAAGCTCAAGATTGGGCAGGAAATCACCTTGCCGCCGGTCGAGGAAGTCAAAGGCGTAACGCCGACACCAGCCGCCCCCCAACCCGGCAGTACTCAGCCACCAACCGCGCGGGCTACGTACGTGGTCGAGGAAGGTGACACGCTGATTAGCATCGCGCGTAACGTCCTGAAAGATGGAGACCGCTGGCGGGAGATCTACGACCTCAATCGCGACAAGCTCGACAACCCCGACGTCATCCCGGTCGGAACCGAGCTGAAACTGCCGCCGCTCAAATAGAATTAAGAGAGCGGGTGGGCGTGGTGGTGCTGGGCAGTGTTCAGAACGCTATCTGAAGCCGCATGCGCCAGATCAGGGCGTCGTCGTTCAGGTTGGCGAGACTGTTGGCGGAGAAGGCGAAGGGGGCTGGTGTAATCCGCGTGAGATCGGTTTGCAGCTTAAGGCGGTGCCCTCGAATGTAGAGAAGCGAAAGCCTCGATCTTTACGGTTGCATCAGAGGGGAACCTGTTACCACTGTTATAGGACTTTAATTGGCATATCACATGAATTGTCACTCGTGATATCGCAATTATCCGCATACTTCAGCGTTTTACATTTGGTGGTTGTCGACTTGCCAAGCTAGAATCACTGTGAGCCGTTCGCGACGTTAAGCGCTGGCATCGCGTCGGTATGAGTGCTTATAACGAGTGCTCTGGTGGTGCGAGCGGCAACTGGGATGGGTGTGTGTGGTGCGCGCTGGATTGATGCGTGTAGTTGGCAGTGTATGCCAATCACTCCGGGTGGGAAATCTACCTATTGTAATTATCGGTCGTTCAGTGAACGACGTGCCGACACCTGACCGCACACCCGCCCGATGGCTACCGACACCCCGATTGACGCAATCTATCCCTAACAAACTATTAACCACTTTTAGTGTGTCTGCGTTGACCAGCCTGGTGGATGCCAGGCTTAAAGGATTGTTTTGTCAGGGGGCTTAAACAGGAGATCGTGATTTATGTGGGACCGACACAGCAGTTTTCCAAGATCCTGTACCATGCTCGCACTCTTGACCATCATGGGCATTACCTGGGTGCCGCTGGCCAGTGCGGCCCCGACACAGGCGATCCCCTGGCGCGCCGGCCCGGTCGAGTTGGAGCAACGCTCGCCAGCCGAGATCGCTGACACGTTGCAGTCCATCGCGGCGGTTCGCGCCAATAGCACGCCACGGGTTGTCGTTCAGTTTACCCAACCGGTCAATCAAACCCAGCGAGCCGCACTCGCCGCCAACGGTCTGAACTTACTGAACTACGTCGGCGCCAACGCTTACTTCGCGACGATCTCCGCCGCTCAGCTTGATGTCAATGCAATCAGCCAGACGACGCTGGTGGCGGTGGAGCCGGTGCGCTTGGAGTGGAAGCTGCACCCGATGCTGAATGCCGGCTTGACCGCCGACTGGGCTCAGGTTGGTACCGACGCCAACGGCACGCCCATTGTCGGCGCTTATCTGCTCTTCCATCCCGACGTCAATCTGATGGAAGAGGGCCTGGACCTGATGCAGGCTTATGACATCAACGTGCGTGACATGCTCGAGAGCATCAACGGCCTGGTGATAGAACTGTCAGAGGATTTGATCCCGATCCTGGCAACTGAAGATGCGGTGCTCTGGATCGAGCCCCCGCTGCCGGAGTTCTCGGTCAATAACGATAGCTGCCGCAGCCGGATGCAGGTCAATCAAGTCCAGGCGTCACCCTATAACCTGGATGGCGCCGGCGTGACGGTGCTGGTGTATGATGGTGGCACGGCGCGCGCCACACACGTCGATTTCCAGGGCCGACTGACGGTGCATGATTACTCGGGTATGCACTATCACTCCACACACGTGGCGGGAACGGTCGGTGGAGCCGGGGTCGCCAACTCGACATACACGGGCATGGCCCCGGGAGCCACTCTGCTGTCATACGGGTTCCAGTACTCGGGCACTGGCATCTTCCTGTACTCCAATCCCGGTGATATTGAGAGTGACTACAGCCAGGCCATCAACACCTACGGAGCCGACATTGCCAACAACTCCATTGGCACCAACACGGCGACTAATGGCTTCCCCTGCGAAATTACGGGCGATTACGGCGTTACCGCCAACCTGATCGACACGATTGTGCGCGGCGATCCGCTGGATCCGGATTTCGGCCAGCCGTTCCGCATTGTCTGGGCCAACGGCAACGAGCGCCAGACCACACGTTGTGGTGACACCTATAACACGACCGCCCCGCCGGCCTGTGCCAAGAATCACATCACCGTCGGTGCACTCAACTCCGACACCGATGGCATGACCAGCTTCAGCAGTTGGGGCCCCACGGACGATGGCCGCATCAAGCCGGATATCTCCGGCCCCGGCTGCCAGAGCGGCGGAGATGGGGGCGTGACTTCTTGCGACGATGATAACGATACGGATTATACAACGCTATGTGGAACCTCAATGGCTTCGCCGAGCGTTTGCGGATCATCCGCCCTGTTGCTGCAGGACTATCGCGCTCAATTTGCCGGTTCACCCGACCCGCGCAACTCGACGCTCAAGGCCCTGCTGGCGCACTCGGCGGTCGACCTGGGTAACACCGGTCCCGATTACCAGTACGGTTACGGCTCGGTACGCATCAAGGACGCGATTGATCTGATGCGCACCGGGGCTTTTGTTGAACGTTCGATCGGCACCGGTGCAACTTATACGGTATACGCGGAGGTCAGCCCGGGCGACCCGGAACTCAAGGTCACCCTGGCCTGGGATGATTATCCGGCGACGCCCAACGCTGGTGTGGCCCTGGTCAACGATCTGGATCTGCGCGTCTTCAGTCCGACCATGGCCCGACTTTATCCCTGGACGCTCAATCCCAATAATCCCAGCGCGGCCGCCACACGCGATAGCGAGGATCACATCAACAATATCGAGCAGGTATTGGTCGAAAATCCCGCATCCGGAACCTGGACCATCGAGGTCCACGGACACAACGTGCCCGAAGGCGGCCAGAAATTTTCGCTGGTCGGTGACGGCGCGGTCAACGCGGGGATCTGGATCGGTTATCCGAATGGTTTGCCGGATCTTGTCGCGCCGGGACAAGCTCCCAGCTTTGACGTCAGCATTGTCACCACCGGCGAGGACTATGTTGCCAATAGTGGCATGCTGACCTATCGCTACGACGGCGGCACTTGGCACTCGGTTCCGCTGGTACCGCTGGGTGGCACGCTCTTCCGCGCGGATCTGCCGGCGGCGTTATGCAACGCCACACCAGAGTTTTATATCAGCGCCGCGGGTACTGTCAGCGGATATGTCTACGATCCACCTAATGCACCTTATACGACATACAGCTTTGAGGTCGGCGAATACACGGTCTTTATGACCGACGACTTCGAGACCAATCAGGGCTGGACAGTCGAGAATTCCGGCTTGACCGACGGCCCGTGGGATCGTGGTATCCCGGTGAACTGTGACCGCGGCGATCCGCCCAGCGACTACGACGGCTCGGGGCAGTGTTACCTGACTGATAACAGTTCCGCCGACAGTTGCAACAGCGACGTGGACGGTGGTTACACTTGGCTGATTTCGCCCACCATCGACCTCGGTGACGGCGACGCGGAAGTGTCATTCGCCTTGTGGTACACCAACAACTACGGTGGCGATCCGAATAATGATTTGTTCGTCGTATGGGTTTCGAATAATAACGGTGGTAGCTGGATCGAAGTCGAGACGATTGGACCAGCTTCATCGTCCGGCTGGAGTGTGCATACGTTCATGGTCGGTGACTACGTCACGCCGACCGCGCAGGTCAAGGTGCGCTTCGAAGCTTCCGACCTCGGTCTTGGTTCGGTGGTCGAAGCCGGCATTGATGCTTTCACGGTCAGCGCTTTCGGCTGCGATGATCCGTTCGAGGACTGCAACGGAAACAGCATCCCGGATGACGTGGACCTGGCCAACTGCGATGGCAGCCCATGGTGCGGCGATTGCAACAATAACGGGATCCTGGATATCTGTGATCTCAATAACGGCAGCCCGGATTGCCAGGGCGATGGCATCCCCGACGAATGCCAACTCGTTGATAACGATTGCAATAATAACGGCATTCCGGACGAGTGCGATATCGGTAACGGCAGTGCCGACTGTCAGCCGGACGGCATCCCCGACGAGTGCCAGCTCGGCGTAAACGACTGCAACGAGAACGGCGTCCCGGACGACTGCGATATCCTGATGGGCGCGCCGGACTGCCAGCCGGACGGCATCCCGGACGAATGCCAGCTCGGCGAGAACGACTGCAACGACAATGGTTTCCCCGATGAGTGCGACCTCGCCTGGGGTATCTCGCAGGACTGCAACGAGAACGACGTCCCGGATGAGTGCGACATCGCCAACGGGACCAGCGAAGACGTCAACGGCAACGGCATCCCCGACGAGTGCGAGCAGCTCGACACCGCCGTCTGCTGTCACGGCTACGTCTGCTTCGACGTCGATCCGTACAATCCGGCCGACCCGCACAACGAGGCCACCTGCATGGTTGAGGGCGGCACATATATCGCGGCCATGACCTGTGTG
>JBDRDH010000030.1:0-5977 GCA_043820985.1 Planctomycetota bacterium
CGCGTCACTTCCGCGTTCGCAATGCGGTCGCGCCCACCCACGATCACCAGTGTTGGCACCGTAATGTGCTGATAATTGTCGGAGTAGACATGGTCCGGAGAGCCCAGCGTGCTGACAAACGCTCCCTGCCGTACACTTTTCGCCATCTGCTTCAGCACGCCGGCTTTCATATGATCCGCCACGTACCGCCGCCCCTGCAAGAGCACCTCGGCTCGGTAGTTGGTGCCACCTTTGATCTTACCAACCAGCCCCAGCATGCCCTCGACAACCGATTTCTCCAGTACCGACACCCGCTCAGCCACCTGTGGCGACAACCGGCTCCACCACGGCTGACCAGGATCGCCACGTAGCCACGCCAGTGGTACTTGCCCGGTCGCCTCGATGATGGCCTGGAGCCAACCCCAGCGTGCCAGGATCTCGAACGGATAGTTGGCATCACCCTCCGCGCAACGCCAGTCGCGCAGTACACCATTCCAGTTCCAGCCGCCGCCGTCATCATACAGTGCCGCCGGCCAGCGCAGTGCCGCCGGAAACTCGACGAAAACACAGCCGGCCAATTCGGCCGCGCGCTGCCGCGCCGTTTCGGCGTCGGCGACGATCCGCGCGCCCGCCGACTCCTCGATTAAACGCGCGCCTTGCACGTGCCCGGAAAGCGTCATGGCCCCCATGCTGTTGCCGATCACGAACGGTCGTCGACCGGTCGCGGCGCGGACGCGCGCGATCACCGCCGGCAGGTCGTAGAGAATGAAGTGGTCGACGCACCAGTCTTCCTGGCCGGGTGGCGACTCGCTGAGCGCGTGGGGCGCGCCATGTCCCCGCAGGTTGACCATCCAGAGATCGCAATTAACCTCGGATAAGATCGCCGCCAGACTGCGGTAGTGGTAGTCTTCCCCGCGCACCTCGGGCAGGTCCCACAGATCAGCATTGACCCCCAGCCCGTGAACCAGAATTACCGGCGGGCCGCCGGCATGGGATTTTCGCTTGCAGGCGATGCGCGCCCCATCGCTGGTCGTCACATACTCGATCTGCCGCTGCTCGCCAGACATAGCCCCTGCGTTCTCAATACCATTGTGGCCAGTGCTACGCTTGAGGTCTTTTCAGGATCACTATTACGCTACCGAAGATCTCGCCGATCGCACGAGCGCGCCAATCCTCGGCCACGCGCTCCTTTACCGCCTGCTCCACGCCTGCCTTGGTCTTCCACATCGCCGCGATGAATTTATGTGCCATGATCCAAACCCCGGCATCCGCCCCTGAAAGCTCGGCGCGCGAAAATCACCACCAGATGACAAAAACCCAACGAGAAGTAAGGTGTTTCAAGCCGCCGACGCGGCACTGCGCTTGGATATCTCAACGAGCTGGTCGAAGCCGGTCGGATCGGTTATCGCGACTTCGCTGATCATTTTGCGGTTCAGGAAGACACCGGCCTTTTTGAGGCCACCCATGAATTGGCTGTATGAAATACCGCGCATCATGCAGGCGGCACTGATGCGGATGATCCACAGCGCCCGAAACTCACGCTTCTTCGCCCGGCGGTCACGAAACGCATACTGGCCGGCGCGCAAGACCGTCGGCAGGGCCACGCGGAATAGTTTGCTGCGGGCGCCAAAGTAACCCTTGGCGGCACGCAGGATTCGCTTGTGTCTGCGGCGTGTAGCGGCGCCGGGTCGAACGCGAGGCATATCCGTTGATCTCCTTGATGCCGAGAAACCTAGCCAGCTACCAGGGCTCGCTTCAGATTCCTGGCCAGCGCCCCTTCCACAACCACGTTACGCCGCAACCGCTGGCAGCGGTTTCCGGTCTTACCACTCATCAGGTGCCCCCGGAAGGCTTTTTTGCGCATGACCTTACCGGTACCTGTGATCTTGGTGCGTTTGCGAAGTCCCTTGTGTGGCTTCTGTTTCGGCATAACTTATTCCTGTCCATCCTATGGGTAGAGCCCGACAATATACTACAGTACCGCTGAACCGGCAACCCGCCCCCTGGAAAAACCCAACCGCAGGCGTTGCCAACGGACAGAAACCAGCGTACCGTGGTAAATGGGCGATTATGGCCTACAATAGGCCGACGGACCGCATGCCACGCGGACAGGTGACCGCCTCCAGTAACGCTAGCTGCACTCGGTAAGGCCCGATGAATCGTAACTCTAGTGGATCAAGATAGATAAGTAACGGAAAAGCATATGCCCGCCAAACGTCTGGGTATCGTAGTCAGCGGTGGACCGGCCCCCGGAATCAACGCCGTCATCGGGGCCGCTGCCATTCATGCCATCAACAGCGGCTTTGAGGTTATCGGCTTCTACGACGGCTTCAAATGGCTGTGCTCTGACGAGTTCGATCCGCCCGTGCATACCGTCCGCCTGGATATCAAGAGTGTCGCCCGCATCCATTTCAGCGGAGGATCGATTCTGCGAATTTCCCGCACCAACCTGCTTGACAATGAATCCCTCAAGATCAGCCCGGTAGTCAAGCCGGATCCGCAGAAGGTCAACTTGACGCTCAGCCGTCTACGCGAGTTGGGCATCAATGGCTTGCTGACAATCGGCGGCGACGACACGGCCTTGAGTGCCCGGTTTCTGACTGACGCCAGTGACCACCGGATCCGCGTGGTGCTCGTGCCCAAGACAATCGACAACGACGTGCCACTGCCACAGAACATGGCCACCTTCGGCTTCGGCACGGCGCGCTTTATCGGTACTGGACTTGTCAAGAACCTGATGCAGGACTCGCAGACCACCGGCCGCTGGTACCTGGTCAACGCCATGGGCCGCAGTGCCGGGCACCTGGCTCTGGCCATCGGCATGTCCGCCGGCGCCACGCTGACGCTCATCCCCGAGGAATTCGACGAGCATAGTTCCGTCCAGCAGATCGTCGATGTAATCGAAGGTGCCATTCTCAAACGGCGTGTCACCGGCCGTCCGGACGGTGTCGCCCTGGTCGCCGAGGGTCTGGCCTATCGCCTTGGCAACCGCGCCGAACTCGAGCGTCTACTCGGTCACGAGGTCCCCATGGATGCCGCCGGTCACCCGCGTCTGGCGGAAGTCCCGCTACTCCATATACTCAAACAGGAATTGCAGCGCCGCTTCAAGGATCGCGGCGAGACACTGCCGCTGGTATCACACACCATCGGTTACGAATTGCGCTCCGCTGATCCAACCCCCAACGACATGTCCTACTGCCGCAGCCTGGGTTATCACAGCATCAGGCTGTTCACCGACAATGGCAAAAAACCTGGTGGCGGGTATCTCATCTCGCTGGTTAATGACAACCTGGTGGCGGTGGATTTGCACGAACTGGTCGATCCAACCACCAATCGTATTCGCACCCGCTTGGTTGATATAAAGTCTGACCGCTATATGGTGGCCCGGGCCTATCAGATCCGACTGGAGCAGGCTGACCTGGAAGATCCGGTCATGTTGGCCAAGCTGGCGGTTGCGGCCCATATGTCACCGACAGAATTCAAAACGAAATTCGCGCGTGCCGCCACGCCGATCTCGGCTCTCAATACTGTCGAGACCGCCGAGGATGAGAATCCCAACACCGACTAACATACTTGTGACCCAATCCTGTCGCTTATCGGACCACTCCCCGGTATCTACATTAAATCCCTGGCATTTCACTAACCTTTCGGGTTACTTCCACTTGCACACCTGATAACCACTGTGATAAATTGGATTTTAGTATAGTTGTGGGGACTGCGCCGAGGATTCGGAACGTGCCTGACGAAACAACCGTGTCTGACGCGGTCATAGCTTGTGGTCCTGCTTCAGCCTGCCGGCACTTTATCGGTTGCACTCGCTTCTGTCGCTTATTCGTGCAACCGACGATAGTACTGATAACATGTCTGAAACCGATCCGATCGCTCCACAAAACAATCCCAGGAGGACCGCTATGAGGATGTTCCATGGAAATACGCCGTGGGGAACCGCTGTCATCGCCATCGTGCTGATCTCCGCCGGCCTGACACCCGGCCTCGCCGGAGCAGTCGACCTGACTGTGCTTGAGGGCTCCGCCGAGCGCACCATCGTGCAATACGCCCTGTCGACCCCGACGATGAACGAAATTCAAATCAACGGCGAGAAGTTCGTCGAACTCACGCTGGGTACCGAAAGCCTGACCAAGGAGGTGGGGGCGCCCGCCGTACCAAAGGTCTGCCGTAGTCTGATCGTGGCGGACAACGGCCAGGTCGCGGCCCGGGTGCTGAAAGCGGACTATTACGAAGTCCCGGACATCGGCATCGCGCCATCCAAAGGCTTCATCTCACGTGCCATTGACCCGGCCGATGTGCCCTATATCTTTGGCGCGGCTTATTCACAGAATGCCTTCTACCCCGGCCAGGTGGCTGCCCTGCGCGATCCTTATATCCTACGCGACTACCGCGGCGTCGTACTGGTGGTCAATCCGTATCAGTACAATCCGGTCAGTCGCACCTTGCGCGTCTACACTGACATCGTCGTGGAGGTTACCACGCAGGGTACCGGCGGCATAAATGAACTTGACCCCGCCACTCGTAGCGGCCAGCTCGACTCCTCCTTCAAGACCATCTACGAGCATCAGTTCATCAACTACCCCCCGGTCGGGCTGCGTTACGACCCGCTCGACGAAGATGGCGACATGTTGATCATCTGTCACGACGCCTGGCTGGCCAACATTCAACCCCTGGCCGACCACCGGAGCGCCCGCGGCATCCCGACCACCGTCGTCGCCGTCTCGACTGTCGGTAACAACTCGACTTCGATCAAAAACTACATTCAGAATGTCTACAACACCAGCGACCTGGCCTATGTCCTGCTCGTTGGTGACGGCGCGCAGGTCGCCTCGCCAGGCATCTCGGGCGCCGACCCCACTTATGCCAAGCTGGCCGGAGCTGACGATTATCCCGAAATCCTCGTCGGGCGCTTCTCCGCCGAAACAGCCACCCACGTTGATACCCAGGTCCAGCGCACCATTGAATATGAAACCATGCCCGCTCCCCTACAGGACTGGTTCTGGAAAGGCACTGGCATCGCGTCCGCCCAAGGCGCCGGCCAGGGCGATGAAGGCCAGGCTGATTACGTCCATATGGACGAGATTCGTGATTGGCTCCTGGCCTTCGGCTACACCGAAGTCGACCAGATTTACGACACCAACGGCGGTACCGCCGCCATGGTAACCGCCGCCTTGAATGATGGTCGCGGCATTATCAACTATTGTGGCCATGGCAGTACCACATCCTGGTCCACCACCGGGTTCAGCAACAGTGACGTCGCCGCTCTCACTAACCGCGGCAAGCTGCCTTTCATCATCAGCGTTGCCTGCGTTAACGGTAATTTCATCGGCCAAACCTGCTTCGCGGAAGCCTGGCTGCGCTCCACCAGCAACAGTCAACCGGTGGGTGCCATCGCCACATACATGTCCAGCATCAACCAATCCTGGGCTCCACCCATGGAAGCCCAGGATGAATTCAACCTGCTGCTCTGCGCCGAGGCATACATTTCCTACGGCGCCCTGTGCTTCGCCGGATCCTGCTCCATGATGGACGACTATGGTTCCGGCGGAGTTGCCATGTTTGACACCTGGCACATCTTCGGTGATCCCGCCCTGCGAATCACCATTACCTGCACCGACGAAGGCACCATCTCGATGGATAGCCCGAAGTATGCCTGCGATGACACGATCTCCGTGCTGGTGGTTGATTGCGGCCTGAACCTCGATGACCAGGTCGCGGATACTGTCACCATCAACGTCGCCTCCGATAGTGATCCGACCGGCATCAGCGTCCTGCTGACCGAGCTCGGGCCAGCTTCCGGCCAGTTCGAAGGCACGCTCAACATCGCCGACGGCGCGCCGCCACAAGACGTCCTCCTGGTCGCCGCGGGGGACACGATCACGGCGACTTATGCTGACGCGGATGATGGCACGGGTAGTCCGGCGACGGTGCTGGCCACCGCCTTGGTGGATTGCACGCCGCCGGTGATCTCCAACGTGCAGGTCACCGA
>JBDRDH010000031.1:0-21592 GCA_043820985.1 Planctomycetota bacterium
TGTGGGGGCTGGGCGGATTGGTCAGTTGGTTATGTGGGCGCGGGTGGGGACTCACCTTATTACGCGAGTTAGTCCTGGTACTGCTGGTGAGTGGGGCGGTCGTGTGGCTGTCACTTGGCACACTGCATCCTCGTCTTGAGCATGGTGTCACACTCTGCCCGGTTGTCTTTAATACGCAGTTCGGCGTGGGCCTGGCGATTGCCGCGCTCCTGGCGGTGGTGTTGTATGTCCTCTGGAGGTTTGATTTCGCGGCTCTCAAGGACAATGCCACATTGCGCGGTGTCGCACAGATTGGGATAGCCTTGGTGCTGGCGATTGGTCTGTGGCAGGTCAGCCTGGAGTTGGACCGCTTCTTCGCGCCCGAAGCGGCGCGCGTCAGCAATCCAGCCATGGCCCGCCAGACCGTTTTGAGCGTGTGCTGGGGGCTGTATGCCATCGGCCTGATCGTGCTGGGATTCTGGCAGCGGGTGGCGGTTTTGCGCTATAGTGGCCTGGCTCTGCTGGCCGTGACGCTGGGCAAGGTCATGCTGGTTGACCTGGCCCACGTGCGCTACGTATACCGCGTGATGTCCCTGCTGGCCGTGGGACTACTCTTCATCGGCACATCAATAGCATACGCCAAGTTGGAGTCGCGGCTGCGCCACCAGGCATCCGCGTCAGAGTAGTATGCGCGCCGGCGCGGGAGCAGTGTATGAGAGGCGACGAGTTCTTTGTTGAGTTGTCGAAACGGCCACCGTTTACGAAACTGCACCCGCGCGTGGCGGAGTTCTTTAAGGGGTACTTCGCGCACGAGAAGGTCGTGCGCTTTGGCGAACGCTCCGTCGTCAATACACACTTTCCGCCGTATCCCAGTCCGGCGTTTGATACCCTGGTGGAGGGTTTTCAGCAAATCGGTGATGCCGGCAAGCAGCGGCTGTACTCGGTAACGCTGGCGGTCACGAACCGTTGCATGTTCAACTGCTGGCACTGCTACAACGCTGGGCGCAATCAGGTGGATCTGCCGCTGGACAAACTGGCGGAACTGGCTGACGAGTTGCGGGACCGGGGGGCGGTCATGGTCACACTGACGGGGGGCGAGCCACTGCTGCGCGATGATCTGGAGGAGATCGCGCGGTGTTTTGACGAACGTGCATGTTTGATTGTGGGCACGACCGGCTGGGGTTTGACATCTGAACGGGCTAGCCGGCTGCGGGAGGCGGGCGTGTTCGGCGTCGGCATCAGCCTGGATTCGGCCGACGCGGATGAGCATGATCGGTTGCGCCGGAAGCCGGGTGCGTTTCGCGCAGCGCTCGATGGTCTAAGTAACGCGCGCGAGGCCGGCCTCTATCCGTACGTCGTGGCGGTGGCGACACGCGAGTTCCTGCAACCTGAGCGTTTCATGTCGTTCATGCGGTTCGCGGGTGAGGCCGGCGCGCTCGAAGTGCATCTGCTCGAGCCGAGCGCGACCGGGAATCTGGCCGAACGAGCTGACGTGATGCTCTCAAGCGAAGAACGGCAGGCGATCATCGACTTCCAGCGACTGGTGGCGCGCGACGACGACTTACCCATTTTGTCGTCCTACACGTATCTGGAATCGCCGGAGGCGTTTGGCTGCGGGGCGGGATTGACGCATTTGTACATCGACGGCAGCGGGGAGGTGTGCCCGTGTCAGTTCGTGCCATTGTCCTTTGGGAACATCACGCACGAGCGGCTGGGCGATGTGCTCGAACGGATGGGCGCGCACTTCTGTCGGCCGCGGACCGGGTGTCTCGGGCGGCTGTTCTCGAAGCAGGTTGTCGGCGACGAACTGCCAACGTGCGCCGCCGAGTCACGGCGGTTGTGTGAGACTCATCTACCAGAAAAGCACGCCCTGCCGCGGTTTTTCCGCGTTCACCGGGAGGCATACGGGGAGGTCGGTCAGACCGAACTCAAGTCGGCGTACGATCGCGTGCATGACGACTACGATGAATTCTGGCTGACCGAGGCGGCGAAACCGATCGAAGATCTCGTCCGCGAACTACGGTGCGCCGGTCGAGAGCGCGTCTTTGAAGCCGGATGTGGCACGGGCTACGCCACGGCCTTATTGGCGCCGCTGGTGCGAAAAGTGCTGGCAGTGGATTTGTCCGAGGGCATGCTGGAACGAGCACGCGTACGGGTGGCGGCGGGCGGGCTTGACAACGTGCGTTTTCGGGCAGCGGATGCTCTTGAGGTGCTGGCGTCCGAGGGGCCGTTCGATGTTGTGTTTACGAGCTGGGTATTGGGGTACATTCCGCTCAAGCCGTTCTTTGCGGCCGCTAGTCACGCGCTGGTGCCGGGGGGACGACTGGCGTTTGTTGTGCACAAGGAGAACTCGCCGCGGGAACCGCTGGAGATCTTCGCGGAACTGGTGGCGCGAGATCCAACGGTACTCCAGAAGCGGGTGGCGTTTGACTTTCCTCGTGACCCGGACCATGTACGGGAGGAAGTCACCCTCGCTGGATTCGAGATCGCGCGGATCTGGGAAGGAGCGGCGGTATTCACCTACAAGAGTCCGGCAGATGTGCTCGAGCACCTGCTCAAGTCCGGAGCCGGGACGGCATTCTATGATGCCCTTGATCCTCAGCGCCGGGGGGTATTAACGGACGACTTCCTGGCGCGACTGTCTGCGCGCCACGAAGGCGCATCGCGCTACACTATTAGTCACGAGTACGTAGCGTGCATCGCACAAAAGCCCGGGAAGCCAACCGGCGTTTAGCAGGAGCCTACGGTGCCGGGGCAGAGCTGGCACCTTGCTCGGCAGCCTGCTCGGCGGCTTGCTGTATCGCCTGAAGGAAGCCAGGCACAGCCGCGATACCCGCCAGGAACAATATGAACATCAACAACCACAAACCAATGCTGATAAACGCACATACCAGGCCGGCGGTAGCCATGCCGCCTCCGCTGGCGCCGGTTCGAGCTTTTCCACGGCCAATGAAACCGAAGACTATGCCCAGAATCGCGCTAGGCATTGCGACGTACACAATGCAGAAGAAAACCAGTGACATGATGCCCAAAACTAGGGCGGCAATGGCCATGCCGTTACCCGGGCGCTCGGCGATGTACGTTTCGTGTGGTGGACGAGGGGGGTAGTCAGTCACGGCTCTATTCCTCCCGAGCAGTTGACAGATTTCGATCGATTGAAACGTGTTACTATCAACCAAGATAGTCGCTGGTGAAACGGCCGGCAACCACCATGCCGTGGGAAGATAGCTACCCCAGTGATGTCAGCACGCTACCTTCAGGGTCGCAGCAGCACCAGATTCCCGAGTGATTTGGGCGAATAGCAATAGCCGTGCGCCCCTGACCAGGATGAGTATTCACCACGCCGTGCGTCCAACCTGGTGACATTCAGGCCCCAGATAAGTTGTTCGAGCGCCTCACTGTCCAACGCCGCCAGCGGCAGGGACAGCTCAATTAACCACGCCTCGCGTTCGACATGCACCGCCACGGTCGCCGCGCTTTGCCAGGGAGTGGTATCGCAGATGGGCGGCTGTGTGACACAACCGCGCGTGGCGATCAGAACACCATTGGGTTTGATCTGAAGACAATATAGGTCGCCGGTCGTACTCTCGCCGGCCGGTCGCGGGTCAATGATGATTTCCACTAAATCCTGGTGCCAGGGGATGGCCCCATCCATGGATACGCGGTTGTCAGCCTGCCAGATCGGTGGCTGACCGCGTTCGAGTTCACAGCGCACGGCGATGTAGAGTTGTTCACGATCCATGCTGAAAAAGGCTTTGGTACCAAGTATAGGGCGGTTATCCAGTCCGGTACCCGGGGTTGTGGATTGCCCGCGCACGAGCTGGAAATCGCCCGCGGCGTTGTTAGTGGCCAATGCCCAATCGGAAAGATTGGCATCGATGACGGGAGCTTCTTCGACCAATGGGCAGGCTGCCACCGCCAGGCGAGTGGGTACCGCGAAGGCGCCCAACTCGCTGGTGTCAAAGTTCATCGTGAAGGGATAGATGCCAGCGGTGTTATAAGCCAGCCCATCCAGTTCCAGGTTCAGCCGACTTTGACGCCGGGCGCCGGCTGGAATTGTCAGCATCGGCGTTTCTGGCGTATGCCAGCCTATCGGCGGCGACGGTAACAGCCAGTGGCCCTCCAGGGAGCGGTTGGTGCTGTTGGAGACACTGCACAGGGTATCCATCCGCAAGCTGGGATCCAGGCTGTGCAATCGCACCCCGTCCACGGCGGCATGGACGCGCGTGCCCTGGTTCAGGAGTACATTCCATTCTGCGTATTGCGCCAGGGGCGTAATGTCATCCGCCGCGGGGGCGATCTCGGTAACAAGTTCCTGGAGCATCAGCTTGCAAGCCAGAGCCAGTGTGCGTGCTTCACGTGGCCACCCACTCGGCCGAGTATCCAGCACGTGGTCACGGCTGGCCTCCGTACATCCCCAGCGTACTACCTGTTGCGCCAGGGTATCCGCCAGGTGGCGTTTGCCGCGCTGGCTGAACAGGTGCAGCAAGGCATGATCCTGCAAACCACGGCGTAACCTTTTCAACCGGATCGAGGGCACCGGCCGGTCAGTCAAACCATAGGTTTTACCGGGGTAGATCAGACATTCCGGCGCGCGGCCTTGCGTCCACCCAGTACCCGAGGACGTGCCACAGCCGGCGGCGTGTTCGATCCAGAGGCCCTCGACTTGATAGCGGTATGCCAGCCAGGGCAGGGCCTGGGCGTCGGTCGGGGGGGCTTCGATGGCGAGTGAGCCGCTATATGGTGGCTGGTCGGGCATGAGCCAACTCCGCTGACCGAGCGCCTGTTGCTGTTGTAGCACCGCGGGTTCATACCACATGGCCGGCGGCGCCCAGATACCAATATCCGGTAGATCGACGGTCGGCGCGCCACGCCAGCCCAGACCGCGCAAGGAGCGCGCCGGGAGATGCGCTACCAGCGGCAATCCGGTTTCGCTTTGACGGACGATGCCAGCGGCTTGCCGCACTCTATCGACAGTGGCGGGGCTCAACTCGTCCGGCGGACACAAACGTAGAAAGCCTTTCTCCAGCCAACCTTGTTGCTCAAAGTGCTGCCGGCACGCGCCGAGATAATCAGCCAGCAAGCGCGCGTAGCGGGGTGAACTCAGGCCGCCTTCGAGCTGGGCACTGGGGTGATCTAGCGCCGCCGGGATCGGCCAATGGCTCAGGCCGACCTGGTCGGCGAAAGCCGCGCCGCTCAACCAGCCGGCAATCAGCTTGTCATACGCCTCCCATTCGATTCTGGTCGGGCCATCCAGGTCCGGGCGGTACTTCGGGAAGCTGGCCCAGAGCACCGGATTCGTGCGGTGTTCCTGGAATAATTGCATCGTGTTCCGGACCAGCTCCAGCGCGGCCTGATGTTGCGGCACATCCGGCAGCAGGCGCGTCTGGGGAGCCGGCTCGCGCGGCCAGTTCAGGTGGATGGCCAGCAGGTCGCGTGGATCGATACGACAGATCACGGGCAATGTGCGCGTGCTGGGTAGCGCTACGGGCAGCACTTGCAGATGCAGCTCGCAAGTGAAGGAGGCTTGCTGGCGCCGCTGTTCACGTATCACCAATTGGCCCACATATTCACCCGGATCGGCGGTCAGGGGCACGTGCACGTCGATCCAGACCAGTTCGTTAATGCCGGTTTTCAGCGTGAGCGGCCCACCACCTCGGGGAGCATCCCACGGCACCAGGATATCCGGGAATTCGGTGGCGCTGGCTGGCTGGCCGGTATGTAGTGGGTACCAGCTATGGAATTGATCCACCGTCACCGGGTGTATGCGGTAAAACTCAATCCCGATATTCGCCGCCGGACGTCCATCCGGGCCTTGCAGGTCGGAAATTTCGATTGCGTACGGCCCCGCCGACTGAGCCGGTGACCGCAGCGCCAACTGGAAGGCCACGGTTTCATTAACAGCGGCTGTCAGGCGCACCTGTTGACTGGTGGCGGAATAGACGTCGCTTTCGAGGATCGGCCGAGAGTCAGGTGCCAGGAACTCGCGCTCATCCACTGCCCAGATCGTCAGAGGTTGGCGCGCGGGTGGCAGGCAGCCAGTTACCAGCAGTAGAATCAGCAGGCCCGCCACAATCGGGTTGATCGGCTTGTGTGGAGCCTTTACCAATGCGGTTCTGGCCATCCTTGAACCTCGTATAGTTTCTGGGGCGATTCCGGCAGGCCGGTGCGCGCCGACAGATAAATCGCCTGGAGTAAAGCCGACACCGCCATGTGTCTTTCGATGGTCTGGTCAATACGTATGGCGGCGTCTGGCTCTCCAATCATGGCGGCGAAACGCTGTAGCTCCTGGGAGAGATAAGTTTCCGCTGAAAGGGGCTCCTCACCCCGCACGACACCACTTGGCGCGCGCGTCAGTACCCGCTCGGGTTCCAGGACGAGCGCCAGATCGGCGGCCTGGTGTTCGAGTATCTGGCAGTAGGGCGGCTGGTCCCAGGTGGCTTGGATCATTGCAAGTCCGCCGCCTTCGTAGTGCAACACGGCGCCGGCCACATTCTCGGTTTCACGAGGGGGCTGGCCTTCACGGCGCTGAACGACGCAGATACCGGCGGAGACCAGCTCGGGCAGTTTGCGCGCCTGAATCAGGGCTTCCAGCAGGTTGTAGGCGTCACAGGCCAATACGCCACCGGCGGCGTCCACGCGAGAAGCCCGCCAGGATTGCACGGTCGGACCCGCCGCACTGACCCTCAGGCTGCTGAATATCGGCTTGAATTTGGTCCCCGGATCTATCAGCGCGTACACGTTGGGGGCGATGGATTCCCACCATGACGCCACCACGTGGAGCGTTTCATGCTGGCGGATATGCATGGCGACCTCGGCGGCCTCGGTAAAACTACGCGCCAGCGGCGGCGGACGCCAGACCGCCACGCCATGGTTAACCGCTATTTGGGCCAATTCCACGGCGGCCCGGGTAGCGGTTGCCAGAATCAAACCCACCACGCCGGATTGGGCGATCAACACGCGGGCGTCGTCAAACCACTCCACGTTCGGGACGCCATCTTCCAGGCGCATCCCACTTTGCGCCACGAGACGCAGCCCGGGCTGATCGATGGCCGCTGCCAGGCAGCGCACCCCTTCGATGTCGGCGATCAAGCCGATCCGGAGCTCTTCGACATTGGAATGTTCGTTGTCCGTGACGGTCATCTCTTTATAATCATGGCCACTGGGTCGCTGGTCCTTAGCGTGAGTAGCCCGTGCGGCGTCTGGCTCTGATCACTTTCCTTACCTGCACCTTTGCCACTCAGGCGGACATTTTGCACTTACGCGACGGATCTCGCCACTATGGTACGCTAATCTCTCAAAATGAAGGGGAGGTTATATTTCGGATCCAATTGGACGCGGCGGGCTCATATGTGGTCAAGCGGTACCCCCGCGCGCTCGTCAAGAGTATCACTCCTGGTGGTCGTCCGCCCGCATCCCGGCCAACTGGATCCAGTATTAGAGATTCAGATCCGGCCAGCGAGGATTTCGAGCAGATGCTGCGCGAGAGCTTCGAGCTGCTGGATGACCAGGATTTCCCCGCGGCTCTGCTGGCCTTGCAGCGCACGGTGGTGCGGGCACCACCGGAGAAATTGCCAGAGCTTGAGGAGCAGTGCCGTCAGACGCGGGGCCGTGAGTTGGCCGAACTGCTGGCGGAAACACGCCTGGCGGTTGGCTTGGCGGACGATGGTTTCCAGGTCAAGTTCGTCACGCCGTACGAAGCCGGGTCATTCGCATCTCTACTGGAAACCCGGCAGGAAGAATTACTGAAAAAGAAATATTCAGAACGTTCCATCCAGGCCTGGACAGACACGCCCAAGGAATACAACGAACTACAACTCGATACGCGCGCGCTGGTGGCCGATGCGCGCCGACTGGCGGGTATGATCGGCGTCCGCATACGGTTTGATCCGCGGCTGAAGGATGATCGCGCGGAACGGCGGCGACTAATAAAGCTACGCACCACTGTCGCCCGCCTGGTGGCTCATGTGACGGCACTGCCCGGTTACACAGAACAAGCGGGAGACCACGATAATCCCGATCCCATTAAGGACATGGCGGAGCAATTGCGTGCCACAAGTCAACCGGCACCAGCAGGCGCGACCGACACGCCGCCGCCGTAGCGTGTAGATTATTAACAGCACTGGGTAATTCCGGCGGAACTGTAGTCGGCAGGAGAGGACTAAGATGGAACCAGCCCTGGCCCATACCGAGATGCCTGGTCTGCTTGGTCGCGGCAAAGTTCGTGACAACTACGACCTGGGCGCGGCGTTGATGATTGTCGCCACCGATCGCATCTCGGCCTTCGACGTCGTGATGCGCGAGCCGATTCCCGGCAAGGGTATCGTGTTGACCGAGCTGACCCGCTTCTGGCTGGAAACCCTGCCGAGCTGCGAACCACACCATCTGCAATATGTTGTGAACGCGCGAGAAATACCCGCAGGTTACGAGCAATATGCCGCCCAGCTTGACCGGCGAGCCATGGTTGTGCGGAAGGCCGCCGTCCTGCCGGTAGAATGTGTCGTGCGCGGCTATCTGGTGGGGGGCGGCTGGCGGGAATATCAGGACACCGGCTGCGTCAGTGGTTTGCGTCTGCCGGCGGGATTGCAACAGGCTCAGAAGCTGCCCGAGCCGATCTTCACTCCCAGCACCAAGGCGACCGATGGGCACGACGAGCCGATCTCGTTCGAGCAGGCCGGCACTATTGTCGCCCAGTTCGCCGTCCAGCAAGGTCTTACGCCGCAAGAAGGTCGGGATTTGATGGCCACGGCGTGTCGGCGGGCTTTGGAGATTTACGCACAGGCGCGGGACTACGCCGCCGAGCGTGGCATTATTATCGCCGACACAAAATTCGAGTTCGGCTACTGTGATGGCGAATTGCTGCTGGTTGACGAGGTGTTAACGCCGGACTCTTCGCGCTTCTGGCCAATCGAGAGCTACCAGGTCGGGCAGAGTCCCCCCAGCTTCGACAAACAATTTCTGCGTGATTACCTGTTCGGGCTGGACTGGGATCGGCGGCCGCCACCACCAACGATCCCGGCCGAGATCATCGCGGCTACCCAGCAGCGTTATTTTGAAGCGTATCGCTTGTTAACCGGTAACGAACTGAAAATGTAAACCACCATCGCGGTGTTATTACAACAAGGCCGCCACCAGTCCGGGCGTGATATCCCCCAGCCGATCGACGACGCGCGCCGCGCCGACGGCCACCAGGCGCGGGCCTGGATGGGTACCGGTATAACCAATAACCGTCATCCCGGCCGCCACGGCCGCTTGCACGCCGACGGGTGCGTCTTCAATGACCACGCATTGCTCCGGCCGCAAATCGGCGCGCTGGGCGGCTTTCAAAAATATGTCCGGTGCCGGCTTGCCGTCCTGGACGTCGAAGCCATGCACCGTGGCCGTGAAATACTGGTCGAATCCGGTTTCGCGCAGCACCAGTTCCAGATTTTCGGGCGGACCAGAAGTGCCGACCGCCAGGATATAGCCAGCCTTTACCAGGGTGGCCAGGGTCTTTTCCGCCCCCTCGACGATTGGTACTCGGCCGCTCACCAGCTCGCGGTAGACCACTTCCTTCTCGGAATCAAGGCGCCGGATGTCATCGTCGGTCATCTGCTCACCCCATAGCTGGCGGATGATATCGCGACTGGACATGCCGAATGTTTCGGCGAAGACCTCGTCGGAAATGGTGATACCGTATTGTCGCGCCAGCACGCGCCAACTCTCACGGTGCGGCCGGCCGGAATCCACCAACACACCATCCATGTCAAATATCACGCCGGCCCGCATCGAATACCTCCTCTGGACGTATATAACAATTTGTGCCAGCGTAGCGTAATGTCAGCGGGATAGCCACCATCGGCCGGGCTGTGCCGGAGTGTGTGAGTTTGTCGATGGCGCGTTGTGGAACCTCCACAGCGCGCCTACACTGGCGGTAATGGAAGCATCGACAGAGACAGGTCCGAGCACCGCGCCGCGTCCCTTCGTGGTGGATGTTTGTAAGCTGCGCAAGGTGTACGATCGCTTTGAGCGCGCGGTGACGGCACTCGACGACGTGACTTTCACCGTCACGGCCGGCTGCTTCGTGGGCATCATGGGCGCCTCCGGTTCCGGCAAGAGCACTCTGTTACATCTGATCGGCGGCCTGACCCCGCCCACCGGTGGCACGGTCAGTGTGGAAGGCGCCGACCTGAGTGCCATGTCCGACCGGCAGCGTACGATCTTTCGACGTCGCCGCTTGGGTGTCATCTTCCAGGAATACAACCTGCTTCCGTCGCTGACCGCCAGTGAAAACGTGGCCTTACCATTGCTGATCGACGGGTTGCCGCGGCGCGAGTGGCAGCCGCGCGTCGACGGGCTGCTGGAGGTGGTCCACCTGCGCGAGCGGGCCGACCATCGTCCCGAGGCGCTCTCGGGTGGCGAACAGCAACGCGTGGCGATCGCCCGGGCGCTATTGAACGATCCGGCGATCATTCTGGCCGACGAGCCAACCGGCAATCTCGATTCGCGGCAATCAGTCGAGATCTGGCGGCTCATGCGAAAGATTGCCGATGAGCAGGGCAAGACGATTCTAATGGTTACACACGAAGCCCAGGGCGCGGCCCATGCCGACCGGGTCTTGATTCTCAAGGACGGTCAGGTGGTTGGCGAACTGGAACCAAAGGGCTCGGCGGATGCGACACTGGTCAGCACTGGCTACCAGGAACTGGCAGGTTAAGCGCGTTCGCACTGCGGGCGCCTTGCTGGCAATCGCGCTCGGCGTCGGCGCCGTGGTGTGGGTCAGTTGCTGCTATGAATCGGTGCGGCGCAGCATGCTGGGCTGGGCTGAATCCTACGTGGGCCGCAGTCACGTCAATATTGAATCCCCGCTCGGCAAATACAACCAGTTCGCACTGCGGCGCGTCCGTGGAATCACCGAGCTCAAGGATAAGGATGGCCAGCCGCTCATCGCGCATTACGCGCCGCTGTTGGTGCAACGGCTGCGCGGCATGGCCATCCGCCGGGGAGATCTGGAGGAAGGTCGGCAATACAGTCCCTGGGATGCACCCGAACAGCCGGAAGTTGATTATCACGGGATTGATATAACCCGCGAGTTCCAGGTGCGTGATCGTCCGGTGATCGCCGGCCGCATGCTGACCGCCGACGATAAGTACGCCTGTGTCCTGGAGGACGATTTCGCTGATGAGAAGGGCGTTGGTCTGGGTGATTATCTGGTGGCCTGGGATGAGAGCGGCAACTCGCAGTACATCCTGGAGATCATTGGACTGACGCAAAGGAAGCGTATCGCCCGCTTCCAACCCCCGCTGGCTATCGTGCCATTGCCGGTGCTGCAGGAAATCAACAACAAGTATGGCTTTGTGACCTCGGTGGACGTCATGCTGCACGATTCCAGCGATAGTGCCGTGCAGTTCGCGGCCGCCAGGATTCGCTGGGTAATCATCAAGAACAACGCCGGGGCGCATGTGCGCAGTGCCCTGGCGCGGATGCGCCAGGTGAACTACGCCTATCAGCAGCAGGAGGTCGTGCTCGGGCTGCTGAGCTGCGTCGCCATGCTGACGGCGTTGTTCATCATTCTCAGTACGTTGAGCATGGGCATGCTGGAGCGCATCGCGCAACTGGGCCTGTTGCGTTGTGTCGGCGCGACGCGCTGGCAACTGGCCGTGCTGGTGTTCTGGGAGGTGGTCCCGCTGGGAGTGCTGGGGATCATCCTGGGCATTCCACTGGGTCTGGTGCTGACGGGCCTGACGGTCTGGATGGTACCGGAGTATGTCGGTTCATTTACGGTGAGTATGCGGGGTATTGTGCTGGCCGCGACCGCCGGCATGGCGACCACCCTGGTCGCGGCCAGTCTGCCGGCCCTGGCGGCGACGAGTGTCTCGCCCCTGGAAGCCACCCACCCGCGCGCCCATCGCAGCCGGCGCGCGCCGCTGATCGTGGCTGCCCTGTTGGGCTTGGTACTGTTGGCGAGTCAACTGGCGATCGTGGCGTTTAAGGTGCAACGCAACTTTGAGTTTGTGCACTGGTCCGCGACCGCGGTAGTGTTGTTGTACCTGGTATATGCCCTGGCGGCCCCGCTGATTATCTGGATATTTGGTTCATCAGCGGTTGTGCTGGTGGCCCGGCTGATTGGTGTCCAACGTCGTTTACTTCAGGACCAGGTCGGGCACGCGGTCTGGCGGTCGACCGGCATCTGCTGCGGCCTGATGGTCGGTTTATCCTTGATCGTCGCGCTGGTGGTGCTCAACAACAGCTTCAAGGCCGGGTGGCAATTCCCCAAGCAATTCCCCGAAGCCTATGTCTGGAGCTTCGAGCAGATGGGCGTGACCGCGGAGGAAGGTGCCCAGCGCATGGCACAGATCGAGGGAGTCGGGGACTTTACGCTGGCCAACGCCCTGAACATCATCGTCGAGGAGGGGCCCAAGTCACCCATGGCCCAGGCCATGCTCTCAATTTGCTGGTTTTTAGGTACCGAGCCGGACTCATTCCTTGACATCGTCAAACTGGAGTTCATCGAGGGCGACGAAGCCACGGCCCGCGAACTGCTCCGGCAGGGTGGACACGTTCTGATCGCGGTTGATTTCGCGCGTACGCGCAAGAAGGCTCTAGTCGCGGACCCCGAGCGTGGCATCAGTAATAAGGTGCGCGTCTATTTTGGCCTCGGCGGCTGGCGCACCTTCCGGGTGGCCGGTGTGATCGACTCCCCGGCGCTGGATATTGCCGCCGGCTACTTTCAGGCCGAGAGCGAAGCGCGCGTGGCGGCGGTGGGTTCGGTCATCGGAACCAACGCCGATCTGAAACGCTATTTCAGTATCGACAGTGTCAAGATGGCCTTGTTGAATTACGACCTGGCCCCGCTCCCGGTCCCCCCCCATTGGCCACCGCCACTTGGTTCACCCGAGGCCCGCGGCTTGCGCATGTCGGCTTATGATGAGGCCGTGCCCCTGGAAAATCGCTGGCAAGGCTACCGCGAGGAGTTGGTCCTGCGGCGGGTCTGCACGGAACTGAAGGGGCCCCAGGCCAATCACGGCACGGCCCGCGAACTCAAGGATAAGATTGACAGTGAGTTGACCAAGGTGACGTATTTGCTGACCGCCGTCCCGACGGTGGCACTGCTGGTAGCCGCCATCGGTGTGGCCAACTTGATGACCGCCAACGTGACCAGCCGCCGCAAGCAGTTGGCCATTCTGCGTGCCGTGGGCGCCACGCGCGGCCAGGTGCTGCGCATGGTGGTTGGCGAGGCGCTGGTGCTGGGAGCCCTGGGTAGCGCCCTGGGGCTGGCGTTGGGCGTTCACTTAGCCTGGGATGTCTCGACGATGACCGTACGTTTCTGGGGTTACGAATCGCCGATGCAAATTCCCTGGCCGTTTGTATCATTGTCCGTCGGGCTGACGGTCGGCTTGTGTGTACTGGCTGGTATCTTTCCGGCGAGACACGCTTCCCGGACCAACGTGATCGACGCCCTGCATGTCGCCTGAACATTGGAGCTGGAATGAAATTCCTGGCGACTTTCATCCTTATATGCGTGGTGATCTTGATCGCACTGACATGGCGCTTCATGGTGGCCGCCATGCCCAAGTCGTTGTCAGTGTCACCAGGCTTCGCGACCGAGTCAGAGGAACCTTATTACCCACAAACTTACAGGATGACCGATACCAATGAAGACATATTCATGTCGGTCGGACCAACCACGGCACCCGCATCCAGTCCGACCGCGATTGACGAGCCGCCCACAACCGCGCCTGTGATCGAACCGGTAAATGAGGTGCATTGGGCCACCGATCCCCAGCAGAGCGATGCTCGGCGCCGCCTGAATGCGGCGCGAGCCGTCCTGGCCTCAGAACCCATGCATCCGGTCGCGCTGCGCGATGAACTACAGGCGGCGGTTGAATTACGCCGCTGGTCCGTAGCCACTGAGTCTCTCGCAAAGTTGATGGAACTGGAGCCGGAAAACCACGACTGGCATTTCCAGTACGCCGAGATGCTGATCCGACAGCAGCGCTGGTCATCCGCTGCCGGGGTGTTAACCAGTATCGTGGAGCTTGTTCCCGAACACGTGGAAGCCTGGAATTACCTCGCCGCGGCACACCAGACACTCGGACACTTGCAAGATGCGCGACTAAGTTGGGACCGTGTGCTGGAGTTACGCCCCGCCGACACGGCGGCGCGGGCTTACCGGGGTGAAATTCTGCTGACTTTCCATGAGTGGCAGAGCGCTGCTGATGATTTCGAGCAGGTGCTGTCCCAGGAGCCGTCTCATCTCGGGGCCACGCTGGGCCGCGCGACGGCCCTGGCACAATTGGGCTTCCCGGACTCCGCCCGCGAAGGTTTGCGAAATTATCTACAGCAGCAACCCAAGAACGTGTTGATCATGAACCGCCTGGCCGAGATCTGCTGGCAGGAATATCGCACTGATCCCGTAGGCAGTACTACTCAACGCGAGGCGACAATTGAGTGGTGCCGGCGTTCACTGGCAATCGACGCCACCCAACCGGCGATACAGGAACTGCTCGAGATGGCGCGGGCAGATGAGTAATCCTATGTACGCGGACGGCGGAGTTACCGGCTGGGTGGCCCATGGCTTTAGCCGTGGGGTACGCGAATCGAGAACTCATTCGTGTCCCCCACCTCTAAAGAGGCGGGCCACCCACCTTCCCTGTTATTCGCGGACGGCGCGGCCAGATTTCCAGGAACACGATCGCGGTGATGATCAGCCCACCGCCGATGAACATCAGGGCCGGGCGGGTTTCGGGGCGAACGAACATCTGTGCCATGGGATAGCGCTGGACGAGGTTTTCTATCAGCGCGGCGAGTTCCGGGACGATCTCTTCATTGTCCGGCTCGGGCGGGAATAGTGCCTTGACGTTTATCTCCGCGGGCTCGACCGGGCCGGCTACGACCGGGATGCGCTCGACACCGGGAACGTCGACATTCAAATGCTCGCGCGCCAAACGTAGGGCGTAGGCGTCGTCGGTCAGAAGTTGTTCGCGCTGCTGGCGGAGCTTATCGACCTCCGCCTGCCGGCGGGCCACTTGTTCCTGGCGTAAGGTCTTGAGCTGGACCGAAGCGCGGTATTCCAGCCATGCTGGCAGAATCAGGCAGGGGGCCAGTACGGCTGCACCCACCAGCATCATCAGCCAGAACAACAAGTCTCCCAGGCGGTTCGATTGAGACATCCGTGTCACGCGTTTTCGATCATTTCACCACGAAGGCTAAGTTCACCACAAAGGCACGAAGTTTAGTTGCAGATGGGTGCCCCATGGCTTTAGCCGTGGGGTACGCGAATCAGCGCGACATTCGCGTTCCCCACCTCTAAAGAGGCGGGCCACCCATACTTCATTTCGCACTGCTCAAGAGCAGTGGCACACGTGCGAATCAGCGCGACATTCGTGTTCCCCACCTCTAATGAGGCGGGCCACCCATACTTCATTTTGCACTGCTCAAGAGCAGTGGCACACGCTGTCAGTTTATTACATACAAATCCTGATTATTGTTTTCTTCGTGACTTCGTGCCTTCGTGGTTAACAAGCCCTTCTAACTAGCCGCGACGCCACAAGCCGGCGCCGTAGATCGCCGCGTCATCCAGCTCTTCCTCGATCCGTAGCAGACGGTTGTACTTGGCCACGCGGTCGCTGCGCGAGGTGCTGCCGGTCTTGATCTGGCCGGCATTGGTCGCCACGGCGAAGTCGGCAATCGTCGTATCTTCCGTTTCGCCACTGCGGTGGCTGATCACCGCCGCCAGGCCATTGCGCATGGCCAGGTCCACGGCGGCGAAGGTTTCGGTCAGCGAGCCGATCTGGTTGATCTTGATTAGGATCGCGTTGGCACTCTTTTCCCGGATACCACGGTCGAGGTACTGCGTGTTGGTGACGAACAGGTCGTCGCCGACGATTTGAATCTTGTCGCCCAGCTTAGCGGTCAGCTTGGCCCAGCCATCCCAGTCGTTTTCGGCCAGCCCGTCTTCCAGGCTGCGGATGGGGTATTTGTCACACCAGCCGGCCCAGATGTCGATCATCTCGTCGCTGGTGGCCAGCCGGTCGGGGTCGGACTTGAAGAAGCGATATTTGCCGGTCTTGGCGTCCCACATCTCGCTGGTGGCCGGATCGAGCGCGATGAACACATCCGTGCCGAGCTTATAACCGGCCTGCTTGATTGCGATGGCGATGACTTCCAGGGCTTCGTCATTGCTCTTGAGGCTCGGGGCGAAACCACCCTCGTCACCAACGGAGGTGTTGTAACCCTTGTCCTTGAGCACGGCTTTGAGGTTGTGGAAGATCTCGGCGCCCATGCGCAGTGCTTCGCGGAAATTCGGCGCGCCCCAGGGTTGAATCATGAACTCCTGGAAGTCGACGTTGTTATCCGCGTGCTTGCCGCCGTTGAGGATGTTCATCATCGGCACCGGCAGTGTGCGTGCGGACGCGCCGCCCAGGTAGCGGTAGAGCGGCAGACCGGTAGCCTCGGCGGCGGCCTTGGCGACGGCCACCGAGACCGCCAGGATGGCATTGGCGCCCAACTTGGCCTTGTTGGGCGTGCCATCGAGTTCGAGCATGCGTTGATCGATGTGCTCCTGCATGGCCGGATCGAGATCCACCAGCGCCGGGGCTATGACGTCGTTGATGTTCTGTACCGCCTTGATTACTCCTTTTCCCAGGTAGCGGTTTTTATCACCGTCACGCAACTCGATGGCTTCGTTCTCGCCGGTGGAGGCGCCACTCGGGACCGCGGCAGTCGCCAGCGTGCCATCCGAGAGCACTACATCGGCTTCGACCGTGGGATTACCGCGGGAATCGAGTATCTCGCGGGCAAAGATTTCCTCAATAGTCAGATTGCTGCACATGATCAGTTCTCCGGATTGTCGTTGGTCGGTTCGGATGGCGGTGGAGAGAGGGCCGGTAAAGGGGCCTCGGGCTGGCCGCGGGTCACATTCGCAAAGCTCACCACGAAACGCCCGGCGTCCCTGACGCCCACCAGTTCCACCGAGTCTCCTACCATGATCTTGTCGATTTCACAGAAGCGATCGTTGATGTAAAGCTCCGAATCCTTCGTCGCCACGCAAGGTATGTCGCGATCCACGTGCCAATGCAGGGGGGCGCGCACGGCACGCACGAACAACTCGCCAGTCTCAATGTCAAGGGCCTTGACCGTGCCGATGAAGACCTCGTATTGCTGGTATTGGCCTTGTCGCGAACAACCCGCCAATCCCAGCAGCACTATCGCCGCCGCGATGATCCGCCAGCCAGCATGTTCTACCGGGTGTTTACGCATTAGTTTCTGGCTCTCTACATCCCGCGCTACAAACCACACCCCAACGGCCAGCATTGTAACGCCCCTATCAGGAGTGCGAAGTACCACACTGTAAAAAGCCCCAATCCCATGACAATGACTTCCGGCAGGGGCATATTCTGCTTGGGTACCGTCTCAAACCGAAAATTCCAGGCATCTCTCGGTCAGTCATTATGGCAGTCAGGTGTCCCGCATGCCCGCATTGTCAGTTAATCTGTCCAGTGACGATAATGTTCCGCAAAGATAGAATTCAATTGAAGTTACGCGGTTCGATGGCCGGCTGGCTGCTTGCATGGCAGGTGCGGCATGCGGATTGCACGTTCAGCCCCGCGACGATAACCGGACAGTCGTTCCGGAGGATATGGACATGAGATTTATGAACGCTTTCAAAACCGCCACTTTACTCAGCCTGATGATGGCCCTCTTCATGGCCGTCGGGTATTTCATTCTTGGACCGCGTGGCGTGATGTTCGGCTTTATCTTTGGCGGCCTGGGTAACCTCATCGCCTACTTCTATTCGGACAAGATCGCCCTGACGGCCATGCGGGCCCAGGAAGTGCAACGGGGTGACATTCCCTGGCTGGTGGATATGGTTGAGCGTCTGGCCCAGCGGGCCGGTCTGCCTATGCCGCGCGTCTACATCTGCCCGCAGCCGGCGCCCAACGCCTTCGCCACTGGACGCAATCCGAAAAACTCCGCAGTGGCAGTTACCCAGGGCATGCTGCAACATTTTCCGCCAGAAGAAATCGAGGGCGTGCTCGCGCATGAACTGGGGCACGTCAAGCATCGCGATGTGCTGATCAGCACCATCGCCGCCACGCTGGCGGGCATCATCAGCTATGCTGGCTGGATGTTGATGTTCATGGGTGGGCGTGGTCGTGATAATCCGCTGGGTGTCATCGGAGCCCTGGCCATGATTATTCTGGCGCCGCTGGCCGCCGCTCTGATCAAGGCCGCCATCTCGCGCCAGCGCGAATTTGCCGCCGATTCATTTGGTGGTGAACTCTGTGGCGATCCCAACAAGCTCGCCGCGGCGTTGGCGCGTTTGCAGCGCGGTAACGAACGCATTCCGACCGATACCAACCCGGCGTTCCACAACATGTACATCATGCAGCCGCTCAGCGGCGGTGGCCTGACCCGGCTTTTCAGCACGCATCCGCCGACGGAGCAGCGTATCGCCGCCCTGCGGCAACAGGCCCTGGGCGGCTAACGGATTTGCGGAGTGAAAAACACTCTGAATCTAGCCTGTCTATGGTAGAATGAGCACGGAGTGATGGGGAGCAGTATACTCTAACCCGCAAGCCCCTGATCACCTTGGGATTGAAGCGTTCAAGCTCACATTACTTAGACAGGATAGCAGTATGCTCACTAATCAATGCATTCATCGGGCTCTGGCCCTCACGTTTGTATGTCTAATGATCGCTGGTACAGCCTGGGCCACGGTCGACTTCATCGAGCACCATCCGGATAACCAGGTCTATGGTGAACCGGCCGGCATGACGATGCGCACGCCGCCGGTGCCACGCCAGGATGAGCCGGTCGATATCTGGATCCGCATCGGCTATTCGTTCTACTACGACAACGTCGCCATCTACTACACCACCGACGGCTCCGAACCGCAAGGGGCGTTCGGCGTGCCCAGCGGGACAACCGCCGTGCTGACGCACACCGGCGGCGGGATCACGTTCATCCGCAACGAGCCGCTTACGCCCAATAACATCGACTGGTGGCAGGCCACGTTGCCGCCGGAGACGCGCGCCTTCGGCGACACGATCAGGTACAAGATCAGTGCCTGGCACAGCGGCGGGGGGGCCGAGGTTTTCGCCAACAATTATGGCTGTTCGGATGGGGAATGCGACGATCCGGCGGCGCCGGCGACGGAGTTCGAGTACACCGTCAAGCTGGCCTGGCCCGGCAAGGGTAATCCTTACCCGGATCATGACGTCGGTTATCCGCCGGTGTCGTTCTGGAAAGAGGAAGCCGTCGTCGGTAACAACTACGTCAACGTCATGCTCGACCAGAACGGGACGGTCTATGATGTGTATTACCCGTCCGCCGGCTGCGTGCAGGGGCTGGGAACGAAGAACGAGGGGTACTCCGACGGGCTGGATACTTTCCCGCCGGGATTGCCGGTCGATCACCGCGGCCAGATGAATATTAACCAGGCGATGGGTGGCATCCGCGTGGGTGGGCGCACCTACTGGCTCAGCAACGAAGACGCCAACGGTTACAGCGCCGTATCGCAGGAGTACATCGCCGACACGAACGTCGTGCATTCCACCGCCACGCTGACCGCCGACGGTCGGAACATCCTCATACAGCAATACGACTTCGCGCCCCTGGGTATCACGTTCCCGACCGACCAGGGTGGCCAGCCCAACCGCGGGATCTACATCAAGCGCTATATCCTGACCAACAATGGCCCAACCACCGAGACGGTCGATTTCTACTTCTACTGCGAGCACGCCCTAAACGGCGGCGACTCGTACGACGGCACGTTTACCGACGCCGCGCGCGGGGCCGTGGTGGCTTACGACAACACGTACCGACTGACTTCCAGTAGCGGCGAATACAACCCGACCAGCTTCGGTGACTATGAGAAAGACGTATCGGTTTACCTGGCGGTGGGGATGAAACAGCTTGCGGCGGTCGGCGGGGCCGGCGGGCAGGTCGCCACCGACTTCTGGAACGACACCAGCAGCGATCAGGGCCTTGGCTGGAGCGGGCTGCAACTCACGCTCGCCCCGGGCGCCTCACGCGAGATCGACGTGGCCTTCGTGGGCGGCTTCGACGACTCCGCCGGTGCCGCGGACACCTACGTCTATCAGATCGCCGGCGTGCTGGACTGGTTCATCGCCGGCAACATGAGCAACGTGCAGGCCGCGACCGAGGCGTACTGGACGGACTGGCTCAACGCCGGCGTGACCATAGACTGCCCCGATGACCGTTACGACCAGACCTTCAAGCGCAGCCTGCTGGCGACCGCGTTGCACCTGGACGGTGAGGGTGGCGGGATCATCGCCGGCATGCACAACGGGGCCTACCCCTTCGTCTGGCCGCGTGACGCCGCTTGGGCCGCGATCACGCTGGCCCGCGCCGGACATGTAGTGGAGGCTGAGCATATCTTTGAGTTCTTGCGCGACGTGGCCTATCGCGATATGGAGGGCTGGGGCCGGCCGGGCTTCTGGAAACAGAAATATACGACTGACGGATACACGGTCTGGTCCGCCCCGCAGGTTGACGAGACCTCCTGCTATCCCTGGGGCGTCAGGTACATCTATGACGTGACCGGCGAACTCCAGTTCCTCGCCGACCACTATGACGAGGTCTACGAGGCCGCCATCGCGTCGAGCCAGGACAGCACTTTCGACACGCGTATGTACTACGACGAGGCCTATGACCTGATGTACTCGAACAACCTCTGGGAAGATTCCTGGGATCTGTTCGTCTACTCCAACGCCTCGGTGATTCGTGGCCTGGAGGACGCCGCCGCCATCGCGACCGTACTGGATGAGCAGTGGTGTCCGGGCGGGCCGGGCAACTGCAACTATCACAACGACGCGGCGTTGTTCACGCAGCGGGCCAACGACATTCGCGGCGGCCTCGATGCCCGGCTGGCGTGGGATGGCGAGAATTGTGACATTTCGCAGGTCGGCATCGCCTACCCGTTCGCGATCTACCCCGCCGGCCATGGCCGCGTCGAGCATATTCTCGATCGGATCAATGGCGTGGCAACCGACACATTTGGCAACAATCACCCGCTGGTGAACTTTGGCGGCGAGTGGGACGGTCTGGTTAACCGCTACTGGGGCGATACCTACTGGAACAATCCCGCCGCCCCGAACCCTAACGGCAGCCCGTGGTTTCTCACGACACTGTGGTACGGTTGTTACTACGCTGAGCGGCAGGATCTCTCCGCCGGCACGGGTGATATCGACAATCATAAGTACCGCCTCGACCTGCTGCTCGACCGGCTCGGGCCGATTGGATTGGGGGCCGAGCAGATCGCGCCGGAGAACAGCCTGTCCTATCCTGGCCAGACCGATTTCCTGCTGCAAGCCGCGTGGCCCAATGCCTGGGAGTCGATGTCGTTCCTGGCCGACGCCATGCTGCTCATGCTGGATTACACGCCGGACGCGCCGGGTAACACGCTACGCATCGCGCCCAAGCTGCCGTCGGCGTGGGAGAGCATGACGTTCAACAACGTGCCGGTCGCCGATAAACGCTTGGATATCACTTGCGAGCTAGGCACCGTCGCCGCCACGCATACGTTTGTGAATGTCACCGGCACCGCGCTGGCGTACGAGACTTACATTCGCATCCCCGCCGACAAGGAGCCCGCCGCAGTGACGCA
>JBDRDH010000032.1:0-91965 GCA_043820985.1 Planctomycetota bacterium
AAAAAAAAAAACACCACCCCCCGGCCCCCCCCCCCCCCCCCCGGGGGGGGGGGGGGGGGGGGGGGGGGCCGCGGCTTAGTGTGCTTCGACCCTCCCCCGTCCCCTCCCTGCCAGGGAGGGGGGTTAGGTTCCCGGCCTCCAGCGCGGCGACCGTCTCGCGCCGATTCTCCTCTTTCGCCGCGATTACCAGATCCGGCTTCAGCTCCAAAACCGCCGCGACATCAACATCCTTAGGCCCCCCAACCACCGGCACCCCCGCCACCCGCTCCGCCGGATGCACGCAATACGCCGTCCGCCCGACGATGCGTTCCCCCAGCCCCAGTGCAAACAACGTCTCCGTCAAACACGGACACAACGCCACCACCCGCCCCGGCGGGTAATCAATTTCCACCGCACGACCCAGACTATCAACAAACTCCTGCTTCATAATCTCCGCCCACAACAGCCAGCATTCACCCACATCTTACCCGATCACTACCCAGTAGCGGCCGGGCTCTGTACCGGCCGTCCAATCCGCCCCCCGAGCGCCAGCGAGCAAGTTCCAAACCGGAGATCCAAGTACCATTCCAGCCTCTAACACTATCTTAGCCACTTGGCGTACTTGGCGCTCTTGGCGTCATGGCGGTTACACCTCCGCGGTTCCCGCTCCCCCATTGTCTGAACCACCCTCCCCCGCTACGCTGACACTCACCATAGCGAGGGTGCGATCATGCAGAATACGCGCTGATGGTCACATAGACTGATCGGGTACCAGTGGACTCGCTTTACACCCAACGCCTCAACCGTTACACCACCGCGCTGCGGAACGAACAGCCGGATTGTGTGCCGATTCGGCCCTTCGTCGCGGAGTTCACCGCCAAGTACGCCGGCTACACCTGCCAGGACGTCACCCACGATTACGAACTCGCCTTCGCCGCCGTCCGCAAGTGCGCCGCCGACTTCGACTGGGACGCCGTCGTCGGCAACATGGTCTACGTCTGGACCGGACTGACGCAGGCCATCGGGCTGAAGTACTACGGCGTGCCCGGCATCGACATCCCGCCCGACGTCGGCTTCCAGTATCGCGAGCCACCTGAAGACCAGGCCTTCATGCGCGCCGATGAGTACGACGCGCTCATCGCCGATCCGACCGGCTTTCTGCTCAACGTCTGGCTGCCGCGCGTCTCGGGCGATGTCACTCCGCCCGGCGAACCGACAACGCCGCGCAACAACCTGTCGTTCCTCAAGGGCGGCATGGCCATGCTGCAGTACTTCAACGCCTTCGGCACGCAAAACGCACGGCTGCGCGCCGAGTCCGGCACCGTCTCGGCCATCAGCGGTATTCTCAAAGCCCCCTTCGACATCATCGCCGACAAGCTGCGCGGCTACCTTGGACTCACGCGGGACATGTTCACGCAGCCGGACAAGGTGCTGGCCGCCTGCGAGGCCCTGATGCCGCACTTGCTGCACGTCGCTCTTGGCGGCGCCGATCCGGATCGTAACGTACCGATCGGTTTCTGGATGCATCGCGGCTGCGTACCCTTCGTCACGCCGGCACAGTTCGACTCGCACTACTGGCCGACTCTCAAGCCGATCATCGCGGAACTCTGGACGCGCGGCCACCAGACGCTCTTCTATGCCGAGGGCAATTGGAATCATCACTTGGACAGCTTCGCCGAGCTGCCCGACCGTAGCATCGTCTACCACGTTGACCAAGCCGACATCTTCGAAGTGCACGCCAAGCTCGGGCACAAGTTCTGCCTCAGCGGCGGCGTTCCCAACTTCCTGCTGGGCTACGGCACTTCCGCCGACGTTCGCGCCCGCTGCAAACAGGTAATCGATGGCGTCGCCCGCGACGGCGGCTACATCATGGACGCCAGCGCGATCATCCAGAACGACGCTCGCGTCGAAAACATCCAGGCCATGACCGACGCCACACGTGAATACGGCGGTTACTCGACCGGACATGCATCGGCAACCAGCAATCCGAGTCCGACGGATCATCAAAACGACGACCCGGCATGGCTTCGCAACGCCCGCCCGCGCCCCGGCGTCTGCATCCCCTGGCAAGACCAGCTCAAAGAGTTGCCCCCCATCTCCGGCAATCCCGAACTCGTCCAGCGCGTCTGGGAAGACCTCGACGCCCTGGCCCACATGTACCTCTGGCACTGCCTGCTATCCTTCTGATCCGCTGGCCGTTAATCGCTACCTGCGTTAGTCTGTTTACCGCTCAGCCCGGCGCTGAAACTGCTCTGGCGTCCGCCCAACAGACGAAAGGCTCAATATGTCACTATTGGTCACCGGTTCCATTGGCCTCGATACGCTCGAAACCCCGCACGGCCGGGTCGACGACGTCATCGGCGGCTCGGCGGTGTATTTCGCCCTGGCTGCCGCGCACTTCACCGACGTGCGCCTGGTCGCCACCGCTGGCGAGGATTTCGATATGCACCTGCTCGACCCGCTCAAGGACAAACACATCGACACGCGCGGCGTCGAGGTCCGTGCCGGCAGCAAGACCTTCCGCTGGCACGGCAAATACGTCGGGACCATGAACGAGGCTGAAACCGTCGGCGTTCAGCTCAACGTCCTGGCCGAACCAGGCGCCCCGATCCCCCCCGAGTTTGCCGATAGCCGCTACGTCTTCCTGGCTAACACGCATCCAGCCTTGCAGCGCGAGTTCGCCAACCAGTTACACGGCGCGGAATTAATCGTCTGTGACACCATGAACCTTTGGATCGAAAACGAGCCGGACGAACTGCGCCGCACGCTGGCCGAAGTACATGGCCTGGTCCTCAACGAGGGCGAGGCGCGCTTGCTGACCGGGCACTCCAACCTGATCACCGCCGGCCGGGCGATCATGAAGCTTGGCCCGCGCTTCGTGGTCATCAAGAAGGGCGAAAACGGCAGTCTCCTGGTAACGCCCGACGATCTTTGCATCATCCCGGCCTATCCCACCGAGCACGTTGTCGATCCGACCGGCTGCGGCGACAGCTTCGCCGGCGCCATGTTGGGTTATCTGGCCGCCCAGGGCCGCTTTGATCCGAAGCATTTACGCGCCGCCATGGCGCGCGGTTCGATCGTGGCTTCCTTTGTCATAGAGTCGTTTTCGATCGAAGCCGCCGCGGCCGTTACCCCGACCGATATCGAGCAGCGCCTGGCCGCGCTGGCCCGAATAGCGCGCTTTGACTAGTGGATGTGGCACAGGCATCTTGCCTGTGATATGAGGTATTCACATGCGTTGTTTCGTCGCGGTTGACCTGACCCGCCCCTTGCGGCAGCCCCTGATCAAGTTGCTGGATGAACTGCCCCGTTCGCGCGACGTCCGCTGGTGCACCCAGCATCAACTCCATGTCACCCTCAAATTCCTCGGCGACGTCCCGGACGCCCAAATTGCACAAGTCAAGGACGCCGTCGGGACCGCTGCCGCTCAATTGGCGCCTTTCAAGATCAAATTGGGCGAGCTGGGTTGCTTCCCTTCGCCACGCAATCCCCGGGTTTTCTGGTGCGGCATCACGGACCCGAGCGCCGGCTGTGCCCGTTGGGTGCAAACCGCGGACCCCCTGTTTGCCGATCTCGGTTTCGAGCCCGAGACACGAGCCTACACGCCACATATCACCCTGGGACGCAGCAAAAGCAGTGCTGGCAGCGAAGTATTGCGCGACGCTCTGCAAAACACCGCCGCTCCGCCAACCACCGAAATGACCGTCGAATCCGTAGTACTTTTTGAAAGCCGCCTGCTCCCACAGGGCGCCCGCTATATCCCCCTGGCCACCGTACCCTTCACTCTGGAAACGCCAGAGTAAAGGAAGTATGCTTACGTACCACGTTTTCCCAGGAAAACTGATCAATACAGCTCAACAGGCGGCACATTCTCGCTATTGCGGGTGGTTTGGTGATTTTTAATTACGGCGTGCTGGCATTAGCATACCGGACTGAAATGGACCGGCCGCATGCCGGCGGCCTAAGCTAGAGAAAGACACTCATGCCGAACAAAACCGATCGCATCGTCGCTATCTATGCCGGCACATTCGACCCGGTCACGCTTGGACACCTGGACGTCATCCGGCGTGCCGCCGGATTGTTCAACTGCCTCATAGTTGGCGTGGGGCAAAATCCTGACAAGGCCGAGCTGTTTACCTCGCATGAGCGGCTGACAATGCTGGCGCCCCACCTGTGTGACCTGCCCAACGTGCGCGCCGAAGCCTATCAGGGCCTGACTACCGACTTCGTCCGTCACTGCGGCGCCCGCGTGCTGGTCCGTGGCATCCGGGACTTTACGGATCTGAGCTTCGAGCTACTCCAGGCCAACGTCAATATGGCGATTGACGGTGTCGATACCGTTTTTCTGCTTACCAGTGACCAGCACGTGCTGACCTCCAGTACTTATATCAAGCAGATCTTCGAGATGGGTGGCGGCGATCGTGCGCGCATCGAGCGGCTCGTGCCGCCTAATGTCGCTGAATGCCTCGAACGCAAGCTCGGCCAGCGCCGCCCGTCACCATAGCGCGGCCCGGAGTCGAAATATGTATTTCCATACGCGACTACTCGGCTACATCCTCTTCGCCACGTTGGCCAGCAGCGCTACCGCCGCCGCGGGACCACCCGAAATGAAACAACTCATCGAGCGGATTGCCAATGGCGAAGCCGACGAAGCGGCCGAGGCCACCGACCAACTGGTCGAGCTTATCTCCCGGCAACTGGCCGACGCTTTCGGAGCCATTGAGCAACGACCTCAAGAACAACAGGACCGCTTACAAGCCGCTCTGGCGCGCGTCACGGCGGTCATGCGCTTGCGGCTTTACCGGGCCGGCCTGCTCCCGGACGAACAGCAACTACTGGATAAGTTCATCCGGCCTCGTGCCGAGCTGGCTGAAGCCCTGTTTGCCGACTCCGCGCGCCAGCGCCTCCAGGCCCTGCATCAGATTCCGCTCGAACCCGATACCGGTGCCGGCCTGTTGATCAGTGCCAAGGTCAACGATTGGGACGCCGATATCTGCGCCGCCGCCCTCGAAACGGCCGCCAATCTTGGTGATCAGGTCGTGGCACGTGGCTTGCGCGAGTACGTAACCACCATCACCGCCGCCGTCCGCGCCGACCGCTTTGGCCCCGCCCAACAAGACTACGAACTGGTACTGGCCGACTTCACCCGTCAGGCCATCGTGATCCTCGGCGCCACACGTGATCGCGAAAGTGTTACCACCATTATTGAAGCGGTCCAGGTCTTCAGCCGTTCGCATCACCGCCGATTCTTCCGGATTGGCAGCGCGCTGGGCGCTCTCGGTCAGATCGGCGACGAGCAGGCGGTGCCCTTGTTGTTGGAGTACTTGTCTGACCGCGAGACCCATGAGATGCGCAGCGTGGCTCCCGGTACATTACTCCACCAGACGGTCGGCGACGTCGCCTTACAGGCCCTGGGCAATATTTACGGAATCACCCCCGCCGAACTGGGTTTTTTCATCGGACCCGCCCCCGAGCAAATCGCGGGCTTTGTTGATAAAAATAATCGGGCTGCCGCCCTGCGCGCCTTCGGAACCTGGCACCAGCAAAACGCCACTTTGCCACGCGACCAGCGCGCGCCCCTGACCACCCAGCCGGCCGACGAGGACTGATCATGGAAGATACCGAGAGCCCGCCGTCCGTCAGAACGCACCCGCGCAATGTACTTTTCGCGGCCATTTTATTCGTAATCCTGGCTTCCGCGCTCTACTTCGTCGCTCCCTGGGTGCTCCCGGTCCGCATCGTTGAAGGCCCCATGGTGCAGCAGGCTGACGAAAATGCCGTCACACTGGTCTGGTATACCACCCGTCCACTTGAGCCCGGCCAATGTCAGGTCTCCATCCAGACGTCTGATGACGAATATACGCTGCCCGCCGAGGCCGAAGGTCGCCGCCATCGCCTGCGCATTGATGAACTCTCACCCGGCCAGGCCTACCCATACCGCATCAAACTCGGACGGCGCACCCTGGCCCAGGCCACCCTGCACACCAACAAGCCGGCCGGCCAGCCTTTCTCCTTTGTTGTCTTTGGCGATAGCGGCAAGGGCACGCAGGCTCAGTACCTGCTCGCAGCACGGATGTGGACTGATGCCATCGTGCCCGACTTCATGCTGCATACCGGCGACCTGATCTATGGCGAAGGCGAGCGCTTTCACTACAAGGATCGTTTCTTCACCCCCTATCGCCACCTGTTGGCCGAGGTCAACTTTTGGCCCTGCCTCGGAAACCACGACATCGGTAACTATAAGATCCCGGCGGAAAAGGCCGGCCAGGCCTATTTCGAGGTCTTTGAATTGCCTGACAACGGTCCGCCCGCCGCCGTCCCTGAATGCAACTACTGGTTCGATTACGCCTCCGCCCGCATCGCCGTCATCGACAGTAACAAGGAACACGATGAAGCCACGCTCGCCGAGCAGGTTGTACCCTGGCTCGAAGAAGTTTTCGCCGATTGTGACGCCACCTGGAAATTCGTCAGCCTGCACCATCCCCTGTATACCTCCGGCGCATACCAGGAAGAGCCCCGTTTGCAGAACACGCTCGTCCCCGTCTTCGAGCGGCTCGGCGTCGACATCGCCTTCTCCGGCCACGATCACATGTATCAGCGCATGCTCCCGATCAGCGCCGGCCAACTCGCCCCGGACGGCGATGGTGTCGTTTACGTTATAACTGGTGCTGGCGGCGCCCGTCTGTATGACGCCATCCCACCCGATCAGCGCCCGCCATATCTCGCCGCACTGTATAACGAGGTCCACAGCTTTACCTACGTACAGATCGACGGCCATGAGCTGCGCCTACAGCAGATCAGCGTCGATGGCGACATTCTGGATGAGTGGAGTATGACCAAGGTTCCGTCGGATACGGCTACCCGGCCGACGGATAGCGCGGAAAATCCCGACAGTGAACCTTGAGCGGAGAACTTCCCGCCTACTTCGAGCTGGCGGCTTCCCGTAAGGCGACTAACTTGCCCAGCGTCTCCAGCAGGTCCTGATCCGGCGTTGTATATCCCGAGATGAATAGTGGCTTCAGCGCTTCCGGATGCTTCTGGCCAACCGCCAGCAGGATCGCCCGCAACTGCTCTAACGTACCATCATCCAGCGTTGGTGACGCCAGAATCAGTTGATCTGGTACCGCGACCGTCCTGGCCAGAATCCGCAAGCGACTATGGCATGGCTCATCGCGCTCTTCTGTCGTATTCGGCAGCGCTGCCCACGCGGCCTCATCGATGAATCCCGCGTCCGAACTCAGATTCATCACGGTCTGGGCCACGGCCCGCATGGTCGGCAGGTGCTTAAGTGATCCGACCAGCGGCAGCACTTCCAGCGACAGGTCGGTTTTCTGTAAACCGTGTCGCGCTAGCAGTTCCAACCCGGCCTGATGTGTCCGTGCATCACGCGCCGGCCCAAACGCTACTGTCTTGCCCCGCAGATCAGTGACCGCCTTGATCGGCGATTTTTCCGCCGTGATTAGCACCGCCGGCCGGAGCGTCTGCCTACTCTGATCAGTCGGCACGGCGAGCACTCGGAATCGCGCCGGTTCGGCCAGATTGACATAATGTGCCGTCGAGACCACGGCCAGGTGAAAGAGACCGCTCTTGAGCGCCGGTTCGAGTTGCCAGGGCGAGCCCAAATCGAGAGAGATCGGGCGCCCCAATTCCTCCTTGAGGGCCACCCGCCAGCGGCCGTACGGCGCGAACGGATTCAGGGCCTGTAGTGGATTCTCGCCGCCGCCGCGCTGCTGCTCCGCCACCAGCGCCACCACCAGTGGATCCTTCTGTATGCCGATCCAACTTAGAAAGCGGTCGCCGGCGCTCTGACAGCCAGTGACTACTAGCAGGCTGACGCTTGCCAGGATGATGAATGTTGTAGCGCTCCTTCGCATGGCATAATCCTCTCAACGGACCATCTGTATCTTATCATTACCCGGCCGGCGTGTCGTAGTCGGGCAACTCATTACGCTCAAAAACCGGACCCTCCAGACACGTCAGCCCCCAACGCCACCCCGGCGCTCCCGCTTCCCGCACACGCACTACACAGGATTGGCACGTTCCCAGGCCGCAACCCATGTTCCGCTCGATACACAATTGACAACCCGATCCCATCCGCCGCGTCAGCGCCGCGACCGCTTGTAACATCGGCTCCGGACCACAAGCCAACACTTCACCGCGCGCTTGACTATCCACGTAATGCTGATACCAAAGTTCCAGTCCATCCGTCACGCGTCCGCGCAAGCCGGCTGACCCGTCGTCCGTCGTCACAATTGCCGGATAATCGGCGCCCCCCGGCAATTGCACGCATGACATTGGCACCCCCTCCACACTCGGCTCATTATGCGGTACTACCGGCAGCAACTCACGCGCCGCCGCCCCAAAAACCACCGTTACATCCGTGTATCCCATCTCCCGCAAACAGCGCGTTATGTAATACAATGGCGGGATGCCAACACCTCCGCCTACCAACGCGATCGGCGCCGCTTTGTCAGGATACCGAAACCCCTTTCCCAGTGGCCCGGTGATATCGAGCTCATCATCACGCCGCAAATCGGCCAGCCACGCGGTACCCGGCCCAATTGTGCGCGAAATGAATAACACATGCGCCCCGTCATTATCATCCCACCGGTCGGCGATACTGAATGGACGCCGCAGATAGGCTTGTCGCGCGCGCGTGTCACTATTGCTGAGCGACGGAAATCCGTCTTCCGGCCAGATGATTGTGTGTGCCGCGCCAGGTTCCCCGCCACTACAGCGCAACTGTGCAAATTGTCCCGGACTGGTTGTTGGCCAGTCTGGTATGACGACCTCAATTGCCACGTGCTCGCGACCAGGTGTATGCGTGGCAACCACACGGCCTCTCACCGCCGTCACCTTGTCACTAGCTATCGATTCGCCAGGTACCATCGCGTTTACCAACCGCTTGCCGATCAACCTAAACCTGCGTACCTTCCTCTGTCAAAAAAACTTCCGGGATCATACCGACTGGCAGATCCCGGAAGTGCGCCACGGCTAGAACAGCCGCAAATCCATGTTATTCTCTGTTCAAGCGGACCTCAAAGGCCCGGGCTGGCAATATACCAGATCGCCAGATGGGTGTCCACATGGCAAGCGGTATTTGACCGGCCGGCAATATTTTGCATAAGTCATTTGTTTGTAACATCTTGCATATCCGACCCTTGCGGGTTACAATCAGGCCTGATGGACCTCGACCAAAGCCATTTAAGGCCTCGTTAAGGGCTGTCTGGCAGCTTACAATGACCTATTGTTGAATATTATAGGTCCTTATTGCTGTGCGGATGGATTGGGCTCAATCAGTGTCCAAACCTGTGTATCACATCGCCATCGCGATCGTCCGTCGACAGCGGCAATATCTCGTCACGCGCCGCTCACCAGATAGCCATCTTGGCGGTCTGTGGGAGTTCCCCGGCGGTAAATGCCTCCCCGACGAACCTGCCACGCAAGCCGCCCTGCGCGAACTACGCGAAGAATGCGCCGTCACCGCCACTACCGAGCATTGCCTGCCAACTATCCAACACGATTACGGCGACCGGATAGTCAACATCACGCCGGTCATCTGCCGTTGGCAAGCCGGGAGTGGACAGGCTCTGGCCGCTGATCTTTGCCAGTGGGTTTCACTCGACGAACTGCGCGCACTACCGATGCCCACCGCCAATCAGCGCATCCTCGGCGCACTGACTCGCGACCGTAGCGGCCGGCCTCCGTGCCGGCCGTCGAACAATAGAAACGATACTATGCCCTAACGGCCTGCGAGCCGCTCAAAATGTAACGGTCGATCACCATCAACGATTCCGCTCGCGCCACTCCGCCAGTTGTTCCCGCAATTCTGCTTCTTCCGGCAAGCGCAGCGCGTGTGCCACATCAATTGCTTCTTGCAAGGCGCTCAAGGCGGCTTCACGTTGCCCCAGTTGCATGCGCAGCGCGGCGATCTCCCGGGCACACAGGAGTTGACTGGCCAGGTCATCCCCGGCCAGGATATGCTCATAGACAACTTCATACTCACGCAGCGCGTCGGCCGGTGCCTCCATTGTCCGGTAGGTGGCCGCCAAAGCCATGTGCGCTATTGGTTGTGCCTCTTTGGGCGCGAGGCTCAAACAGCGCTGAAATGACTCGACCGCCTCCGGCCAGTGTGTGGCCCGCCGATGACATTGACCAATATACAGCCAGGCCGAAGCCTGATTACGACGCGAATCGAGACGCTCCGCCACGGCCAGCGTGCGCTTGTGCAGGGCCAGCGCCTTATCCCACTCACCCCGCCGCTCATAAATCAAAGCCAGCTTGTTAACCGCCGCCGCTTCCGCGACCTGATCGCCCATCTCCTCCAGCATCCGCAGCGCGATCTCCTGCCATTCTGTTGCACGTTTCAGGCTGGCGTCAATATACCGCTCGGCCTGTTCCGCGGACGGCTTGGCTTGCCGTGCGATTCGTTGTGTCAGGTACAGATCGCAGATGTTGTTGAGCGCGGCCAGTTGACCGTAGGGCGAGCCCTGCGCGTATGAAATTGCCAACGCCGTCTCATAGCGCGTGTAAGCGGTGTCGAATAGCCCGGTCATCTGCAAAATCGCCCCCTGGCCCAACTGTGCCACGGCCTGATCGTGCCAGTCATTATTGGTGCGCGCCAGCTTATCCAGCAAGCGTAGCCGACCTTCGGCCACCAGGCCCCCCCGCATGCCACTCTGTATTTCCAGTTGAGCCAGCATTGCCAGTGCCGGCCGGTAACGACCATCATAATCCAGACTGCGCAGGACGTAGTGCCGTGCTTCCTGGGCATCGCCGGCTCGTACCGCCGCAATCGCGCGCGCGTAATATTCCAGGGAACTCGATGTCCGACAGGGTTGCGCGAAGATCAATTGCCGCACTTCATCCGGCGGCGGCCCGATCTTCAATTCCCGCAAAACCCAGTGCGTGGCTGAATCCAACACCTCAAACAACGAACCGCTCGGCGTATTAAACACCCGCGGCGTGGCACCTTCCGCGCGTAACCGGATCAGCTTCAGTTCCAGGTTGGCTTCGTCGGCATATCCACTGCACCGTCCACTGATGATGTAGTCGGCCCCCAGGGCCAAAGCCACGCGCGGCCAGGCGGGCATCGGCGTGTCCTCATCGTGTAGTTCACGCCGCGCCTGGTGCATCCGCACAGTTGGCACCACTAACAGATCGGGCACCCGTCGCAGCCGCCAGGCCAGCGTTTCCTCCACCGCCGTCGCTACCCAGACATCCCGCGCGGCAGTCCCGGGCGTAACTTGAAAATCGATTACGGCCAGATGCGGACGCTCGGCATCCGTCATCCCGGCACTGCTGGCCGCAAGTGCCAGCAGTGTCAGCATCCAATACCATCGCCGCGGATACCACCCGTAATCGGTTTGCATGCTGGCTTCCATTCTGTATGCAGTGATTTTTATAACTTCTCGTTGATGATAACAAGCCTGGGCACTGGTCACCAAGCCGTGCCTGCATGGTTGACAGGGGCTATCATTCTACTTTCAGGCCATCTGCTCGGCCATGGAGCCGTCAGGAGCGCCTCTGAGGACTATTGATGCGGAAACATTTACTTGCATATCTCATGGGTTTACTGCTGGCCTTGCATGTAATCAGTCCCGGCCGGGCCGCCGGCCACCGTGACTGGACCGTTATTCCCCTCGGTTCATTCCCCCTGGCAGCCGGTTCACAACAGATTCGTGTGATCCGGCCGTATGACGCCCATGGTATCATTCCGGGGCCCATCGTCCTGACCGCCTTCTTCGATCCCCGCCAGCCGCTCACTAATCCAATCACTATTCGCTTCACGCGCGCGGACGGCCAGCTTCCCCCCTGGAAAATCGAGCGCCTCGGTCAGACTTACGTCATCGGCCACACCATCCTGGAGCGCGCCTGGACCAGCGACGCGGCCACCGCCTTTACTCTGAATGTTAATGTAACCGGCGCCGCCCCGGCCCTCAGATTGATGGCCAGTGGCGCTCCCGACTATCGGCTGCTGGGAGACGAGGCCCTGGGGCCGCTCGAGCTGCTGGTCGCCCAACTTGGCCGTGGCTCCGTCCGCGAATACTTCAACGCTGTAATCAGCATTACCGTTGGCCGCCTGCAAATGGCCCGCGCCGATTTCGCCCGTCTGGCGCGTGGTCGCCATCTCCAGGTCGCCCGCTTCGCCCGCGCCGCCCTACGCCGGATTCATCTGGCCGAGGCTGAAGCCCGGCTCCAACCGGATTTCCACGCGCACTATCGCCTCGGACTCTATGCCCAGCAATGTGGCCTCTTTCGCGCCGCCCGCATGCACTTTGAAGCCGCCATCCTGTCGCTCGAAAAATCTTCCGCGCAAGTAGCCCCCTGGCAAATCAGCAACACCTGGTTCCACCTGGGCGAAGTGATGGCGCGCTGTGGCGAACCGAGCGCCGAGGTCGCCGAGGCCATGAACCGCGCCGGCCACGCCGCCAATGTCACCCCCAATGAATGGGACGTCTGGGTTACCATTCTAAAAGAGTCGCGTCGTCAACCAACCGACGACGACTCCATCACCGACGAACAACTCGTTAATATCCAGCGCGCCTGGAACCAGATCCCCAAGATGATTTACGGCGCCTCCGGTGGACACCTGAAGCTCAATACGCGTTTCGTCGAAATCTCCAACACTGCCACGATGCCTTATGCACTCCGTTACGGCCGCGTCTATGGCCCCCCGGATGAATTGATCCCCACGCGCGGCAGCGTCGATTGCCTCCTGTCATTTCGCCCCCACGGTCGTGGCGTTTCCGGCGGCACGGACAGTGGACCGCGCGGTGCCGCCTTGTCCGATCTCCCGCCAGACGGCGATTGGCAATCCTGCCTGGCCGCCTGGTATGCGCAGTTTGACTGGACGCTCCGCGTGGCCGAAGCCGGCGATACTTGCCCGATCATCCCACATACCGCCGGATGCGGGCACCAACCCATCCCATCCTTTGGTTATGGCCAACTCGCCAACTTGCGCTACTATCTCACTCCCGCCATCTATCAGCGGCTTGAACCCGCCGACCCGGATAACGGCGCGGGATATATCTGCCATTGGGACATCTTCGAGGGCGTGGTCTATGTGCCGGATATACAGCCCGGTCAGCGTCTCCCGCGACCCAAGGTACAACTCCTGTCACCTGCCAATTGCCCCGCCGCGGAGCGACGCTTCTATAGCTCACCGACCGATTTCATCAACCTCATCGAATTCCTCGGCGACCACTGGCAACCGGATAATGCTCATCGTGTTTGTGGCGCTACCGCTTATGTCCTCGCGCCCCGCCTCCAGGAAGTCCGCCTCTGGCTGGGACACAATGATGGGCTGGCGCTGTGGATTAACGACGAGCTGATCCACCGTGGCGATTATTACGCCGTCGCCGGCTTCGAGGACCGTAACCTGACAAACATGCTCGCCACTTCCGCCATTCTGCGCAAAGGCTGGAATCGCATCGACGTGTCGGTCGAGTCCTGGCCGGCGCCGCGCAACCAGGGCTTTGGCTTTTCCCTGCGCATCTGCGATTTTGATAATCAGCCGGTTCCGGGCCTGATCGTGGCTGACCATCGCATGTCCATTCCCCAGACCGTCACCCCCAATCCCTTCCAGCCGGTGATTGGCAAGTACTATCGCTGGGACGAGGTCCGCTATGATTTCCACCGCCACCTGCCCCGGCTTGATGCCCGCGCCCTGGCCACCTATCTCGGCCTGGGCGACGCATTTGAGATCCAGGCCAGCATTGGTGCTACCCAGGGTTTCATTGCCTTGGGTTTGCCCCGCGGTACGATCGCCGGCCCCATACTCCGCGGTATCTCTGTCGGCGGAAACTGCCCGGAACTGCCCGACCAATGGAATCCCCTTGAACATCACGACTCCCAGCTTAACAACATCCTTGATTGGGCCCGTGAAACCGTGGCGATCTACCCGCTTCCGGCATCCGAACCCCCGCGGCAGCTACTCTTTATCCGGCCCGAAGCGCTCGAAGCTTACCTGACCTGTTTGTACGAAGATCCCCGCGGTGTTGACCAGTTCCAGGGCCGCCCCCCGCGCGATCGCATCCTGGGATACCTCCCGGTCGGCACTTTGTCCGGCAATGATACCAGCCCCCGCTTCCTCATCGTTATCGAAACCTGCCTGCCCGCCCCTCTACCCGTCGACGTAGAAGACCTTCTGGTGCCGTTTCCCCCGCCAGGCTAGTCCGGCAATTCCATCCGCCCGGTCAACTCGCCGATGTGTTTCAAGCCGCGTTCCTGGAGATACTCCGCCAGCCCCCGCGCGATCTTTGTGGTGATGTTCGGATCGAGAAATAACGCCGTACCTACCGCCACCGCCGACGCTCCCGCCAGGAAAAACTCCACCGCGTCCCGCACGCTCTGAATCCCACCCATACCAATCAGCGGTACGCCGGCTTCCCGCGCCACCTCGCGGTAAACGCGATGCACGTTATACAGCGCCAGCGGCTTGATCGCCGGCCCACTCAGGCCCCCCGTCACATTTGCCAACATCGGCCGCCAGGTGTCGGCGTCCACGCATAACCCGACATACGTGTTGATTAAGCTGAGGATCTCCGCCCCGCCATCAATCGCCGCCCGCGCCATCTCCGCCACGTTCGTTACATTAGGCGACAGCTTGACCACCAACTTGGCGCGCTTCACCACTTGGCGCACCTCGCGCACAAGTTCACGCAGGAGCCGTGCATCCGTGCCAAAAGTCATGCCATCGGCAACGTTGGGGCAGGAGACATTCAGTTCCAGGCCAGCGATGCATTCCTCTCCGTCCAGCTCTCCACACACCGCGACATAATCCGCCACGCTATGGCCGGCGACATTCACGAAAACCCGCGTTGGCATCTGGCGAATGAAAGGAAGCTTTTCCGCTATGAATTGTTGCAAACCAACGTTCGCCAGCCCGATCGCGTTCAGTACCCCGGCCCGGACCTCGACCAGCCTTTGGGGATCGTTCCCCGCGCGCGGCTCGACCGTGACGCTCTTGGTTGTAAAACCCCCCAGTCCGTGATAGTCCATCACGTCCGCGTATTCAGACCCATAACCACAAGTCCCTGACGCGGTCAGTACCGGATTGCGCAATCGTAGCCCCGCCAACTCGACTGCCAGCCGTGCATCCGCTGGTTCGCTCCTGGAGACGCTCATGCCCGCCAGAATGAGAGCACCGGCCCGCCCTGTCAATGCGCCTCGGCATTACATGTCGCCAAAGTTCTGCTGGTAATGTCGATTTGCGAATACTCCGATCTAACAACGGGGCCGCGCACTGTGTCTGCGCCGCTCCAAATCTGTCATTCAGCAGGTCTGTGTGAGAGGACCATGATACCAGCGGATCGGCTGTATAACTGGCTCACCGAGCTTTCCTCGCCGGACGCCGAGCGGATCATGGCGGCGGCCTTGGCGCGCGCCGAGCAACCCTATCTGGACCGTATTGTCCATCAACTGCTTGACCGCGGCACCGATGCCGCCTGGGCCGCGCTGGTCGCCAACTACGACCGTCTTGATCCGGAGTTCCGGCAACAATTGCGCTGTGCCCCGGACCGTCTGCGTGTTGGTTTGGCAGCGGCGCTTGCCGCGCCGCATGATCCCCGCGCCCGTGGCAATGCTCTCTGGGCTTTGACTGATAATCCTTATCCCACGCTTTCATATCTGCTCCCGGATGCGCTGCGTGATGCTTCCGGCGACGTTCGCAAGGCAGCTACACGTGCCTTGCGGTGCATCGCCCAGATGGTCATCGAGCCCCCCACTCTTGATAATCCGATCCTGGCCGATCAGGATCTGCTGGCCACCGGCCGAGCCGAGGTCGTCAAGGCGGTCTGGGAGGCCCTGCGCACCTTCGATTTACACTACTGTCGCGAAGTCATTGAGATCAGCCTGTGGTTTGCTCGGGACTTCGGCGACCAGCTTTGGGAGTTCTTGGGCAATCGTCGCTCCGAATGTGGTAATATTGCCAGCCACAATCTATCTGCCTGGAGCGGCCCATACCTGGCGCGCTTTCTGCTTGAGGGCCTCAAGCGCCAGGGTTGGCGCGGGCCGGCTCGTCAGATACTGCTGGGTTGGAATACTTCCGCGCACTTTGCCGCCATCCTGCGCAACACCGATCTGCTGACTGATCGTGAAATTTGTCGCTCACTGGCTTCATTCAAGAATCCGGTTTGGCTCAGCGAGGTCGATCGGAACCTGTCAAGCCTGCCTGTTGATGTGCGTCACCTGGCTCCTCATTGGGTGGCGCGCCTGGGCCTGGATATGGATCTGAAAATTCAGGTGTTGAGCGAGTGGCTGCGCTCCGAATCTCTCGCCGTAGGGCGGTCTTGTGTCTACGCCCTGGCTACCCTGGATACGCCTGAAGTCATTCCGCATCTGGAGAAAATCGCCACCGGCAACTCGCCCTTAGCTGTTTTCACGCGCTGGTGGATTTCCGGCCAGCGCGATGGGCCCTTGCCCGCGGTAAGTACGCCGCCCGCGGACACCAACTTCAGCCTCCCCCCCGCCCATGACTTCGATCGGCTTTGGAAAACGTGCCGCCGCCGGATTACCGCGGAAGATTCCCGGATGCTGGATCTCTTGCGCGCCAACCTCGGCAAGTGGCTTGCTGAAGTTTCCGCGCGGCTGACTTCGTCGGATCCGCATGATCGCCTTTTAGGCTTGCGCATCATTTATGGCACGGATCACGTTGGTGAATTCCCGAGCCAACTTGCCACGCTGGTAAATGATCCCGTGGACTCCGTGCGTCACCTGGCGCGCGCGGTTGTTAAAGCAGCTAGTTCCGCCGAAAGCGATCCCATATCACCGGAGGATTCCCCGTCGCTGCCATTAGAACAGCAGTTGGCCGTCGAGGATGTCCAGCGCAATGTGCTTCGGCATAAAGTGCGCGAGGCGCTTGCCAGTCTGTCGGCGGTCGCGGGGGAATCTGAAGATATGGATCAATGCATCCAGGAAGTCCGTCTGCTCTTGCGGCAGATCGCCATGGTGGACTCCTCCGGTGACCAGCCAACTACTACCGAGACGGAGGCTTCCTCATGAATCTGGCCTTTTGCCACCTGATCCTACTCGCTCAGCAGGAGATCATTGATGGCATCCGCCAGGGCATGCAACCGGAATCCGCGCGTGGAAATGACTTATACATCCTGCTGCTGGGCGGCTTGGTGTTGCTGCTGTTATTAGTGGTTCTCCGCGTTTTTCAGTCGCGCCCAAACCATTCCAGGATGGCGCCGCCGCCCGACCATCTCGCCGCCGCCTGTGTCGCTCTGACCCTGAATCGCCAGGAGCAGGCCGATATCCTGCACCTGGCCCGGAAGGCCCGAATCACTTATCCGGTCTCCATGTTGCTCTCGCCGGCCAATTTACGTGCGGCGATTGATCGTGGGATACCAGCCGATGATAAATCCGGCCTCCGTACGCGGCTCTATGCCATCAGCAACCGGATTTTTATCCCCTCGAACAGGCCCACTTAACGCTGATTGTCCACGCACTATTGCCACCCCACGACCCCTCCCGCGTATTATCCAGTATCATGTAAGCGTGGACTTTATGTGCCGAGGGCGCGCCTGGTAACGCCAGAATGCCGATCGGCGGGAACCCGGGCGCTTGCAACGCGTCCAATTGTGTGGCCAGATCGAGTGAATCGTCAAACGGCCGATAACATAACGAGCGATGCCGAGCTGGTGCGGCGTGCCCAGGGCGGTGACGCCCAGGCTTTTGCGGAGTTGGTCTCCAGATACCAGGACCGCGTTTTTAATACGTGTTACCGCCTGTGTCACAACCACTCCGACGCGTTGGACCTGACACAGACCACGTTTCTGAAAGCGCTCGAGGCCCTGCCACGCTTCGAGGCCCGTTCCAGCTTCTACACCTGGCTGTTCCGCATCGCGGTTAACGCGGCGTTTTCCGAGCGACGAGCCCGGCTGCGTCGGCCGACTGTCTCGCTCGATGATCCGGGGCCCGGCGGTGACCCGCGTGCGTCCACGGCGGCCGCCTCTGATGACGCCGCCGAAGTTATCAGCCGACGCGAAACATATAGCCAGATTGAAGTCGCTCTGGACAGCCTGGAGCCGGACTTCCGTGTTGCCGTCGTGCTGAAGGATATTGAAAATATGGACTACGCGACTATCGCGGAAATCCTGGAGGTGCCCGTCGGGACGATCAAGAGCCGCATCCACCGCGGACGCCTGATGCTGCGCGAATTGTTGACTAAGGAAAGGACCAAACTTGACAGCCAGTCGGCATGACAAGTTGATCGCGGATCTCTCCGCATATCTCGATGGCGAATTGCCCCCCGAGCGCCAAAAAGAGATCGAACAGTTCCTGTCCGACTCCGAAGAGGCGCGGCGGACGCTCGCTCAATTGCGCCAGGTTTCTCAGCAACTCGCCACACTCCCACGTCAGACCGCCCCGGACGAGTTCACCGCCGCCATGCACCGCCACGCCGAACGCGGTGCCCTGCTCGGCGCGCGGCGCGCCGCGCGCGGCCCGATTTTGTCCTTGCTCATTCGCGTTTCCGCGGCGGCGGCGGTGATCATCGGGTGTGTCCTGGTCGGCCACGAGGTGCTCAAACGTAATCAGAGTGAACCGGCCCCCGCCGCGACTCAGGTCGATGCGACCCAGGCTGATTCCGAAATGCGCGACTCTTTTGCTTCCGCCAAGACCGATCGTAAACCCAGTCCCAAGCTGGCCCCATCAGCCGGCCGGGCGGCAGGTATGGAAGTCGAATCCAATGAAATCGCCGCGCTCGGCGGTGTCGAATCCGAAGAATTGCGGGAGCGTTACGACCCTCCGGTTTCAGAGTTAGACACGGCAACCGTCACTACCGCCGAGACATATTCACTCCGCGAGCGTCTGGCCGAAGTTCCACCAGACGGTAACGCCGAATACGAGCTGGCCCGTCGGCAGCTCACCACCACCTACACCGACAGCCCCGCCATCGAAGTCTGGGTGACACCCCAGAACGAAGAGCAATATGCCAACGCCTTTGCGGCCCTGACCAGTTGGAGCCATGACCAGCCCGCCGTGCAGCTCGACACCAAACAAGAAGAACTGATGTATGGGAAGCACGGAGTAATGATTGACCGTGCCGGCGGCGTGTTGCACACCGGCGCCGGTGTGCAAGCCTCCGGGCAAGTACCAGCTTATCATGTCACGGCTCTCATCGAAGACCTGGAAAAACAGGTGCCCCAACAGGTCTTCTTCCAACTCCGCGGTTCACGCGCCGGCCTGCTCTACGAACTGGGCGATCCAACCAGCCGCCGGTTCGCCCGCGCCCCGGATCGTGAAATCCCCTCTTTTGCCGACGTGCCTCTGGCTGGCCCGGGTGAAAAACATCTCCCCCAGCCCGCCATGGTCAACTCGTCGATCGCCGCCGAGGAACAGAAAGTTGCGCCGGCTAAAGATGCGTCTGCGCCAGCCGAAGCGGCAGGTAAAAAAGGTGTCCGCCGCCGCGGATCATCCGCCCCGAAATCCAGCACGGCCGCAGCCGGTCGCGGTGGTCGGGGTGATGTTCGTGCCAAGGAAGCTCCCCAGCGCCCGCCGGGTCGTGGCGATCAGCCAACCGCGGGGGCTCGTGGCCGCCTGTCCGACGAGGAAATCTCGCCATCCATTATCCTTGGAGAGCCGTTTGAAGCTTTTTCCTCCAGCCAGCCCGCAACCGCATCCGTGCCACCCGCCAGCCCCGCGCCGGCTCAGCCACCGTTATCATTCGGCTGGTTCTGGATCGATGCCATGATTAATGCTTTTCAAGGTGTCGCCGAAGAGCCCACCGCCGAACCGGAAGCCGTCATGCTACGCGTCATACTGCTACCCCCGCCCCCGGCGAGCCAACCCGCCGCCCAACCGTAGCGGCCCGACCTCCGTGTCGGCCGTCCCAACCGTAGCAGGGTGCCATGCCCAAGCTGAAAGCGCGGGCATGCTGTCCCCAACCATGACGCTCCACGCTTCACTGGCTGTTGTTACTAACCGATCTCACCGGCAACGCCCCATTGATGGTACAATCGACCTCGGCAACCGTGTCGCTCTACCCATACCGAACCCCGGCGAGGTACCCCCAATGCCAGCCACCCTGGCTTTGATACCGGCACTAATCCTCCTTCAGGCCGCCGAACTGCACCGCGCCCCCGATAATTCTTCCAATCCACACGCCGCGCTCGTTATCATCGCCGGCGGTTACCGCCCACTGACATCCACCAACCTGACCCGCCCCGAACCCTACTGGCTGCAACTTGCCCATCTCTACGCGCGCCTCAACCCGCGCGTGGTGGTGGCCTATGGACACGACCTGCCCGCCGCCCTCGATGCCGTCGATGACGCCCTGCGCGCCCGCGGCTTCGAACAAATCGCCGCCGTCGAGTTCTGGTCGCACGGCAACGCCGGCTACTTCCGCATTAACGAGCACCGCTACCGTGCTGGTATTTTCACCAAACCCTCAACAGCACTCGCCCCACGCCTGAAACGCCTCCGCGCCCAGCTCTGCGACCGGGCCAGCGTACACTGGCGCACCTGTAGCACCTTCCACGGCGAGAAGGGGCACCGCTTCGCCCAAGCCGCCTCGAAATTCTTCTGCGCTACCGGCAAACAGGTGATCGTGATGGGGTACACCCGCCCGGTCGGCCTGACCTTCCCGGGTGGCCACGCTCTCCGGCCCGGCCAGTCGCCTTACTGGCCGGTCTGCGAAGGCCGCTCCGAGCAAGGCCTGCGCGGCGTTCTGGTGCTCGCGCGCGACCTGGCACGCCTGGCCAGCGCCACTCTCTATGACCTGATCCCCTACGTCCGCGCGCGCGATACCGTCCTGTCACTGGTAACCCAACGCGGGAGACTATGATCAGGCCGCGGGCCGCGCCGCGCGCCGCGGTATGTACCAATGTGTGTAAAACGTTTGAAAGGCGACATAGAAATAACCAATGATGAACATCAGCAGAAATGGTATGGCCGCCGATACCCGCGTCAGCCACTCATCAAAGAACAACAGCCCCACCAGACACGCCGTCAAATACAGGCCCATGGCCAACTCCCCCCAGGCCTGCCAGCTCTTCTTGAACTTAAAGGCCCCAGCTCGCCGCCGCCAGCCCCCCGGCTTGTTGGCTTCTTCGCCGAACTTCGGCGTGCGCACGAATTCACCGGTCTTGCCGAAGAAGCCCTCCAACGCCGCGAAGGCGTTGTTGAATGCAATCCCGATGCCCACCGCCATCAAAGCCGGTACATATTTCAAGCTGTCATACCAGCTATGCTGCTGCTCCCGCTGGCTGCAGACATAAAAGACCAGCCCGGAGCCAAAGCCCACCACGAACAACACGAACTCGATGATCACCAGCCACATCGGCTGTGGATGATCGCCATTGATTACCTTGGCATACAGCGCCGGTCCGATCAGCAGGCTTAAAAGTACAATCAGAATGTAGACGACCCAACTGGTCAGGTGAAAAAACGACTCCAGCTTTACTTTCCAGTGCAAGTCGCTGCGCAACACCCGCGGCAATAGCTTGAGGCAGGTCTGCGCGCCCCCCTTCGTCCAACGATGCTGCTGGGCCTTGAAGGCATTCATCTCCGGCGGCAACTCCGCCGGCGACGTCAATTGCGGCAGAAAAACAAACCGCCAGCCCTTTAACTGCGCGCGATATGACAGATCCAGGTCCTCTGTCAGCGTATCATGCTGCCAACCGCCCGCGTCAGTAATCGTCGCTTTCCGCCAGATACCGGCCGTGCCGTTGAAGCTCATGAAACGACCGGTGCGATTCCGGGCCGTGTGCTCGATCACGAAGTGCCCATCCAGTAACACGGCCTGAGCCTCAGTGAGCACCGAAAGGTCCCGGTTCAAGTGCGACCAGCGTGTCTGCACCATCCCCACCTGCTCATCCTTGAACTGGTGGATCGTGTTCTGCAGGATGTCTGTCGGTGGCAGAAAATCCGCGTCAAAAATCAACACAAACTCGCCGCGCGCCTCGGCCAGACCCGCCTCCAGGGCTCCCGCCTTGTATCCCTCCCGGTCCTCCCGATGCAGGTAAACTACATCGTGTCCCGCGGCCCGCATGCGCGCCACCGTCTCGCGGGCGATTTCCTGCGTCTCGTCCGTCGAGTCGTCCAGTACCTGGATCTCCAGGCGGTCTTGCGGATAGTCGATCTCACAGGTCCGCTCAATGATCCGCCGCGCCACGTATTGCTCGTTGAACATGGGCAGTTGGACCGTTACCGGCGGCAATTCCTCGAATACCCCATGCTGCTTGGGCGTCCGGCGACGTACCAGATAGTACAAACCAACCAGAAAGTACCGATGCAGACCATAGATGCAAACTAACGACAGCACGACTATATAAGCCGTGAGCGCCAGCGAACTTAACAACTCGACATCCATCGGTACCAAACCCACCGCGTGGGGACGTAAATGTTATCCTTACTGCGCCAAACACTTATCCTAGAACACCCTGTCCAGCACTGTCAATTGCGACAGACCGTTTTCAACACGACTGTATTTGCAATATACTACCAAAGTTTACCGAACCTCGGGCATTCTGACCGGGGAGTACTAGCTCGGGAGCTGTTAATTTGACCATGGATTCCAACTCTATTTCCGATACCCAGCGCCGGTCTAATCGCCAGGCCGCGATTAACCAGATGGCCGCCGAGCACCTGTCCGGGCCCAATCAAGACCTCTTCAAAGACATGCTGGTTACCCTCTGCCGGCTGGCCCGCGATGGGGCCGACCGGGGCGATATTAAGCTGCTTCACAAGGCTTTTGCCGAACTGCGCTACGCTCTCAAGGTCTTTGCCCCCTACCAGCATATCCGCAAGATCAGCATCTTCGGCTCCAGCCGCACTCCCGAGGACCACCCGGATTACCTGGCCGCCGTCGAGTTCGCCCGCCTGATGTGCGACAACAACTGGATGGTCATCACCGGCGCCGGCGACGGCATCATGAAAGCCGGCCACCACGGGGCCGGACGCGAGGCCAGCTTCGGCGTCGCCATCCGCCTGCCCTTTGAACAGAAAACCAATACCGTCATCGCTTCCGACGAAAAACTCGTTAATTTTCGCTATTTCTTTACTCGTAAACTCATTTTTATTAAGGAAGCTTCCGCCATCGCCCTCTTCCCCGGCGGTTTCGGTACCCAGGACGAAGGTTTCGAGGCCCTGACACTCATCCAGACCGGCAAGGCCCCCATGATCCCCATCGTGATGGTCGAACGCCCGGGCGGAACCTACTGGCTGCAGTGGCGGGCATACGTCGCCGCCGAGCTCTTGCGCACCGGCATGGTCAGTGATCAGGACATGAACCTACTTACCATTACTGACGACGTTGCGACGGCGGCCCGGATCATCCGCGATTATTATCGCGTCTACCACTCGATGCGCAACGTTGCCAATGACCTCGTCCTGCGCCTTGAGCGGCCGCTTGCCAGTGCGACCCTCGAGCAACTCAACGATGAGTTTGGCGGCATCATTACCGGCGGCCGCATCGAGCAATGCCCTGCTCTGCCGGCCGAAAATGGTGAATATCCCGAAAAATCCCGCCTGAAACTACGTTTCGACCGCAAGAGCTTTGGCCGGCTGCGACGCATGATCGATACCATCAACGACGCCTTCCCAGCCCCCAGCGCCAACTGAACCAAGCCCCGACGCACCCGAGAATGTGAAAATCCTCGAAAAAAACAGTGTTTTACACTGACTTTACCCCCAAAACCCCTTGACTAAAGGCCCAAACCGTGCGAGAAGTTCTGCGTATTGGCGCGCTCGGCGCCTGCCGCAATGTAACACATGACAGTTTGTAGCTTGTCTAGTATTGGTTTTTTGTCCACGGTTGGAACGTCAGGTTCCATATATCAGGCAGCGGCACTGTGGAATTGTGACCGATCTGTCTGGGAGGAAGAGCAAGGATGGCAACAGCAAAGAGTAAAACCAAGAAAGCAACTGAAGCCAAGAAACCCCGCACCAAGTCCGAGATCTATGCCGAGATGGCGGAATCCGCCGGCATCACCCGCAAGCAGTTGGCTTCGGCCTTTGACTGCATGTCCGGGTTGATGAAGAAAGATCTCTCCCGCGGACCCAAGGTCTTCACGGTCCCCGGCCTCATGAAGGTCACCGTGACTCACAAACCCGCCACCAAGGCGCGCAAGGGCGTCAACCCCTTCACCAATGAACCCTGCGTCTTCAAGGCCAAACCGGCCCGCAAGATCGTCAAGGTCCGTCCGCTCAAGGCGCTCAAGGACATGGTGAACTGAGCATGATGGTACACCCGGGCGCCGGCTGATCCGGCCGGCGCCACGGTGTTGCCGGTCTTCAACAGAATCACTTCCCCCCCCGGGGGGCGAACTGCTTGACTGCCGGTTACCACGCCCCACTTGATAGTTATGAATCCCCATTCCGCGCTCGCCGCGGAGCCCCCTCGGACTCGTGGCGGTTGCGCAGTTCGTCATGCAAACGCGCCGCGGTCTCAAAATCATCATTCTCGATCGCTTCTTCCAGACGTTCGCGTAACGTCTCCTGGATACCGTACTCCTGACGCAAACGCGCCTCCAGGTTGCGTAAAAAGGTCACCCCCGGATCCTGGTTACACTGCTCTTCATCCAGCCCCAATTCCAGCAGCAAGCCCCCGATGCGATCTGCCGCCAGACCGGCTTCTTCGATCGCTTCCTCGTAATGCCCGGCGATTATCCGAGCTTGCACGCCCAGCCGCCCCTGGTGGAATATCAGGGTCGGCTTCAGCGCGAAACTTCCGTTGCCGAGAGTATCCCCCTCGCTCTCCTGCGCCGTCTGCAGACAGTCCAGGCACGTGTCAATGTCGCGCAAAGCTCGACGGACATGACTCGCTGCCCCCTCAACGTCACCCTGAGTCAGGCTCTCCTCCAGGATGCTCGACAGCGCCAACCGGCGATAATTGATCTGAAACAACTCGCGTTCCAGCTCACGCCAGTCGTCCGTGGGAACTCTTCCATGCAGCCGCAATTCGTGCCGGATGTGATCCAGCGCGCCGGGCATACCCCGATATCGGCGACCATCCGGCCGACCGTCCGGAAACATCTGCATCAAGCCCAGATCCACGCGCAGTTGCAGCAACTCCTGGCCGTCGCGACCCACTACCAGACGGGCCGATATCTCTCCCGGCGGGCAGTTCCAGTCAGCGGTTAACTCTTGCAGATCAAGCGTCATCGCGGATCACCATGTGCTGATTCCTCGTGCTCTATCGACCGCTTCCACCAGCACCTGCAATCCACTGCCGGAACACATTCCGGAGATAATCGGACGCGCATGAAATACCGCCCGACAGCTCTTATGACTGCCGGGCGAATCTGTAAGGTAGCAGTGTCGCGCGGCCTTAACGCCCCTTCAACTCACTCACAATCCCGTTGACCATCTTCTTCGCGTCGCCAAACAACATCACCGTGTTCGGCAGGAAGAACAACTCGTTCTGAATGCCGGCGAAGCCCGGATTCAGGCTCCGCTTGCACACCATCACCGTGCGCGCCTTGTCCACGTCGAAGATCGGCATGCCATGAATCTGGCTGCCCGGATTCCGCGCGTCCGGGTTCACCACGTCGTTGGCCCCAATGACCAGCGCCACATCGCACTGCTCCATCTCCGAGTTCAACTCCAGGTCAGCCAGGTGCTCATATGGCACGTTCGCTTCCGCCAGCAACACGTTCATGTGCCCCGGCATGCGCCCCGCCACCGGGTGTACGCCATACTTCACCTCAACTCCCCGGCCGGTCAGCAACTCGGCCAGCTCGGCCACGGCGTGCTGCGCCTGCGCCACCGCCATGCCATATCCGGGGATGATAAACACCTTCCGCGCCGCCTCCAGCACCATGGCCGCTTCTTCCGCGTCCATCTGCCGTACCGACTTGCCCTCGGCGGAACTCGTCGCCCCGGCGGTCGCCACATCCTGCCCAAAGCCGCCCGCCAGGACGTTCACCAGCGACCGGTTCATCGCCTTGCACATGATCTTCGTCAGGATCAGGCCCGACGCGCCCACCAGCGAACCACTGATAATCAGACCTGTGTTGTGCAGCACGAACCCCGCCGCACACGCCGCCAGACCCGAGTACGAGTTCAGCAGCGAAACCACTACGGGCATGTCCGCCCCGCCGATCGGAATCGTCAGCAGCACACCCAGCACCGCCGCGATCACGATGATCAGGATATTGGCCCACTGTGCCCCGGGGTCCCTGGCGACCGCCGTCGCCAACCCGACCACGACCAGAATCAACACCAGGTTCAGCAAATGTTGCATCGGAAACGTCAGCGGATTCCCCAAACGCACGCCGCCAATCGTCATCCCGCGCAGCTTACCGAACGCAATCACACTGCCCGTGAATGTCACCATGCCGATCAGCAGCGTCAGCGCGATCGTGATCCGGGCATCCATCAGATGCTCATTGAAATCATTCACCCGCCAGTATTCCGCGATGGCCACTACCGCCGACGCCAGCCCGCCCGAGCCGTTGAACAGCGCTACCATTTCCGGCATGCCGGTCATGGGCACGGCCCGCGCCGCGTACGCGCCGATCGCCGCCCCCACCACGAACCCGATGATAATCGTCGTGTAGCCCACCACCCCCTGCGCGGCCAGCGTGATCGCCACGGCGATCAGCATCCCCATCGCCGCCACGCGATTGCCCCGCCGGGCCGTCCGCGGGGACGACAGCATCTTCAAACCAAACACAAAGAAAATCGCCGCCAGCGCATACGCCAGCTTGATTACAAAGTCACGCCCGGCCCCCGTGCTCGTACCCGCGACGGTCTCCAGCACCGCCTGCGTGTCCGGCGCGCGCTCGAGCACTCCTTGCGCCAGGAGGAGACCGGGTATCGTGAGAATCCGCGACATCATCGGCCTCTTATTTCCTGCTGAACATCGCCAGCATGCGATCTGTTACCAGGAATCCACCAACCACATTGACCGTGGCGAATACCATGGCCAGGAAACCGAAGACCGTGCTGATCCTGCCAAAATCTCCCCCCGCGATCAACAAGGCCCCCACGATCGTGATGCCCGAGATAGCGTTCGACCCCGACATCAGCGGCGTATGCAGCGTGGCCGGTACTTTCGAAATCACCTCGAACCCCAGCAGAATCGCCAGCAGGAATACCACCAGGTGCACGGCCAGCGGCCCCAGAACGCTGCTCGCCGGCTCCGCTTGCGCCACCACCTCGATCAACATCAGTTCCCACCGCCTTCCAACGCTTTCCGCGCCCCCGCGTGCCAAACCTGGCCGTCATGCGTGATCAACGCCCCCGCGATGATCTCGTCCTCCAGGTTCAGGTCAAACTCATTGTCTTTCCAGAACTCCAGCACAAACGCCGTCAGGTTCCGCGAAAAAAGCGTGCTGCCGTGCAGCGGCATGTCCGACGGCAGATTCAGCGGCGCGCATATCGTTACGCCGTGCCTGACCACGGTCTGACCGGGCTCCGTCAACACGCAATTACCCCCCGCCGTCGCCGCCAGGTCAACAATCACCGACCCCGGCTGCATGCCTTTGACCATCTTCTCGGTGATCAGCTTTGGCGCCTTGATCCCGCCGATCAACGCCGTCGTGATGACCACATCATTCGCCGCGCACTGCGCGCCGATCAACTCCGCCTGCTGGCGATAGAACTCCTGCGACAGCTCCTTGGCATAGCCGCTTGCCGTCTGCGCGTCCTCTTCACTCTCCACGCCCACGTACTTACCCCCCAAACTGGCAATCTGCTCGGCGACCGCCTGCCGCGTATCCGTCGCCGACACCGACGCCCCCAAGCGCCGCGCCGTCGCGATCGCTTGCAGGCCGGACACCCCGGCTCCGATCACGAACACCTTCGCCGCGAGGATCGTCCCCGCCGCGGTCATGAACATCGGAAAGTACTTGCCCAACTCGTTGGCCGCGATCAGCACCGCCTTGTAACCCGCGATGTTCGCCATCGACGACAACGTGTCCATTGACTGCGCGCGTGTAATCCGCGGAATACTGTCCGTGGCGAACGCACTGACGCCTCGCTCGGCCAACCGCTTGACCGTCTCCAGACAGACCAGCGGCTGCATCGAGCACAACAACATCCCGCCCGCGCGCAGCAACTCAACCTCATGCTTCCCCGCGCCGGGATGATCCGTCGGTGGCTGGACCTTCAAGACCAGGTCGGCCCCACCCAGCAGCGCTGCTACATCCGCGTCCAGCCGCGCGCCGGCCTCCTCGTATTGACCGTCCGCCAGAAAAGCCGACTCACCCGCGCCCCGCTCGACCACCACCTCGACCCCAGCCTTCACCAGCTTCTTCACCGACTCGGGAACCAGCGCCACGCGGCGTTCATCGTCCCGCACCTCTCGTGGAACCGCTATTATCATCACTGCCTCATGGTTGTGGTGTGCTATTCCGCCGCCGCAAACGGCCCGCTTACGGCGACCAGACACGAACTCGGGAATATAAATCCCCAAACAATTCTATGATACCCCCCAAATGCAGACTCGCCACACAAGCAGAGATTACCCCCCGAATCCACTACTCACACGAATTCCAGATAGAAGCTACGTAGTCAAGAGTAGCGGCCGCCCTCTGTGGCGGCCGTCGGATGAAGGAGAAGCTAACGCGCCAGCGCGAGGAGTCGCGCGAGCTCAAAACGTGATCGGTATCACACATAGAGCCCGCATTCACCCACGTACGCCCGCACTGCTTCCGGAACCAGGTAACGTATGCTCTTGCCCGCGCGCACACGCTGCCGGATGTCCGTCGAACTCACATCCACCAGCGGGCTCTCCACGACCGACCGCCGCAGCCGCTCGATCTGTTCCGCCGACAGCGGCCCCGCCAACCCAGAGAGGTCCGGCTCCTCAAATCCCGGCCGCCCCGCCGTCACGACCGTGCACAACTCGACCAACTCGCCAACCCGGTACCACGTCCCTAGTTCCACCAGGCTATCCATGCCTACCAGCCAGTACAGCTCCGTATTGGCCGGATCCGATCTGAGAAAATGACGCACGGTATGCAGGGTATATGTGATGCTCCCCTGGCGGATCTCCCAATCACTGACCGCAAAGCTCGGATCATCAGCCACCGCCAGCCGGCACATGGCCAATCGATCCTCCGCTGGCGCTAATACCTGGTTGAGCTTATGTGGCGGATTGGCCCCCGGTATCAAAACTACGCGGTCAATCTCCAATTGCTCGGCCACGAAACGGCTGACGATCAGATGACCGACGTGGATCGGATCGAAAGAGCCCCCGAAGAGCAGTTCCCTGGCCAACACCGCACTCCCACAAGTGACCGGTATCTACTCTGAACGCTTGTGCGCTACCAACTCCAATCGCTGTACAACTTCCGGAATCTCGTCGAGCTGCGGGTGAATACGTAATGCGTTCCGATAATGAAATAGCGCCCGCTTGTAATTGCCGCGCTCGACGTAAACGTGCCCCAGATTAACCGCCGCCAGGTAATGATATTGATTGCGCCGTAATGCCTGACGGAATGCCGTGCTCGCCGCCGCCAACCGTTCCAGGAAGAACAGTACTATTCCACGTTGGTGATGTGCCTCTGCGAAATCCGGCTCGCAAGTAGACAATTCGTCCAGCACAACCAGTGCCGCGAGATAATCCTCATCGCGAATCCGTTCGATTGCCGTTACCAACTGTTGATTCCCCGCCGCTGAGCCGGCGCGCATCCAGATCAGCCACAGGCTGTTTTCCGCCGTCTGTACCAACTCGGGATCTTCCGCTCTTAAGGCACTGACCAATGCGCGGCAGTCCCGCAATGAGCCCTGTAGTCCTAAACATACCGCTGCCGCCCGTGCTATATCGCCGGTGCCAGTGGCCAGTAATCGTGCTAGACCGTCCGTGTCACATTCCGATAATAGTAATTGAACTACCGCCCCCAGGTCGGCACCGCCGGTCAACGCTTCGGCATGTTCGGTCAGTTGATTACTTGCACCGTCGCGAGACACTAACGGCTCTCCCTAACCACCGCCAGTTCCACGGCGGTCACGTCCACCCTTTAATTTGATCTCTCGGGACCTGCATGTCAGGCGGCACACTTCCACCACGCAGCCCGCATCACAGTAGCCGAGTTGCACTTGATCCTAGGCGGCTGTTTCGCCATCGTCAAACTACAGCAAAGGACTTCATGCTCTCTATAGCACGTGTGCCCGAAAAAGGCTCAATCTCAAATTCTCATCCTTTTATCAGATTAGGCTCCCGCCCGTGTAGTGTGGGACCGGTTTGTAACCGGTCAATAAATAGCGCCAGTGTGTAGGACTTGTCCGCACCTGGTGACTGGCCGTCTTGGCCGTGTGCAACCGCGTATATCGGCTACCGCCGATCTTTATACATTGCTAAACTGCTATGATATTATAGGACTATATTGTTGCATATACAATGATGAATTGACGGAAATAGCGACGCCCGTCGAATCGCACCTGCAAGGGACGGCGGAAGCCGCCATTCACAGGCTCCAAACGGGCGCCACCAAGTTAAGTATCGACCAGCTTTTCCCGGAAATCAAGTCCTGTACTATCCCCCCTCCATCCCCGCTCCTCAACCCTCTCACACATCAACAAGACGGCGGAAGTGTTCCGCGAACACCTCCGCCGCTCTGTTATTTCGGTGTGGCCTTATGTCTTAGCCCGCCAGAATCCCATCCTCCAGCACGCAGCGCAGCTTGCCCAGCGCTTTGTTTTGTATCTGGCGCACGCGCTCTTTGGTGACGCCGATCATCATCCCGACTTGCTCGAGCGTTTTGGCCCGCGGATCGGATTCCGACATGGTTTCTTCGTCGTCTAGCGCGAAGCGTGCTCGGATGACGCGCTCTTCAACCTCGCTGAGTTTTGCCAGGTTGCTGTCTATAATCGTTTTCAGTTCATCCACGCAATCATCCTCGACGGTACCGCGCTTATGTTCCAGGAAGTCACTCTTCTCCAGGTTCGGGTCAAACTCCGTCGGGAAGTGCCCGCGATAGCGCGCCGTCCGCATGGCCACGCGCGAGAAACTCTTCAAAATAGCCCGGCAGGCATACGTGCTGAACTTGAATCCCCGCGCGCAATCGAACTTGTCCACGCTACGCAGTAAAGCCAAATTGCCTTCGCTAACCAGATCGGCAAAGTCCACGTTCGAGACCCGCGCCCGCTTGGCCATCGCCAAAACGAGGGGCATGTTCACACGCATCAGATCCTCGCGTGTTTCGCGGGTGGCGTGTTCCCAGCGCAACAGCTCGCGGGTGGCCTCGGCCGTCAGACGCTTATCAGCGAACTCTTTTATCACTTGCATCACACGATAGCGGCAGTAGTTCAGCCGCCGAAACATGTGATGTTCCTGCTCGGTGTTCAGCGCGCCATTCCGCGGCCGCCTGAGGAGGTCAGCACCACTATCATCATTGCCGCCAGACACCTTGGACTGACTGCGTGTGGGCTGTTGCGGCATCGGTTCCAGCAGTATGGCCGCGCTACGTGGATCCTCAAACATCGGATCGAATACGCACTCGGCTATCTCGGACAGACGCCGTTTCAGGCAGCGTCGATCAACGGCCGTCAGCTCCCCAAGCACCGCTGCCGACGGCGCCTTCGCTGTTGGCTCCATCTTTTGGAGGCGGGTTGGCGCCTCATCATTCTGAGCTGGAAGCATGATCGCTCCTCGCTGAGTTCACCGGTCACGATCCACTGGCCGGTGGGATCCGCCCGAATCACGAGTATGCGCGCGATAGCGCATGTCGTATCAGACGTATCACAATACAATGTCAACCTGAAGCCTTACGCCCAGCCTGTGGGGAGCCAAGAACTTGGCCGGGCTTGGCAACTATGGGGAGCCTTACAAAGGAAGTATAACGTACTTTACCGACAGTCGCAACCTATTACGTCCAATATGGCTCCCTCTGGCATGTATTGGCGATCCTCGCCGCGCAAATGACAAGACTGGAGATACTTAAGAACGCCAACAAACCGCGGCTTATTGATGCAACTGGAACATGCAGGTCTTCCAATCGCTATTTGAATCCAAAGTGTCCACTGTGTGCCGCGAAATTGCGAAACCTAATGTCCTATAAACAGGAAGCTATTCACGATGTGTCAGCCTGAACATACGTCCGCAAACCATCCGCTGACTCTCGGAATCTTCACCTTCTACTGGATTCACCTCCACCGCTAGTCCGCAATGACGGGCAACCGTATCGAAATCGTCGGCTGTCGAGCGGTTCGCGTCACAAATCAGCGCAAAGCCAGTAGGACTAAGGTGTTGGCGAATGAACTCCGCGATCGGCCTCAGACTGCGTGTCTCATATAGAATGTCTGCCGCTACCAGCCGATCAACACATAAAGCCGGATATATCTCGCGCCAATCCACGAAACGTGTCTCTGGAAACGGTAGACCATTGTGCCTGGCACTCTCCAATACAAAGGCCAGCGCGTCGTCATCGTAGTCTGACATGATTACGTGGTAACCCAGTTGTAGTGCCGCCAGGCCCACTACTCCCAAACCACAGCCGATTTCCAGAACCATAGGTGGCTCCGTGAACGTGTCGGCGGCTGGCCACTTGGCTACTTCATTCGTTAGTAACAGCGAAGCCGGCCAGAACTCCGCCCAGTATGGCAGGTACTCATCCTCCTCAAAACGAGCTACCACCCGCGGATCGTCAACCAGAGACTCGTAGTTGGCGGGCCCCAGTATCTCCAGGTCCACGTCGCCGACCCGTACGCGCCGACGCTTTGCGGGATAACCTTGAAACCATTCCACTGAAGACATATGACTTTCCCGGTTGGGTTCACTAAGATGGTTTCTGGCGTCCGAACGATTGCAGATTCGCGCATGAATCTCTCAACGTATTATCCGTCGCGGGAAAAGGCCGGCAACCTGGAGAATGGTCGTGGCGCTTAAGCCTGTTCAACTTACCGCCGACCCCACACTTCTCCGACTTGCGCCCTTTAATCCTGACCAGGCGGAGTTCATTGTATCCTGGGTGCGCGATGCGCATGAAGCCCTCTGGCTGGCGCCGAACACCAAGCCTCCCTTGACGGTTGAACGCGTCCGTCAGTGGCGCGCCCACGGACACGAGCAGTTGGCGCTTGTGCATCCTGAAGAGTCACAACCCTTGGCGTATGGCGAACTTAACGTGCTGCGTGCCACGCAGCAACACTACTGGCTTGGTCATCTGATCGTCAATCCCGAGTTGCGTGGTCGTGGCGTGGGGCGTGCCCTCACACTTCAATTGCTAAGCCGCGCTTTTAATATGCGCGGCGCACTCCAGGTCAGTCTGGTCGTCTTTCCAGACAATCTCGCCGCGATTGCCTGTTACCGTGCCGCCGGCATGCGCGAGGATGGCTATGAATCACATGAAGTCCCCGCCTGCGGTGGTTACCAGAAACTTTTGCGGATGGTTGTCTATCCACCGCCAGATTAAGCACTTAAGCAAAGCCGCAACTCTAGAATATCTAGATAGAACGGTGTCGACAGCACTATTCTCGGATTCAACGTGTCGTAATATGTGGCCCCGGTTGGGCTTCTTTCAACAAAACAGCTCGGGAAACCGCCAATCGCGCAAACGTGTTTCACGTGAAACACATTTGCGCGGCTTCATGGATCAGTATTAACCAGCTTTGAGAAATATGCCGGCTGCATAACCAACAGAATTGACTGCCTGAACCCCCTCGCCCCGTTCAATGTCGGCGCTGCATGTATGCTCGAGCTCTACATACCGCGTGCAGCCCAGCTCGTGCATCGCCCCGATCATCGCCGCTACCGCCCCTGCGCCACATGCGTTGTGGTTAATCGCGGCTTCGGAAACCACCGACCCCGCCTCCATCCGTACGACCAGGTCGATGAATCGCCGATCGTTAACCTCTTTCGCCCAGCGTACACCCTCGCGGCCATGGCCATGCGGCTCGAAGCCAAACGACGGCCCATAGTGGGTCAGGTCTGTTGACGCCAAAAAGGCCACTCGACGTTCGGATTTGTTGGCCTGCCGCCCACAAAAACGACCGACATCTTCCGCGGCCTGCTCTGGCAAGACCGCGATCGGCACAATCTTCACATCCGGAATCAACCGCTGGATAAAGGGCAACTGCACCTCAATGGCATGTTCGTGGCGATGCGGTGCCGGATCTGCCACCAGACCTGCCCCAGATGTCAGTTGATCCGCCAACTCACTGTCAATTTCCAGTTTTCCAAGGGGTGTTTCCCAGATGCCAGCGGCATAAACACTGGCCGGATTACGAGAGCCGCTATGCGTGGCACCGAAGATCACGACCGTTTCTGGTTTGTACGCCGCCACGCCGGCGATTCCGCGGGCCGCAGTCCGGCCGCTGTATACCCAGCCGGCATGCGGAACTATGGCCCCCGGGGCGGCGGGTGTGTCGACGCCGAGGAGCATCTCGTCAACCATGCGGCCACATGTTTCCGGATCCGAGGGGTAAAACCGACCGGCCACCGCCGGTTGACGCTTGCCGAACATCGCAATTACTCCACGGCCTTGGAGCTGCCCAGCAACTCTGACAGGTGGTCAAACTCTTCCAGGTTGCGATAAGCAATTACTACCCGGCCGGCGTTTTTCCTGCGACCAGGTTGCAGCTTGACCGACAGGCCGACCGCACGGCTTAAGTTTTGCTCGACTTCGGCGAGATGTCGAGGCAAACCGCTGGGAGTTTTCTCGGGTGTTTCTGTTGGCGTGGATGCAACGCTGGTGGCGTTTTTGGCTAACTCTTCAACCTGACGGACGGCGAGATTGCGACGAACCGCCAGGCGAGCGACAGCTAGCTGGCGCTGTTGGTCCTCGATGCCGGCGATGGCGCGGGCCTGGCCCATGCCGAGCTGGTCGGAGATGATCATTTCGCGGATTTCTGATTGTAATTTTAGTAACCGCAAGTAGTTAACAATGTTGGCGCGGCTTTCGCCGATGCGTCGGGACAGCTTCTCGATCGAGACGCCCATGGTTTCGACGTATTCGTTGTAGGCGGTGGCGCGTTCGATGGCGTTGAGATCCTCGCGTTGAAGGTTCTCGATCAGGGCTAGCTCGAGAGCTTCCGAATCGGACACTTCGCGGATGATGGCGGGCAGGAGTTTCAGGCCGGCGACCTGGGCGGCCCGCCAGCGGCGTTCACCCGCGACGAGTTCGTATAGACCATCGCCGATGGGTCGCACGATGATTGGCTGCAGGATCCCATGGGCGCGGATGGAGTCGGACAACTCGCGGATCGACGCTTCGTCGAATGAGTTGCGAGGTTGATGAGGATTAGGCTGGATGGCGTCGGCGGGCAGATGTGTGATGTCACCCGATGGCGAGTCCGTTTTGGCCGGAACCGTCGCCGATCGTTTTTCACGGGGCGCGATCAAGGCGTTAAGGCCGCGCGCGAGTCTGGGAGCAGGGGGTTTAGGCATGTTAATTCTCCTGGTTTAGCACAAGATATGGCTGATGAGTCAGCGTTGTCAACTGGATATTGCGCCAGGAGTTGTCCAATGCGGTTCTTTGCCAGCATTCTTTCTGCAAGTAACGCTGTTTCACGTGAAACAAGTTTGTCGCGGAGCGCCCGCTTACTATAGTAAACCTAGAACATCTAGCCACAGAGACACAGAGAGCGCGGAGGGCGCCGAGAAAATATATGGCGCCAAATGTTTGTATACTGAACTCACGGGAGATGGCGTAATGACAGATAGCCGAAGTGATTCTGTTGCCGAGCAGCGTGAGGCGCTTGGGGAAGCGTTGTGTCTGCGTGATTATACGACAGCCGATAGATTGATCGCTCAAGGGATTCAACTAGACGACGTCTTGGAAGAAACTGGCATCAGTTACTTACATCATGCGGCGCATGCCATGCAATTGTCTAATGGCGCCGAGTGCCAATTGATACAAGTAGATGGATGGTGTCGAGACCTGCGCGTATTGCCTGCTCAGTGTCTGGATAAGTTTGAGATTGAGTAGCCTTTTTAACAACTGAGGAGGGCAAAGCCCGGAATTCTGGGACGACACACGTTATGCAATGGTGTCGCCGGGTAGATGGGACGGATCGACCGAGGCCGACGGTGACGGGCAAGTGCGGAAACATCTTCCGCAGAAAAACCTCGATCGACTCGCTTGACACGTACCGCATCATAGATGTCCCCGGAATTGCCACTAGCGGCGGAGGAAATGGAAGACGCTTCGTAATCTGGTGAGCGGCGCTCACGCTTTCAATCGATGGTGGTCGGGGCTATGATTGCGGGGGTCAAGGGCGGTCTGCGAATGCGCGCCGCGGCGGGCTCGGGTCGCCGGGCAGGTTCCCGCGTGATCATCAGGAGCCGCGCAGACCGTGACACCCGTGGAACACGCGAGGAAGTGGATGGCGTGGCGAGAGAGAGCACCGGGGGCAAACAGATCATGCCGGCGGTACCGTCGTGCGCTGGCGCGACGCGGGGTAAGTCGCCTGATGGTCGCTGTGGGGCTCGTGCTGTTTCTGTCCGCGTGTCGGCAGTCGGAGCAACCCGGGTCGGCCGCGACCGCCAAGCCCGGGCTGGAAGACAAACCGAACGTGGTCCTCATCACGTTGGACACGCTGCGCGCGGACCATCTCGGCTGCTACGGTTACGGGCCGGCGCGCACGCCGAACATCGACCGTTTTGCGGCGTCGGCGGTGCGCTTCGAGCTGGCCGTGACGGTCTCCAACAACACGTTTCCGTCGCACGCGGCGATGCTGATCGGCAAACACCCGCAGAGCTTCGGGGTGCCGCGCAACGGATTCAAGCTGCCGCCGGGGAACGCCACGCTGGCGACGATCCTCAAGTCGCAGGGTTACGAGACGGCGGCGTTTGTGAGTGCCTCCGTGCTCGAATCGTCGATGGGGTTGGCGCCGGGCTTCGACGTCTATGACCAGGCGTTCGACACGCGGGAGATTGACCAGGTTCAACGGCGGGCATCCGCGACGACGCCGGCCGTGATGGCGTGGTTGAAGCAACGCGGGGCGAAGCCGTTCTTCCTGTGGCTACATTACTTTGACCCGCACTATCCCTACACGCCGCCGGCACCTTACGACGATCTGTTCTATCCTGAGTACGAAGGTCCAGCGGATGGGTCGATCGAGTACCTCTCTGGCGTGGCCGGCGTGCGTGGTTTCCCGAAGCACGAGACGTCGCCGGAGGATTTCCGCCGGCTCGTGGCGCTCTACGATGGTGAAATCGCCTTTCTGGACGCGAACCTGGGCCCGGTGTTCGATCTTCTGGCGGAAGAGCATCACCGGCAGCGCACGGTCGTCGTCGTCGTCGCGGACCACGGTGAAAGCCTCACGGAGCACGACTACTACTTCGACCACGGCGAGTTCACGTATCAGCCGAGCATGCACGTGCCGCTGATCATTCGGCCGCTGGGCTACGACGCGCAGAAGGGCTCGGGCGTGGCGGCGGAGCAGGTTGAAACGATCGACATCTTCACCACGGTGCTGGCGCAGGTTGGCCTCCCGGTTCCCGCGGGCACCGAGGGTCGTGACCTGACGCCACTGTGTCGGGGCGAGGCCGGCTGGGTCCGGAAGTTGTGCTTCGGCGAGGGGTGCCGGCCCTGGGGTGTGGAGCGGATGAACCCGGGCGCGTGGGCCAACCTGGGCAAATGTCAGTTCGCGCTCGACTTTCCGTGGAAGCTGATCCTGACGCCCTACAAGCGCGCCGCGGAGTTGTACCGCCTGGACCTGGATCCCGGCGAGCTGCACAACGTGGCCCGAGAAGAAGGTGATGTAACCCGTCGGCTGGCAGAGGAAGCAGAGCGGTGGCGTCAGCGGGCCATCCAGGCACCGGGAGTGCAGGATCCGGCCAACATGCGGAAGCTCCGCTCGCTGGGCTATGTCGGGGATGATCCCTAGCAGCCCGTGGTGAAAGTCAGATATCCATGTTATACTCCGTCCATCATTGGAGCACATTGATCGGCGAGGTCAGGGAGGACTATGATGGCCATGGGGCAACGGAGACGGGAGCGTCAAGAGACGTTCTGGATTCCGACCAGCGAACTGCCGCAGACGCCCGGACACCCCTTCTACGAGCAGCTGAACAAGATTCTGGATGGCCAGGGGTTTGACCGCTTCGTCGAGGAGCGGTGCCGGAAGTTCTATGCCGACAAGATGGGTCGTCCGTCATTGCCGCCGGCGATCTACTTTCGCATGCTGCTGGTCGGCTACTTCGAGGGAATCGACTCCGAGCGCGGCATTGCCTGGCGGGTGGCGGACTCGATGGCTCTGCGTCGCTTTCTGGGTTACGGGTTGACCGATCAGACGACCGACCATTCCTCGCTGAGCCGCAACCGTCGGCTGATCGATCTGGAGACGCACCAGGAAGTCTTCGTGTGGGTGCTGCAGGTTCTGGCTCGCGAGAAGCTGTTGGACGGCAAGACGCTGGGCATTGACGCTACGACTCTGGAGGCCAATGCGGCTCTGCGGAGCATCGTTCGTAAGGACACGGGCGATAGCTATCAGGAGTTCCTGACGCAGTTGGCAAAGGCCAGCGGGGTCGAAACGCCGACGCGGGAGGACTTGGCCCGCATCGACAAGAATCGCAAGCACAAAGGGTCGAACGACGATTGGGAGCATCCACACGATCCGGATGCCAAGATCACCAAGATGAAGGATGGCCGCACTCATTTGGCCCACAAAGCCGAGCACGCAGTGGACTTGCAGAGCGGTGCGATCGTGGCGGTGACGCTTCAGCCGGCCAATCGAGGCGACACGACCAGCATCGCAGAGACGATTAAACAGGTTGATGAGAATCTGGTCGGCGTCATGGAAGACGAGCCCGCGTGTGAGCAGTTGAGCGAGTCGGTTCTGTCGGAAGTGGTGGCCGACAAGGGCTACCACAGCAACGCGGTTTTGAAAGAACAACGCGAGTCAGGCATCCGCAGCTACATCTCCGAGCCGGACCGCGGCCGTCGCCACTGGCAGGGCAAGCGTGCCGAACGTGACGCGGTGTATGCCAACCGTAGACGCATTCGCGGTCAGCGCGGGCAACGTTTGCGTGCCAAGCGTGCCGAGCTTCCGGAGCGCAGCTTCGCCCACTGTTACGACACCGGCGGTATGCGGCGAACGCATCTGCGGGGGCATCCGAACATATTGAAACGGTTGCTGATCCACGTGGCCGGTTTCAACCTGGGCTTGGTCATGCGCCGAGCCCTGGGATTCGGGACGGCGCGTGGCTTCCAGGGCCTTGCGGTCCGGATTCGCGCTGTGTTGGTATTGTGCAGGGCTCAACTGCGGCTCATCGGGCCACTGGCAGCCGCGTTAGGGCGTCCATCGTTGAATGGACGACCGATGACCCGGTTGGCCGCCTGAACCAAACGCCGCCGTACAAACCGACTTCTACCACGGGCTGCTAGGCCGACTTTACCGCCCCGATGGCGTAAGTGCCATCCCCGCAAGGTGATAGGTTCGGTTTTCTGTATGACCTATGTCTTGTGGTAGCGTTCCAACCCGAGGGTTTCGTACATGGTGCGTTAATTCTGGGGACAGTATACGTAATTCAATGGTGCCGCCGGTGGGATGGGACCAGAGAGAGTGAGGGTGGGAGGATCCGAGGTTTCAAGGGTTCGAGGGGTCCTCGTGGCGGCGAGGGCTGGTTGAACCCGGGGTGCCGCATTCGGGGCAGCGGGGGGTGATGTTTCCGCGCAGGTTATAACCACAGTTCGTGCATTGTCGGGACAGGATGCGGTCGGCGGGGCGGCCGCGTTGGCGGATGAGTAATAATTTGTAGCCGGCGACGGTGAGAAGAAGACAGGTCAACCAATTTACACACCATCTCAGCCAGGACACATGTACATACCAGGGGACGGTGCTGGTTTGTAGCCGGGTTTGGAAGGCGCGGTTGGCCTGGCCGATGAATGTTTGTCGTACATGGCCACAGGACCTCAGGGAATCTGATAGTTCCACCGACACGGCGCGTGCGACGGCTTGGGCTTCGGCTTCCGAGGTGGCGCGCTGGCCGTGGGTGTCTTTTGCGGTTTATGTGCAGATGAAAGCGTAAGCGCTATGTATGGGTATGCCTGAATGGATGCGCCAAGTATGTTGTGATACCTGTGTATTGTTTCCCATGCGGATAGTAGTGGAAGTAGAGTTGCAGTAGCGGGGGATTGAGGCGAGTAGGGCTGTTAATAGAAGGCACGCGCCCCGGCGGCGCCAACATCGAGGCTTATTGAATGTGACGGGCGTGCTCATGCTGGTAGTTGGCTTACAGCCGAGACGGCTGTGGTACCTGTTACGGGGGGTTTTGTTTTTGGAATTTGCGCTCCTCTTCCTGGCGCTGGCGGGTGGCGCGTTCGAGGGCCTGGCGTTCGATGTAGCTCAGGCTCTGGATGCCGTGCTCGGAGACCTTCTTCAATATGCGATCGACTTCGTCGGATAGTTGGGCTTTTTTGTCCTGCTTGGCCTGCCAGGCGCCGGGCTTGGGATTGGGAAACTCTAGTGGTCGTCCGCCGCCGCCTTTGGGCTTTCGGCGGCCAAACAAGCGTGCCCAAAAACCGGGACCGCTACGTTTGTCGCGGACGACGTAATCGGCACTCAGGAAGCGTTCGTTGGCTAATGAGCCGCGGGCGGCCTGGTAGTGTTGATAGGAGGTCATGCCGCCGAAGATCGCGATTCCGATCAATATAAAGCTTTGGGTCATAGCTCCCAGCACGGCCAGGCCGATCGCGCCAACGATTCCCAGTTGGGCGGCGATGATGGTGGCGCGTGCCAGGCCGACGAATGGCCAGATGATGGTGCGGAACAGTTGCCCGCCGTCCATGGGGAAGATGGGCAACAGGTTGAAGCATAACAAAATGAGGTTGAGCCGATAGAAGAGCCACATGTAGAACTGCCACTGGGCGGTCATGTGGTCAATGCCGGGGCCAGCGAAAGGATTAAGCGAAATAACGCCGAACGCGCCGGTGCTGATGATCAAAATCGCGCCGCTGATCAAACAGAACAGAACATTGACGAGTGGGCCGGCGGCGACGGTGACGAACTGTGGCCAGGGGCGCATGGGAGCGCTGGCGTATGCCAGGCCGCCCAGGGGCCAGAGCATGATGTTGTCCGCGTGGCCACCGACGGCGCGGGCTCCAAAGCAGTGCCCGAACTCGTGCACGAGTACGATGCCGAAGAGCATGCCCAGGAAGGCAAACTGGAACTGCCAGTCTTTCATGTCGGAGATCAGCCGATACGCGATCCAGAACACAAACAGGATGTGAATGTTGATCGTGATATCGAACAGGCGGCCGATCTTGAATGATCTGCCGAGAAAGTCCATCAGTGGTTCCTTTTATTGAGCTTGAAGCGTTCGTAGAACAACAGGGCTACGATCGTCTTGCCGTCCACGATGCGGCCGTCGTGGATGGCCCGCAGGGCGTCATCATACTCCATCGGCGCCGGATGGATGCGCTCGCCAGCTTCAAGTTGGGTGGGGCCGGGTTTCAGGTCGTGGGCGGCGAAAACGTGCATGCGCTCGGTACAGATGCCGGGGGTGGAATAGAAAACGATCAGTTCTTCCAGAGAGCCGGCGGAATAGCCGGTCTCCTCGGTTAGTTCGCGGCGGGCACATTCGATCGGCGGCTCGGGTGGATCGAGGGTGCCGGCGGGGAGTTCCAGTAGTTCCTGCTGGACGGCGACGCGGAAATTACGAATCAGCAGCACGCGGCCATCGGGCAGGAACGGCAGGATGATCGCGGCGCCGGGATGTACCACGATGTCATAATCGTGAACGGCCCCGGTAGCCACGGTGACGGGGATCCGCCGGACCGTGTACTTGCGGGATTTGAGAATCAATTGGCCTGCGTTCATATATCGCTCTTGGGATTATAGTTATTAAGTGGGATATAGTAGCGGGAAATGGTGGTGTGGGTATTGCCGCGGTTTGGGTGGGACTGGATCGGCATGCTCGATGTAGCATGGTCCAGTATGAAGACGGCCGCCACAGAGGGCGGGCCGCTACGGGACGGCCAACGCGGAGGTGGGCCGCTACGGGACGGTCGCCACAGAGGGCGGGCCGCTACGGGACGGTTGCCACAGAGGGCGGGCCGCTACGGGACGGCCGCCACAGAGGGCGGGCCGCTACAGATTGACCGGTTGGAAACTGGTCCCACAGGTTTGGTGGCCGCTACTATTTGTGGTGGATTGACGTTCGCGGGCCGGCTTCTTACCGTGGCTGGAGCGATTTAGGAGATTTTGGCATGCTGGGCCTGGCGTGGGCCAATTTGATGCACCACAAGCTGCGGACGGCGTTGAGTGCGCTGGCGGTGGGCCTGGGGATCGCGCTGCTATTGGTTTCGAAGGGTCTGGCCAACGGTTCGATCGCCGAGGTGGGTCGGCGGATGCAGAGCGTGAACGCGGAGTTGGTGGTTTTGCCGGCCCAGGAGAACATTATCTTTACGGGCGGGGCACCGTTTCCGGGGGTATTCGAGCGTTATATAGCCCGACTGGCGGATGAAAAGGGCCCGGTGGCGGAAGCGGTGATTCCGGTCTTTTTCGGGCAGGTCAGGATGGGCGGGCAGCAGCAGCGGGTTTTCGGCGTGGCGCCCGGCCAGATGGAGTTGTTTCTCGGACCACGGGGCGTGGTGGCCGGGCAGGTTTTCGAGCGTGCCCATGATTTTGCTCGGCGGGTGGCGGAATTACAACAGCCGGCTCCGGAGCTGGTTGAGGCCGAGGAGTTGACCGCCGCGGAGTTGGCTGATGGTCTGGAGCTGGTGATTGATGAGCGGCTGCGACGGGTGGGCGAGCCGGATCCGGCGAGTGGTAGTCGGCGGCCGTATGAAGTGGGTGATGAGATCCGTCTGATGGGTAAGCCGTTCCGCATCGTGGGGGTGGTCGAGGCGGGCGTGGCGGGGCGGGTGTTCGCGCCGATTCAGACCTTGCGGGCGATGTTGAATGGCGGCGAGAAGTGGTCGAGCATGTTTTTCGTCAAGCTACGGCCGGGGCTCGATGCGGCGGCGGCGGCGGATCTGTTGCAAGGGAAGCTGGGGGATGAGGCGCGGGTGGAGTTAAAAAGTGAATATGGGCGCTTGCTGCACGAGAGCTTCGCGCAGGTCAATGCGTACATGACGGCTACCAGCGGGCTAGCGCTGGTGGTGTGTTTTTTGTTTATTTTGCTGACGATGTACACCATGGTAGTGGAGCGTACGCGCGAGATTGGGATTCTCAAGTCGCTGGGCATGACGCGACTGGGGCTGGTGGGCTTGTCGATATCGGAGGCGTTGATCGTGACGGTGGTCGGGGTGGTGACGGGTATTGGTCTGGCGTATGTGGCCAAGGGGCTGTTGGGGGTTTTCAAGCCTTTGTTGACGGTGGATCTGGCGGTAGAGCTGCTATTGGCGGCGGTGGTTCTGGGCGTGGCGGGTGGCGTACTCAGCGCGCTGTATCCCGGCTATCGCGCAGCGCGGCTCGAGCCGGCCACGGCTTTGTGTTACGAATGAACGACGAGTTGATGATCGACATTCACGACGTGCATCACGCCTACCGGCATGGCGCGGTGGTCGAGCCGGTGTTGCACGGCATCGATCTGCAGGTGCGGCGGGGTGAATTCGTGGTGATCATGGGCCCGTCGGGCTGTGGCAAGACGACGTTGCTGAATATTCTGGGGCTGATGATGGCGCCGACGCGGGCGGCCACGGTTGCGATCGCCGGCGTGGAGACGCGGGATCTGTCGGACACGGCGCGGACGCGATTGCGTCGGGAAGCGATCGGTTTTGTGTTTCAGCGTTTCAATCTTTTGCCGACGATCAGCGCGCGGCGCAACGTGGCGTTGCCGCTACGGATTCGGGGTGAGATGCGGAATGGTGAAGTGGAGACGCTGCTGCGGCAAGTGGGCTTACAGGAGTATGCGGATAAGAAGCCCGGCCAGCTTTCGATGGGCCAGCAACAGCGTTTCGCGGTGGCGCGGGCCCTGGTGGGTCGGCCGGGATTGTTGTTGGCGGACGAGCCGACTGGTAACCTGGATTCGGCCAACGCGGAAGCGGTGTTGGAATTGCTGTCGGGAGTTCATCGCGAGCGCGAACAGACGATCGTGATGATTACGCACAATGAGCACCTGGCGGTCGCGGCCGATCGTATACTGCACATACGTGATGGAAGCTTTGTCGAATAATCCCGAATCCGCCGAGTTGGGCGCGTCCTTGACGGTAGAGGCCGAGCGGCCACTGCCGGGCTTGCGGGCCTGGTTCGTGGTGCTGTTGTTATGGCTGGGCGGTCTGGCCGGGCTGGCGCTGGTGATGTTTGGTCGCTACGAGCAGGGTGATCCCTACGCCATGCGCGTCTGGATGTTAGCGCTGGTGTGTTTTTACCTTTCGATTTGCAATACGTTTTTGCCGTTGCCGACGGCGTGGATCATTCTGTTCGCGGTTTCGCCGGAGGTGGGACTGTTCGATTCGGGGGTGCTGTCGGTAGTGACGGTAGCCGGGCTGGGGGCATTGGCGACGGTGTTTGCCAATTTGACCGAATATCACGTATTGGCGTTTTTGTTTCGTTATGGATTGGGTCAGCGTATTCGGCAGACGCGGGTTTACCAGTGGTCGCTGCGCTGGTTTGATATAGCGCCGTTTCAGACGCTGGCGTTGTTTGGCTTTGTGCCGATTCCGATTGACGCGGTGCGCTGGCTGGCGATTTTGCGGCATTACTCGCGGGTGCGTTTCGGGTTGGCATACTTCTGCGGGCGTGGCCTGCGTTACCTGTTGTTGGCGTGGGTGGCGGTGCTGGTGCAATTGACCGGCTGGCAGATCGTGGCAGTGCAGGTGGGTATCGTGGTATTGGCCATCGTGGGGCGGGTGGTCTGGCCGCTGCTGGCGCGCCTGGTGTCAGGCCCGCGGGAGGCGACGGTCGAGGAGCCGGCCGGTCCCTGAATTCCACGTCGGCGGAAGTCGCCGGTTGTACCCCCGTCACGAAAACCATATGCTCTAGCGCGGCCCTGCGAGCCCCAGGGCCACATTTGATTGGGCGGAAATCCGGGCTCGATGGAGTATTGCCAATGCGTGCGCGAACGTCATGGCTGACAACCGGCATCCTAATACTCCCGCTATTGGCGTGGCCGGTACATGCCGAAATCGTGTCGATTGCCGGATCTGTCGCGGTTACCGTGCAGGAATACCAGGGTGGCGACGTCACTGACACAGTTCAGCAGAACGCGCGTTATCCGGAGGCCGGCGTGGTCCTGCCGCTACAGGTGGTGGCGCGCACGCTGGATGAGGCCGATCCGCCACTATCGGCGGCCAGTGTGGCGGCGCAGTTTGCCGATCCACAGACCAGCACGCAGCTCAATCCGGAAGAGTTTGCCATCAATCTGGCATTGCTGAGCCTGTCGGATGAGATCCGTTACACGGCTCAGGCCACCAGCCAGGAACATCGAGACATACTGTTTTCGCCGAATGAATTCATCAATGGCGTCGCGGGCGAGACGGTTACCCTGACAGGGCGACTGTATGTTGATGGAGCGTTGGTGGTTTTCAGCCCCAGCGCGGGTCGCGACCTGACGGGGGCTGAAGTGACGCTGGAGGTGACAATCGTCAAGCAGGTTGCCGGTCGGGCGGATGAGACGGTTTTTTCAGGTCAAGTCAGTGTGATGGGCGGTGAGGGCGGCACGGTCAATCACTCGGCGACGGGTGACATGCCGACGAGCACGCTGATTCACAGCAACCTGGCGGTATACATTCCGGATTTCGATATCTTCGAGGTGCTCATTATTCCAAACCTGGCGATTGACTACTCGTATGACGCGACGCTGGGTGAGGCATTTACGCTGGTGGCCACGGTGGCGGTGCAGGCGGCCAATGCCGAGGACGAAGTGGGAGTGGCGGCGGTGATCGGGTCGCCCCTGGACGCGGTTCAGGAAGTAATCGCTGCGGCCCAGGGTGAGTCGGCGGCGAACAAGACAATCACCGCACTTCAGCAAGAGCGAAGCGATCCGACGGGTGTACTGGCCTTTCCGGCGCAGAGCCAGCCGATGTTCCTGCCGGCTTGCGGATTGTTCAGCATTGAGCTGGCCATTGGCATGGTGGCCCTGATCGGGGTGCGGTGTTACCCGAGTTATCGCCGGAGGCTGACAGCCTGATATGTTGTTTTATCTGCGATTGTGGATGACGGCGCTGCGCAGCCTGGATAGTCATTTTCTGCGCTCGCTACTGGCGACCTTGGGCGTGCTGATCGGCGTCTCGTCGGTCGTAGCGTGCATGTCGATTCTGGAGGGATTCTCGAACGATCTCGCCAAGCGCTTCAAGTCGATGGGCTCGAACCTGCTCTACGTCGTGCCCGAGACCGCGCGCATAGAGGGTCGCTCGGTCGGTTACGCCCAGACGCTCACGCTGGACGACGTTCGCCGGCTGAAGCGCGCCCTGCCGCGAGAGGTCGACGCGATTGCCCCCGAGTGCGTGGGCAACGCGATGATCAAGTACTATCAGAAGAGCTTCCTCGGCGCCACGGTGATCGCAACTTCTGACGAGTATTTCGCGATTCACGCGTTTGACACCCAGGCCGGCCAGGTGCTGTCGAAGACGCAGTCGGAAGACGAAGGCGCGGCGGTCGTCTGCCTGGGTGCCCAAGTCGCGGAAGACCTGTTTGGCGGCATGGATCCCGTCGGTCAGGCTGTGAAAGTGGGCGAGAAGGCCTTTCGCGTCGTAGGCGTGATGGAGAAGAAGGGTTCGCTCGGTTTTCTCGATGCGGATAGAGTCGTTTACATCCCCATCAAGGCCGGCCAGAAGCGTTTTTTCAACCGCAAATGGCTCAACCGCATCACGATAGGCGTCAGCGATACCAAGCGCACCGAGCAGACGCAAAAGGCGATTGAACGCCTGCTCCGCGGTACCCACAACATCCGACCGGGACAGCCAGACGACTTCCGCGTGCAAAGCCAGGAGGAGACCCGTCAGAGTCTCAACCAGGTCATGCTGATCTACAAGATCGTCTTCTACAGTATTGCCGGGATCAGCCTGCTGGTGGGCGGGATCGGCATCATGAACATCAGGCTGGTCTCGGTGACGGAGCGCACGCGGGAGATCGGCGTGCGCATGGCGGTGGGGGCGCGGCGCTGGGATATCCTCTCCCAGTTCCTGATCGAGGCCCAAGTCATCAGCCTGATTGGCGGCGGATTTGGTCTGCTGTTGGGTGGCATGTTCGCCGACCTGCTGAACAAGATGATCGTCGGATTTTTCCGTACGCAGATTACCTGGCAGGTAGCCTTGATCGCGGTCGGCACGGCGGCGGTGGTGGGCGGCCTGAGCGGGCTGTATCCGGCGATCAAGGCCTGTCGGCTGGATCCGGTCGATGCGCTGCGCTACGAGTAGAAGGGATTGTGAATGAGCATACAGTTCATGTGCCCATCCTGTCAGCAGCCGATTGAAGTTGATGAGGAGTTTTCCGGCAAGCAGGCGGGCTGTCCATATTGCAGTAGTGTGGTGAATGTGCCCACCGCGAGCACCTATCAACCCGCGCCGATAACCGCGGCGCGGCCGGCGGATGAAGAGACGCCGAGTGGCACGCCGATGGACAATCTGCATGTTGGTGATCCATACACACCACGTGAGCGAAAGGCGCGCATGCTGGGCAACCTGGCCTTGGTGTGTGCGGTATTGGTCATCTTTTTATTTGGCGTGGTGATGGTGGTAGCTGTAGTGGCCGGCTTTGACGAGTTAGAGAGGGTTATGACCACGCAGCCGGCAAGTGCCTCCGCCACCAGCGAAGGCGATCAACCCGCATCCCGGCCGGTGCCGCTGACACTGCAGGAAGAGACCAAGCTACAGACGCAAGCGTTTCAGACCGCCATCAAGGACCTGCAAGGCAAGCCCTGGTACATGATAATGGGTTGTGGCGCGGAATTGTTTGTGGTGCTGGGGCTGGCCCTGTCGATCACCAGCCTGGTGCAAAGTCGGCGGCGTAACTGGCGCGCGATTGTCGGTCTCGTGATCTGTGGAGTCTTTGTGCTGTGTATATGTACGGCTCTGGGCTTTCAACTGGCGTTGGGGGATGGTGGGGCGTTTTGAGGGGCGCGGTCGGTGGTGCGGTTCTGGCTCTGGGGGGTTTTTAAGCTTATGCTGACCGCATGTCTGTTAGAGCATATCAGTGGTTAACGCGTGGCGGTGGTGTTGTCGGCCTGGTATTAGTGCCGCTGCTGGTGATTACTGGTTGCGCGCGGCAGGGCGAAATGGTTCTTCACCAGCCATTCGCAGCCCCCAGCCAAAAACATATGCAACTGACTGGCAACTGGACTTACGAAGCCAGCGCGAGCGAGAGGCGAACGTGTTTGCTGGCTTTTCCACTGCCACACATGGTGGATGGGCCGCGCGATTTCATGTTTTACCTGTCGATGCCGGGCGGCGATGGGGAGTTCGCGGTCGCCACAGGCGCGGCTGGTGGCGCGGACGGCTTTTTTATCCAGGCGGTGGGTGATTTGCAGGGCAAAGCCACATTTACAGCGGGGACGGTCGCGGTGCGGGGCGTGTGGTATAAACGGGGCGTGCGGCGGCTGGATCTGGCGTTGCAATGTGACGATGGCAGCGAGATTGAAGGTCGTGTATATCTACGAACAGGACCCGACGAGATACGCACCTTTGAGCGCCGTCATGCCGCAGACATTGCTTTGTTGCACCCCACCGCATCCCAGCCGGCAGACGGTGGAGAAGTAACCGATTCGCGTTTATCGGGCAGGCCTGACCGGTTGAAAACCGGTCCCACAGAGTGAAACGCACTTCAAATGGGGGGCGAGGCAATGGTCTAGCGCCAATTGGGCGAATTGGACCAATTGTCTGCACAAATATCCCCATATAGTTGACATAAAATGGTCCTTTGGTGATAATTGGATAGGTGGGTGGAGACTGGGTGATGGATCAAGCCGGCATACATATAGATCCGGAGCGTGGGGAGCCCATTTACCGCCAAATCTATCAGCAGATTGTCGAGCGTATTCGGGCGGGGCACTATCCGGCGGGTCATCGCTTGCCGCCGACGCGGGAGTTGGCGCGCGAGTTGTCAACCAACCGCAACACGGTGGTACGGGCCTTTGATGAGTTGGAAGCATCGGGTCTGGTGCACTCGGAGGTGGGGCGTGGGACGTTTGTATCCGAGCAGCCGCGGACGGTGCGGCCGGTGGAAGCCGCCGGTCGACCGGAGTTGCCGTGGAACTCGCTGGTTTCGCGCGTGGCGGATGCTGAGCCGCTGGGGCGGCTGGATCGTTTTGTGCGCTGGTTGCACGCTGGAGACCTGATCAATCTGGCGGGGATGTATCCCTCGGCGGAGCTATTGCCGGCGGATCCGCTGAGGCACTGCATCGATCATGTGTTACGCGAGCATGGCGCGAGTATTCTGGGTTATGCGCCGCGCCAGGGAGTGCCGCGGCTGCGCGCGCAGGTGGCGGAACGGCTGCGGCAGGAACAAATCATGGTGACACAGGATGATGTGGTGATCACCACGGGCAGTCAGCAGGCTCTGGACCTGATCGCCCGGGCCCTGATAGATCCGGGCGACACGCTGTTCGTGGATGAATACACCTATCCGGGCGCTCTGAATGCTTTTGCGACGGCTGGCGGACGGATAATCGGCGTGGCCAGTGACGATCAGGGTCCCAACATGTCGGCCTTGCGACGGCTGGCGCGTGATGGCGCGAAGGGTTTCTATCTGATGCCGGACTGTGTGAATCCGACGGGAGCCAGCATCAGCGCGGCGCGGCGCAAGGAGTTAATCAACTGGTCGCACGAGGCGGCGATTCCGTTGATCGAGGATGACTATGGGGCGGATCTGGATTTGAATGGCGGGCCGCGACCGATTGCCCTGCGGGCCATGGATCCGGAAGTTTTGTATGTGGGAACTTTCAGTAAGCGCCTGATACCAGCGCTGCGGGTTGGATATCTGATTTGTCCACCGGCGTTACGCCAGCGGATCATCGCGTTGAAGCATGGTCTGGATCTGGGCACGTCGGCCTTGTTGCAGCATGCCCTGGCGGAATTCATCGCGCGCGGCTACCTGCGGACGCATTTGCGGCGGACCTTACCGGCGTATCGCGCGCGGCGGGATGCGTTGCTGACGGCGTTGCGCCAGCACCTGCCGCCGGAGGTCCGTTGGGAAAAGCCCTCGCGAGGTTTGTTTGTATGGCTGGAGCTGCCGACCGGTGATGATCCCGAGTTGGTGTTTGAGGAGGCCCAGCGGCAGGGTGTGCTGATTTCGCCGGGCACCTTGCACAGCGTGCATGTTCCCGCCAAATGCGGTTTGCGGTTGACATTTTGCGCCGAGCCGCCTGATCGGTTGGTGGAGGGGGCGCGCCGATTGGGTGTGGCACTGAAGGCAATCCTGGATCGGCGACGAGGTGCCATGACACTCCCGACGCCGCCAGCAATAGACGGCGTGTAGGCATCGGACAGTACTCATTTGGAACCGAACAAGTTAAGTTGTCTCTTAATCAGGAGACGTTACGATGACCAAATCAGCCTCGATCGGCTCCGTAAATCGGTATGGCGATATAGTAGAACCGCTACCGCCGCGGCATCGCGGTGGTGGGGAGGTACACATGACCAAAGCGGACTTGGATTGGGCGAAACTGGCCTTTGGTTACTACAAGACTGATGTGAACATTCGATATACTTGGCGGAATGGATCGTGGAGTAAGGGTGTACTCTCGGAGGAGGAGACCATTCCGTTACATATTGCCGCCACTTGTCTGCACTATGGTCAACAGTGTTTCGAGGGTTTGAAGGCCTACGAGACGAAGAAGGGCGATGTGGTGATCTTCCGCGTGGAGGAGAATGCCAGGCGCATCGCGCGTTCGTGTCGGAAGATCTACATGGAGCCGGTGCCGGAGGATTTGTTCATCGAGGCGGTGTTCAAGGTGATCAACGCCAATCGCAGGTTTGTTCCGCCGCATGGTACCGGGGCGAGTCTGTATATCCGGCCGCTGGTGTTGGGGACGGGTCCCCAAGTCGGGGTGAAGCCGGCTGGTGAGTATATGTTCCTGGTATTCGTGACGCCGGTCGGTCCGTATTTCAAGACGGGCTTCAAGCCGGTGCATTTGATTGTGGAGGATGTGGTTGATCGGGCGGCCCCGCATGGCGTGGGTGATGTCAAGGTAGGTGGTAATTACGCGGCCGGTTTGCGCGCCACCATGCCGGCGAAGGAAAAAGGTTTCACCGAGGTGTTGTACCTGGACGCCAAGGAAAAGCGGTATATCGATGAATCCGGGCCGGCGAATTTCTTTGGGATTACCAAGGAAGGTCGCTATGTAACTCCGGATAGCGAGTCGATTCTGCCGTCGATCACCAACAAATCGCTCATCACCCTGGCGGAAGGCATGGGTCTGCGGCCGGAGCGGCGCGTGGTTGATGTCGAGGAGATATTCGACTTTCAGGAAGCGGGCTGCTGTGGGACGGCGGCGGTGATCACGCCAGTAGGTTCGATCACCTGGCACGATCGCAAGGTGGTGTACTCTCCTGATGATCAGCCGGGGCGTTATTGCACCGAGCTTTACAACCAACTGACGGCGATTCAATGCGGTGATGCACCGGATAAATATGGTTGGATTCGGCCGGTGCCACTATAGAGATTACCAGATTCCTGATACATGTCTGAGCGGGCCACCTGAGTCAATCTCAGGGGGAGAGGGATTATTGCACGTAGACGATCTGGGGGATCGGGTGAATCCCCAGCCGCGGTAACAGGTCTTTGGTGTCGTGTGGAGGGCCAGTCCGCGCTATTTCGGAGGAATATCGGACGGGGGGGGCGAATCTCACTCAGACATTTCGGCTCTTATTTTAACGGAGGATCTCTCGTGACGATGGCCTAGACATGGAAAGCCGAGGATGCGTTTACCACAGTCAAGGAAAAGGACCAGGCAGTGGCTCCGGCCGGTTTGAATGAATTCGAGTTGGGAGTGTCGGAACCTGCCCCGGATGTTCTGTCGGGCAACTGGTCCACGCCGAAGAGTCCGGTTCTTGAGTACGCCGCGCGGGAAACCAGGGCAGTTGGCGAACAATGCCGCCTGGGACGCGCGTTCCGCTGGCTGACGCGACCGCGGCGCATCGCGGTACTGATGATTAGTATCTGGGTGTTGAGTGCGGCCGACCTGGCCTTCACGCTCCAGGAGGCCGATTCACTTTACTTCACCGAGATGAATCCGATCGCGGCCCGGCTCCTGGATAGTCCGGCGCATGCGCTGGTGCTCTACAAGCTAACCCTATTAATGACGGGCACGGTGATTCTGACCTTTTTGTGGCGACATACGGTGGCCGAATTGGCTTGCTGGTTCCTGCTGGCGTCCTGTTTCTATGTGGCGGTGCGCTGGTACGCCTATTATGAAGGGTTGTGGGGCTTCGATTCGCAGGTGTTTCATACACCGATGTAAGCGCGACGGGGGCTTCGCTTGCTCTTTTAGGGTCCGTGACACTATCGGCGGGGCTGATCAGAGCCCCAAGCGCCAGCGCGGGGTCTTCGTGGACAGACAGTTGGTCTTCGGACCCGCTCGCTTGCGCTCGGGGCTCGGATTGGGGGGCGCTGGCTGGCGCTGCGCGTTCGGATAGGGAGGGGACGGCCGACATCCCGACAAATCGGGACAGGCTCCGTTGGCCGCTACTGGCTCACAGCCGAGACGGCTATGTTACCCTGAAGCTCGGGGCTCGGATCATGTGCCCGACGCGGGCAATATCATGCTCCACTTCGCTGATTCGCGAGTCGTCGATAGTGTCACGGACCCGATCTTTTTAGTATCGGCTTGATCCGCGCGCGGTGGCGGACGGGATCATTTATACTACGCGGTCCTGAAATAGCCGGCAGCCAGATGGCCACCGGTGGAGATGGGAGGCGCAGGCGATGGCAATCACCGAAGCCGCGGATACGACGGCGGCATTCATACAACCGAAGCCCTGGATACGCTGGGGAGCCGTTGTGTTGGCGGTTCTGGGGTGGTATGCGTCGCTACAAATGCTGCGCGTCTCGGCGGGCGGGAGTGACACCAGCGGGCCGTTCATGCGGGCGGTATGTGGTGGCAGTGACGAGGCTGGCCGCCCCGATGGCTGCACGTCGGTGTTGACGTCGCCACAGGCTTATGTACCGCTGAGCAGTGAGCCGGGCGCGCCGCGGATGCCGGTGTCGGCTTTGGGGATGGGGTATTTTGCGTTTGTGGCGCTGTGGTATCTATTTGTCGGGCCGCCAACGCGCGCGGGACGTTATTGGCATGTGATCATTGTGCTGGTTGTGTTGTATGGCGCATATAGCTCGCTGGACTACATACGCATGATGGCGTTTGAGTTGCAACGTTGGTGTGGCGGCTGTCTGTTTGCCCATGCGGTGAATGGCGGCCTGCTCATTCTGACTTTGTGGGCGTGGCCCTGGCGGCGATCGGTGGCGACAGTGGCACCGCATCCTTCGGGGCGTCTGGCGGTGGCGACGATCGCGGCGGGCGGGCTGGCATGTGCCATTCATCTGACACTGGTGTTGGTGTTTATCACGGGATCGATTCTCCAGGAACGCACCAACCAATATGCAAAGGTGCTTAACGATCCGGAGTTTATTCTATGGGACTTTGAACGGCAGCCGGTGGTATCACTGCCAATGCGTGAGGATGAGCCGCTGGCGGGTTTGCCGACGGCGGCGAACACGGTGGTTTTGTTTAGTGATTTTCAGTGTGAGCATTGCCGGACGGCGCATGAGATGGTGGCGCGGGTACTGGAGAAATACCCTGACAGGCTGCGCGCGGCGTACCGTTACTATCCGCAGGATCCGGCGTGTAATGCGGAACAGAAGTTCCGGGTGGGAGGACATGCCTCGGGTTGTCGCGCGGCGCGGGCCGCGGAAGCGGTGCGGTTAGTGGGTGGACCGGAAGCCTGCGCGCGCATGCGGCGACTGCTTTACGAGCGGCAGCGAGAATTGCCCCAACGGGTGCTGGCCCGGCAGAGCGAGGAGCAGCGGGGCTTGTTCGAGGAGTGGGCGTTTGAGTTGGGAGTTGAGCGCAGCGCGTTTATCGCCGCGTTTGAGTCGGCGGAGGTTGCGGCGCGGGTGCAGGCTGATATCGAATTGGCGAACGAGTTGGGCATTTCCGCGATGCCGGTGGTTTATCTGAATGGCAAGCGTCTGCGTAACTGGAGCAAGCCGGAGACTTGGGATGCGCTGTTGGGCGGTGCAGGTGAAACCAGCACTCAGCCGACGGTAACCGGGCCGACGATGCCATAATTGCGCCAGTTTAGAGAGGCGCGCTGGCGATCAGGAGCCGGATTTAATGGGGGCCAGGCTTTGGGCGGGGCCCTGGCGGGTGAGGAAGATTTCCACCCGGCGGTTACGGGTGCGATCCTGGGAGACGGGGCGATATTGACCGTAGCCCATGACGCCCATGCGTTTGGCGGGCAAGCCGGCCTTGATCAGTACATCCTTGACGGCAATGGAACGATGCACCGAGAGGTGCCAGTTAGAGGGGTGTTTGGCCAGCGTTTCCGGTTTCTTGATGGGGGTTTCATCGGTGTGGCCGACGATGATGGCTTCGTAATCGGCCGGAAGGCGCGAGGCGATTTGGGCGAACTCATGCAGGGCGGCGTGGGCATCGGCGCGGACTTCATCACTGCCGGATTCGAAAAGTTGGTCGTTGGCGAAGCTGATGGCGCCGCGGTCGCGTTCGTATATAACGCGTTGCGCGAATTTCCGGGCGAATTGCTGGAGGGCCTGATCGATGTTGTCAGGCAGGGGTGAGGCCGGCACCTGTGGTCGTTCGAGGGTGCCGCTGGCCTGTTTTTTGATCAGGGCGTGTAATTGCTGGTTGTCGCGCTGCAACTGTTCGTTGTGCTGTCGCAGGTTATTCACCTCGGCACGCGTCGCGTGTTGCCCCGACTGGCCCTGTTGCATCTGTTGGGTCAGGGCCGCCACCTTGGCGCGCTGATCGGCCAGTTCCTGCTGGCAGGAGTCGCGTTCGGTGGTCACCTTTTGTAAATCGAGTTCGACTTTCTGATGCTGATCAGGAGCGACACAGGCCGAGAGGCTGATCACGAGGGTCAGGGTCATACCGAGAGCAAGCCGGCGCATAACAATCCTCCCTCCGGAGTAGTGGTTTTAAGATCGATATCGGACGAATCCAGTTGTCAGCCACGGCGCGGAGTCATGGCCCGGCCGACGAACCAGCCAATCAACACAGATAAGATCACCACTACAGCGGCGCCGCCGAGAAAGAAAAAGAAATTATCCGACAGCAAGCGGGCGTAATCCGGCAGGTAGTTCTGCAGGACGCCACCCACGACCGAACCCGCGACAGCCAGTAGTATCAGGGCGCCGACCAGCAAGCCGGAGAAGATGCTTTCGGAGGGGTCGCCGGTGGGTGCGAAAACGGGCGCCAGGGCCTCGCCGGCATCGGCCTGTTCGAACTCATCTTGGGGCTCTTCCTCGGCCTGGGTGTCAGCTTCTTCCTTGGTTTCTTCCTCGGCCGCTTCTTCCTCGCCGGGATATATTTCGTCGAGCAGTTCGGCGGCGCCGAGTGAGGTGTCATCGGATTCGCGGGTCAGATCCAACAGGCCGGAGCCACTGCCCGAGCTTTCGAGCGAGACCTGGTCGTCGATCGCGCTGGTGGTGATTTGGGTTTTGGCCATCGGGTCGGCGTCGATTTCCAACTCATCGTCGTCGAAGACGCCAATGCCGCTGGCGGTGATGACGGTGTCCTCTTTTTCCTCGGGCTCTTCCTCAATGGGTTCGAGGCCGATGACGCTGGTACCGCCGGAGGAAATGGATGGCATTTTGCCCTCGGGGGTAACGGGAGGTTCCTCGGCGGGTTCGAGCATGATATCGGAGGTATCTTCCGAACTGGGGATGGGTCCGCCAGTGAGTTTTTCTACGTCTTCGGCTTTGAAGAAGATTTTACCGGCGTCGCGGAACTCGCGGAGCGTGCCCGCGCGAACCAGTGTTTTGATTTCATTGGGGGTCTTGCCGAGCAATTCGGAGACTTCTTCCATCGAATAGAACGGCTTGGCCATGCGGCGCTCCTATTTGGTTATCGCGTGCTCACTCATCCAGCTAATCACCATCCGAGGGCGGCGCATCCTCATCCGTAGTTTCGGCTGGCGCGGTGCGTCCGTCCATCTGGGCCCGTTGTTCCGCGACAAGTTTCTGGACCATGCGGAAGTCGGGCTGGGCACAGTTGAAGTCTTGCAGGTAGCGATCATAGATCCAGGTGCGGGCGGCGATCAAGCGCAGCTTGCGCGACCCGCCCACGGTCTCCAACTCATAGCACCAAATAGTACCCTGATCCACGTCCAGCATAAACAGGCCGTAATGGTTCCGATCCAAAGGACCGGTGAAGGCGAAGACGCCCCGGGCGCCGACCAGGGGCTGGTTCTGGGCGTGGGCGCTGGGCAGGAGTTCGCCGGTGGGTCGGATCCAGAGGGCGGTGGCAATTATGGCCAGTAGGATGGCGATGATCCAATATACCGTGTTTGAGGCGGCGGAGGGGCTGATTCGGGCATGTTCGAGTGGAGACATCCGGCTGGGGTCCTATTGCTGCAAACCTATCAGGGTCAACAAATTATGTTAGCTCGGCGGGGAGTTTGATGCAAGCGCTGGGTGGCAAGATGGCAATCAATTATGATTATACGGAGTTCTTTTAGGCTGGCGTTCGGCCGACGATAAGTCTATACTTCGGGCGTGTACGTAGTATGTTGTGGCGCCGATGGTTGCGAGAATCTCCTCGACTGACTGGCCCGGGAAGGCCAGGGTTGACGGTTTCGGTGCTTGACGGGAACGATAAAGGATGTTGTGCGAGCGTATGTTCGTGTTGCTTTTTTGGAATTCGACCGTGTCACTAGCCCACGAACTTTGATCATAAAGGTTATATTTTCATCTAATATTCAGCTCGGGCTAATCTTTCACATCCCGTTACAGCTTCCACCCCGTTGACCTGTCGGGTCGCCTGAACAGCCGATATATGTCCAGGGCCGATATCTCCGAGTGCAGTGGCCATCGAGCGTGAACCAGGGGTACGATCTTGGATTGACCCCGTTTACCAGCGAGATGAGTGGATGTACTCATGGCACTCAATGAATATGCACTCTTGGCAGTCAATACCGGTACGGCCGCGTTCCTTGCGATCGTGGCGGTGGTGGTTGGTGGCGTGGCTACCTGGGCATATGAGCGTTACCGCGCCCAACGGGCCAGCGCCAGCCGGCAGGCCGAAGCTGATCGGAAGCTGAACGAAGCCAAACAGCGCGCCTCGGAGATAGTGAAAGCCGCTGAAGTGGAATCTCAGCGGAAATATCTCGAAACGAAGGAGCGGTTTGAACAGGAAACCGCTGAAACGCGCAGTGAGTTGAAATCCGCCGAGCGTCGGTTAACCAAGCGCGAGGACGGGCTGGACAAGAAACTGGACGTTCTAAGCACCAAGGAGCGGAAGATTGAGGTCTCCGAGCAGCGGGTAGCGTCTCGGGAAACTCAACTCAACGAGAAAACCGCCCAGGTTGATGAGCTAATAACGAAGCAACAGTCTGAATTGTTGCGCATCTCGCGTTTAAGTCTCGAGCAAGCCAAGCAGTTGTGCCTGAAGCGCATTGAGCAGGAGGTTGAGCGGGACGCCGGCGAGATCGTGGATCGCATCATCACCCACGCCGAAGAGAACGCACGCGAAAAGGCGCGTTACATCACGATCACCGCGATTCAGCGCTACGCGGCCGAGCATACGTGCGAGACAGTCGTCGCGACGATAGATGTTGCCTCGGATGACATGAAAGGCCGCATTATCGGTCGTGAAGGTCGCAACATCCGGGCTTTCGAAAAAGCCACGGGGGCTACGGTTATCGTGGATGACACCCCTGGAATTGTGAGCGTTTCGTGCTTCGATCCGGTCAGAAAAGAAATTGCCCGGCGGTCTCTGGATCGGCTGATCAAGGATGGGCGCATTCATCCCACGCGAATCGAGGAAATCGTGACCGAGGTTGGCACGGAAGTTGAGGAACTGATTCTGGAAGCTGGCAAGCAAGCGGCCGCCGAGACGGATGTGCGCGGCCTGCACAAGAAGACGATCGAAACGTTGGGACGCTTGCAGTACCGCACCAGCTATGGTCAGAACGTGCTGCGGCACAGCGTGGAAGTGGCGTTCATCTGCGGCATGATGGCCGATGAGCTGGGGCTGGACGGCGCCCTGGCGCGGCGCTGTGCCCTGTTACACGACATCGGGAAGGCGCTCGATCACGAGCACGAGGGTGCCCACACGAAGACCGGGTATGAGTTTGTGCGGCGATTCAATGAGCCGCCGGCCGTGCTGAATGCCATTCAGGGTCACCACGGTGATGTGCCCGCGACGCATCCGTATACGCCGCTGGTAGCCGCGGCGGACGCGATCAGTGCCGCGCGGCCGGGGGGTCGGCGTGAGTCACTGGAGCGTTACATCAAACGGTTGCAGGATCTGGAGCGGATCGCGACCGCGTTCCCGGGCGTGGATCTGGCGTATGCCATCGAAGCCGGCCGTGAAGTGCGCGTGATTGTGGATGCTTCGAGTGTTGACGATCAACTGGCGTTGAAGTTGGCGCGGGAGGTGGCGAACAAGATTGAAGAAGAAATGGTTACCTTCCCCGGGGAAATCAAGGTGACCGTACTGCGTGAAGTGCGGGCCACCGAATATGCCATTAGTGGCAAACATCGCGGTAACGGTAATTAAGCTTGGCGCCAATTAACGTGCGGTGGCGGCGCGCGCTTCGAGGCGCGGTAACTGGGCACGCAAGGCTTCGGCCTGGGGGGAGTTGGGGTAGCGCTCGATCATTTCGCGGGCCAGGATGAGGGCTTCATTATATTGGTGGCTCTTGGTCAATTCGCGGTATTCGGTCTCCATCTGCTGACGGGCCTGGATCTGGGCGTTCTCGGTGAGAGTCGGCATCTGCTGGCGCAGGGCTTCGGCCTCGGATGAGCCGGAGTATTGCCGAATGAGCGTGTTGGCCAGACCGAGGGCCCGGTTGTAGTCCTTGGTGTTCACGGCTTCCTGGGCCTGGGCCATTAAGCGGGCGCGCTGCTCGGCGTTGGCTTTTTCGTGTTGGATAGTAGTACGCCGCACCAACTCCTGGACCTTGGTGGAGTTGGGGTGCCGTTCCTGCAATTCATGCAAGACGCTCATGGCGCGGTCCCAGGCCTCGAGGGCGATCAGGTCGGAGATCTGGCGGGCGGTGTTTTCGGTGTCGCGTGCTTCGACGCTGGTGCGCATGGCCTCGATGCGTTTTTCAAGTTCGGTCCATTCGCTGAAATTGGGGAAGCGTTCACGAGCGTGTTGTACCAGGCGCCGGGCGTCGACCCACTTATGTTCGTTCAGCAGGGCGGGGATGCGCTGCTGTAGCTGGCGGACCAGGGTCTGGCCCTGGGCTTGGAGGCGCGCGGCGCGTTCCGGTTCACTGAGCAGGGCGATGTCGCGGACCTCGTGCGTGAGTCTGACCAGTTCTTTCATGGCGCTGATCATTTCATTCGGGGCTTCGAGGGTAGCTGGCGCGTGTACCGGCAGGCCGTAAACAGTGCTGTCGCCGGAGACCGAGGAGCGCGAATCGCGCAGGACCTCAAGCAGACTATCCAGTCGGCGCAGAACTTCAGCCGTTCCCCACAGCAGCAGTCCGAGGGCAGCGCCGCCGAAGAGCAAGGCAGTGGTTTGAAAAAAGCCGGCAACCGAGAATTTCTCGGCATGGCTCAGCTCGGCATAGCGGGCGATGGCCCAGATCAGGGTTACCGCGGCGAGCAGGGCGCCGCCGATCGCCAGGGCGACCGCAACCGCACGCGTTTTGTTGATAACGATGGGCCGGTTGTTCTCTTCCATATCGATCATCGCTGGTGAACTCCGTTTACAGCCAGCGACATTATTTGCGGTCGGCTGGATTGCGGCAAGCTACATGGCGTCAAGAAGATTGCCCTGGCGGTCATCGCGGGAGGAGGCGCGGCGGGATTTGTAGCGGACGACCTTGCGATCGTAGCGTTTACCCTCGGATTTAACATGGTTGCGTGCTACGAAGGGGACGTCGTTGGGAAGTTTGGGTAATTGTTTGGTTTCGGCCATATGTTGGAATTGCAGGCGCAGATCGGCCAGGCTGTAATCCGCCCCGGCGCGGGCCTTTAATGAGCCGACGATGACCCGCAGGGCCACCTCGTTGGGTAGCAGGTTGTCAATTGTGACCTTGGTTTCACGGTAAAGTTGCGCGAGCATTTCGGTGTGCAGCGTGGGCCAGGCGGTGGGATTGGCCGGTCGCCGGGACTCGTCGGACAAGGCCGCGAGCCTTTTTTCAGTGTGCCGAGCGTACTCGTCGGAAATATCAATACCAATATAACAGCGGCCGAGGCGCTTGGCGGCGACGGCGGTGGTTCCGCTGCCAATGAATGGATCGAGGACGATCTCGCCGGGATTGCTGCTGGCGGCGACGATGCGCATCAGCAAGGCCTCCGGCATCTGGCAGCCGTGGAATCCGGCACGTTCCTTGAAAGTGCCGCAGACGCGGGTGAATTCGTCCCAGACGTCATCCGGCAGCCGGCCGGCGGGATTAGCCCGCAGGTCCTGATATTCCGTGTGGCGGGCGCTGGGAAAACGCAGTTGCCGGTCGTTGAACGTAAAAACTTTCGAATCCATGGTGAAATAGAAGATATGCGTGTGCGCGCGGCAGAATTTGGTGCGGGTATTCTGGCCGAAAGTGTAGTGCCAGATAATCCAGTTGCGCAGGTGCAAGCCCAGCTCACGTCCGATGATGCGGATGTCGGCGGCGAACTCGTCGCCGATGGCTATGTAAAATGAGCCGGTCGGCCTTAGTACGCGCTGACAAGCGGCCATCCACTGGCGCGACCAGGCGACGTATTCGTCGTTGGGCACATCGTCGTGGTACTTGTCGTAGACGTAGCCGATGTTGAAAGGCGGATCGGCAAAGACGAGATCGACACTGTTAGTCGGCCAACTGTCCAACAGCTTGCAGGCATCGCCACAATATATTGTATTATCTTCCATTGCTGCTACTCCATGGTGTGTATTGTACCATGCGATGGATCCTGGCGCGAGTGCAAAGTTCAGAAACTGGCTGGCAGACTTCCAGTATCCTAGAGGCCAAATTGATCGGTTCCGTAATCGTCCGTTGCCTCGGCAGGACGGACTTTCTGATAAGCCGCGGCTCGGCGGGAGCCTCGCCCTCCCTAGACGCCGGATCAGATCTGTAACCGCTCTAGTTCCTGGCGGAGGGTGTTGATGCGGCGCCAGTGGGTGCCCTGCCAGAAGACATGCTCACAAGCCTGGCAGCGGAAGAAATCCCTGACCCAGACGAGGCTGCGGGCGGGGACCACGTCGCTGACCTCGGCGCGGGATACAGGCAGTAGCTTACCATTACAGAGGCTGCAACGGGGTGGTCCCAACGGCAGAGCCAGATGCTGGCCGACATACAGGACTTGCGCGCGGAGGCGCAGGCCGACTGGCAGCCGTAAGCCACGCAACTCGCCGGTGGTGAACAGTCGGCGCTCGAAGAGTTTGCCATCGGATGAGATGACGATGCGGTCCTCGGCGAGGGCCTGCTGGACCAGCGTGCCGTCATCAATGCCGGGGGTATAGCTGGTGTCGACGCCCAGCACGCGCAGCCAGCGGGCAAGCCCGCCGCCCATGGCGTCGCAGGCGATTGTGAGAGGCAGGTTTTTGGCCGTTGAATTCACCGGATTATTCTGTGTCAGGCGGTTAGGCTTGAGTATCTGTAGACCGCCGCTTATCAACAAGAGCCTGAGCGGGCTTTTTTGATGGCGCGGGTGAGGATTTCGTGCACTTCGTGGGGTCGGGATATGTGTTCCCAGACGATGTTGGGATCGGTGGCGGAGAGCGGCTTCATATGAATTGAAGCGAGGCGCAGCGGGGGTTGGAACCAGGTCGTGTGGAGTTGGGCGGCGTGGATATTGGTCAAGGGTTGTTGCAGGACATCCACGCTGAACATGCCTTGGAAACTCAGCACGCGCCGGTTGGTCAGCACGTAGAGCTGGCTGGCCCATTGGAGGGTAGCGGCACCGACGACGAAAAGCGCGAAGATGATAATGGTCAACAGGGTTATGGATGTAAACAGGGATGGTTGTCCGCGGGTGGCCCACATGAGGGCGGTGGTCATCAGCACCATGGTGATCAGGAGCTTGTGTGAGTAAAGCAGGATACACCAGGGCGATGGTTTGATGGAGAGCTGGATGACTTCGCCGCCGTCGAGTAACTCGAGGCTGGCGGCGGCTTTTTTTGTGGCCGAGGAGACGGAGGGTACCTCGGCGACAGCCGTGGTGAAGGGATCTGCTGGCGCTTGGATGGTCATGGCATCAGATCCGGACGCAGCACCCCGATATGGGGGAAGTTCCGATAATGGTCACCGTAATCCAGACCATACCCTACTACAAATAGATCATCGACATCGAAGCCAATAAAGTCAACGGAAACATCGGCGGGAGCTTTACTTGGTTTGCGCAGCAGGACCACGGCACGGACGCTGGCGGGTTCATGTCTGGCCACCATTTCCTTGACCCGACGCAGCGTGCGGCCGCTGTCCAGGATGTCGTCGACGATCAGCACATTTCGCCCGCGCACGTCGCCTGACAGGTGCATCAGCGTCTGGGGTTCCTGGGCAGTGACGGTTTGCCCGGGATACGCGGACACTTGCACGAGCGCGATCTTCATTTTGAGTGGCAACTCACGGATCAGGTCGGCGAGGAAGATGATGGAGCCGGACAGGATTGGCACCAGAGTCAGTCCGCGGTCATCATCGTTGTAAGTGGCGGCAATCTCTTTACCCATGGCGCGTACACGAGCATGAATCTCGTTGCTTTTGATCAATATTTTGGCGATATCCGCTTGCATGTTTCCCGGCTGTTCATGTGTAGTTGGTGGCGGGACATGGTTCCTTTCCAAAGCCCGACGGCCTAGACCGAAGACTGATTTTCCGAACGGTTGATGCTGGGGGTTTGGTTGTCGGAATTAATGGCAGCGTGTTCCAAGGCCGCCAGCGGGTCGGGTTCCGTGAGGTCGCGCGTCAGAGCCAGCATGAAGGCCTCGACGGCCGCCAGTCGTTCGCGGGCCAGTTGCCGGGTGGAATTGAAACGGAGACCGTCGTTGATGCGGACCTCCCAATAGTGGTATTCCTGTTGGCGTTCCCAAGTAGCAATGAGCTGTTTAATCGGCCGGCTTTCAGCCTGATATTGACGGAATTGGCGCAGGACGTGGATGACGCCGAAATCGTCGAGGCCTTCGGCTTCGGCTAGTAATTGAGCCTCGACAAGTGCCGTACCGCGGTCGTTACATTGGCGGATGGCTTCGCTGGCCAGACGGATGGTCTTGGGGGAAAGCAGGTGGGCGGCGTATTCCTGTAGCAAGGCTGCTCCGAGTTCGCGCTGAATGTCGTTGGTGGGGCGCGTGAGCACTTGCCAGCGGTTCAGGCTACCTTGTTGGATCTGGGTGATCCAGCCGGCGCAATGAAACAAAGCCGCCGTTCCGATAGCGAGACGATCGGCGGTCAGATTGGTGACTTCCGGAAGTTCGGTCACAACCTGTGTGAGATTAAAAACGCGCGCGGCGCGTTCCCAGAGCCAGGCATCATGGTGCTCGTCATCGATCTTGATGGTCAAGAGTTGTCTGGCGACCGGGATGACCCGCGTGAGCTGCTGCACTCGTGCTCTCCGTCGCACCCTTCGAATACCGTGATGAGTCTACGCCGATGGGTTGGCCAGTTATCGGGGCAAGCAGAATCTCAGTTTTGGCCACCCATAACCAGCAGTCTAGTGAGGCAGCGGTTATCAAGCAAGCCGGGATGCCGGAACCGGTTACGGAGCAGTTACCAGAGCATGTTGCCAACAAGTGTTCTGTAGATTAACGAGCCGGGTTTGCCACGGCTCCAAGTTGTGCCGGGGTCACCACTTCACGACGGCGGGCAGTGGCTGAATAGTCCTGAATCCGGGGAGTAATGTTCAGATACGAATGGTCCGAAAGAATACAGGGGCGTCGCTGAGATTGGCGTTCAGTAAAGGGTGAACACATGTCGACCACAGGCAGTTTTACTGGCACTTCTCAATCTCCAGGGCTGGCCACGCAGTCGGGCAAGGTATTACCACCACACCTGCAGAAGGCCATGTCGCGGGTTACGGAGATTAATTCGTTACCAGAGATCACGATTAAGATTGTGGAAGTGGTGGAAGATCCGCGGGCGTCAGCGCAGGATATGCACGAGATTGTCAAGAATGATCCGGCCCTGGCGACCAAGATACTGAAGGTGGTGAACTCGGCTTTCTATGGTTTGCCGTCACAGATTGGCAGTCTGGACCGTGCAATCATCATGCTCGGTCTCAGTGCGGTAAAGAACATTGCCTTGGCGGCCTCACTGTCGCGGCTGTTCAAAGGGGAGGCCATTTCCGACCGCTTTGGGGCGCGCGATTTGTGGCAACACTGTGTGGCGGTGGGAGTGTGCGCGCGGACGCTGGCACGGCGGGCCCGGATTGCCGAGGCCGAGGAATACTTTGTAGCTGGCCTGGTCCACGACATGGGTTTACTGGTAATTGGTCAATTATCCGCGGATAACTTCAAGCGTGTCGCGGATCGTTGCTATTCAACCCCGCAGGATTATTGTGCGGCGGAGTTGGAACTGATCGGTGCCGATCATCAGGTGTTTGGGGCGACCTTGGCCAGCAAATGGAAATTCCCGCCGGCATTGCGTCATGCCATCAGTTATCACCATGAACCGGGAGTGCTGCAACCAGAATCTCGCAAGGTCGCCACGGTGACATTCGTCGCCGACACGATCTGTGCCGACATGCAACATGGATATTACTTGACAGCTCAGACCCAGGAAGTCTCCGAGGACATGTTGAGCCTGATTGGGCTTGATGCTGTAGCCATTGATGAAATCCGCGCGCAATTACCCGAGCAGTTTGCCGAGGCGGAACAGATCTTTGGCGATTTGTAAACCAGCCCGATAACGTGCTGGCGACAACCATCATTGTGTAAACCGGCAGAAGGTTCTAACGGCAGCTTCGGCGTGTTGGGTGCTGATTGCTGTCCATCTTTGTTAGTTAGAGACACAATTAATCGTCATCTTCGTGTCGATCTTCATCCTCGGCGGGTTCTTTGTGCTCTTTCAGGTACTTGCCGATAGTCTTGACCGTGGCTTCGGCCATGGCGGCGGATCCGCCGGTGCGGAAGGCTTTACTTTCGACACGGACGATAGCGTCGGCGACCTGGCGTCCGCTGTCGTTGAACCTGACGCGGGTGAGGCATTCGGCGCCGCTCATGATGCCCTTGCTTTGAAAGTACAGGATGTCGGCGGAGATGGTCAGGGCAGGAGAACCGCCCGGATAATACTCGACCAGGTTCTCGACCTGTTCCCGGGCGCACTGGTCGTAGGTAGTGCGCAGGTCGGGCGGGCAGAGTGTGGAGCCAATGGTGGTGGTAGCGGGATTGAAGCTCACCGAGTTATACCGGGCAAACTCGCTGGAGCCGGGTTCCTGGATGAACATGAGTGAACCCTGGGCCCCACGCAATTCGTGGTAAGCCATCTTGGCGGCAGTGCCGGCACCACAGCCGGTCAGAACGAGCAGGGGAATAATCAGCGACAGGCACGAAGCACGTTTTGTATTGAGCATCAAGCACCCCTAAGTAGTGCCGGGACCGATTAGAGTATTGTCTTCAGGACAAGCGCTCCATGTCGGCCGCGGACATTTCGAAATTGGCGTAAACGTTCTGGACGTCGTCGTGTTCCTCGAGGGCGTCGATCAATCTCATAATCTTATCAGCCTGGTCGCTGGTGAGTGTGATGTTAGCTGAGGCGACCATCGAAATTTCAGCGTTTTCGGGCTTGATCTCGGCTTGCTCCAGAGCCTGGCGCAGTTCGCCGAAGGCGACGGGATCACAGGTAAGTTCGAAGGCTTCGTCACCGACCGGCTGGATGTCGTCGGCCCCGGCTTCCAGCGCCAGGTTGGTCAGCGTTTCCTCGTCGGCCTGTTCACGTGAGACGACGATGATGCCGCGCTGTTTGAACATCCACGAGACGCAGTTGGCCGCGCCCAGGTTGCCGCCGCGGGTTTCGAAGATTTTCTTGATTTCGGGAGCGGTACGATTGCGATTGTCGGTCAGTGCGCAGCAGAGGATGGCGGCGCCACCTGGTCCGTAGCCCTCAAAGACAAGTTCGGTGAAATCGGCGTCGCCCGCGCCGCCGCTGCCCTTCTTGATGGCGCGTTCGATGGTGTCCTTGGGCATGTTGGCGTCTTTGGCGGCGTCGATCGCGTAGCGGAGTGTCAGGTTCATGTCGGGATCGCCGCCGCCGTTGCGTGCGGCGACGATGACCGCGCGTGACAGCTTGCTCCAGAGCCGTCCACGGCGCGCGTCGGTGACGGATTTGGCCCGCTTGATTCGTGCCCAGTGGGAGTGTCCTGCCATGCCACAACCTCTCAGAGAAAAGACCAGCAACCATTCTAACGGCTTGCGGGCGGGAAGTCAGTAATGCCCGGTTGTCGGCCACATATAATCCGTGCCAAACGGGCGTTTTCCGGGTGAATGGGAGTTAGACGTCCAGGTATAGCTGATACTCGTAGGGGTGCGGCCGGACGTTGATGGCCTGCGTCTCGTCGCGCAGCTTGGTTGAGATCCAATTCTGGATGAAGGTCGCCGGAAAGACCTCGCCGCGCAGGAGAAACTCGTGGTCTTTGGCGAGGGCTTCGAGGGCATCGTAGAGCGTCCGAGGCAGCGTGCTGATCTGGCGGCGGAACTCGGCGGTTTCGCGCTCGATGTTAACGTCGTAGGGGCCGAAGTTGTGTTGTGTCAGGTCGAGTTTGGAGTTGACGCCATCGAGCCCGGCCATCAGCATGGCGGCCAGGGAGAGATAGATGTTGCCGGTGAAGTCGGGGGGTCGGTATTCGATGCGTTTGTCCTGTGGCTGGACGGCATAGCGGGGCACGCGGATGGCCGCCGAGCGGTTCGCCAGAGAGAAGAACAAATTGACCGGGGCTTCGTAACCCTCGACCAAGCGCTTGTATGAATTGGTGGATGGATTGGTCAGGCCGGCCAGGCCGGCGCCGTGCAGGAGCAGGCCGCCGATGTACTGGAGAGCAAAGTCGCTCAAATTGGCGTAGTTTTTCTGGCTTTCATCAAAGAACAGTGGTTGAGTGCCCTTGTTCAGCTTCTGGTGCACGTGCATGCCGTTGCCAGCTTCGCCGTGAAGTGGTTTAGGCATGAAGGTGGCCAGTTTACCGTGCCGGCGGGCGACATTTTTAATGACGTACTTGATTAACATGGTCTGGTCGGCGGCCTGGAGCAGGGGACAGAGCTCGATTTCAATCTCGCATTGACCGGGGGCGCCGACTTCATGGTGATGATATTTGACCGGAACGCCCATCTCTTCGAGCATCAGTGAAATTTCCGAGCGCAGGTTGTGGAACTGTTCGCTGGGGGGCGTCCGCAGGTAGCCCTGCCGGGGGGGGATGGGCGCGGATAATCCCTCGGTCTCGATTTCCGGGGCGAGGATCTGGACGCCGGTGGCGAACATTTCGTTGGTGACTTCGACGCGATCGAAGACGTGGAACTCGAACTCGGGGCCCATCCAGGCCTGGTCGGCAATCCCGAGTTGATCCATATATGCCAGCGCTGTGCGGGCGATAGTGCGCGGATCGCTGGGAAAAGGCTGTTTGGAGTCCGCGGTGATGGTGTCGCAGAGGAAGCTGATAGTTGGGGCGGTCCAGAAAGGATCGATGAAGGCGGTGCTCGGATCAGGTCGGGCGGCGACGTCGCCACTCTCGACGCTGCTGAATCCGGAGCCGGAGGAACCATCGTAGCCCACGCCCTCGTCGAAGTGTTTTTGAGTGAATTGGCGCGCGGGGATGGTTATATGCAACCATTGGCCGGCGATGCCGACGATCTTCAGGTCGACCATCGCTATATCTTTTTCAGATATATACTTAAGGGCATCTTTGGTTGAGCTGAACACGGCGAACCTCCTCTGTGTTCCCCTGGCATACTATTTTGGTAGCCGGCACACAGCATAACACGTGCCAATGGAAAGCGGGAGTGCCTGGGTTGGGGTTGGTTGGGGACCAGGGCTCCGCCAACGCTGATTTGATGGGTCGCCGTTGATTGGGTGGCCCACTTCTTTAGAGGTGTGGGACGCGAATAGTTCGCTGATTCGTGTTCCCCACGGCTAAAGCCATGGGTCACCCGTCCGCTGATTCGTGTTCCCCACGGCTAAAGCCATGGGCCACCCGTCTTTGTGGTGAAGTCCATCGTGAGATTTGCGGGCTAGTCGGGATCGATTTGGAGTTCGGACAGGCGGCGGTAGAGTGTCGAGCGGCTCATGCCGAGCATGCGGGCGGCGACGGCGCGGTTGCCACGGGCGGATTGGAGGGCGGCGCGGACGCGTTGGCGCTCCTGTTCCTGTGGGTCGCCGGAGGTCGCGAGGGCGGGCAGGCTCGCGGTGAGTTCGGGTGGCAGGTCGCCCGGCTGGATCAGCGGGCCTTTGCACTGGATGACGGCGCATTCGATGGCGCTTTGCAGTTCGCGCACATTGCCGGGCCAGGAGTGGTTGAGCAGCAGGGCCAGGGCTTCATCGCTGACGCCTTCCACCGCGCGGCCCGTGGCGGTCTGGAACTTACGCAGGAAGGCTTCCACTAATAGCGGGATATCGACGCGGCGTTCGGATAAGGGTGGTAATTGGATACGGGCCACACGGATGCGATAGAGCAGGTCCATCCGAAAGCGCTGTTCGGCGACCTCTTGATTCAGATCGCGGTGGGTGGCGGCGATGATGCGCACATCAACTTTTTGGGGGCGGACATCACCCAGGCGTGTGATCTCTTTTTCCTGCAGGACGCGCAAGAGGCTGGTCTGGACGCTCGGCGAGATGTCGCCGATCTCGTCGAGGAACACCGTGCCACCATCGGCGGTTTCGAAAACTCCAGTCTGGTCCGCGACGGCGCCGGTAAAGGCGCCGCGTTTGTGGCCGAACAACTGGCTGCCCAGGAGAGATTCGCTGAGCCCGGCGCAGTTGACGGCGATAAATGGTTTGGCCTGGCGCGCGCTGGAGGTGTGAATCGCGCGGGCCACGAGTTCCTTTCCGGTGCCGGTGGCCCCTTCGATCAGCACCGTGGCATCGACTTTCGCCAGGTCGATGATGTGCTGATAGACGGCCTGCATCGGTTCGCTCTTGCCGACCAGATCCTGAAAGTGCGCCCGCTCCTTGAGCAGGGAGCGCAAGTCGTGCACCTCGGTCATGTCGTAGAGGAAAAAGATCTTGCGCTGTGGCTCGCGGGGGTCGTCCTGAATCTCAACCTCCATCCAATAATGGTGCTGGCCGGTGGCCTTCAGGTGTACCGGCAACTTTTCGCGCTGCGCGGGCGGGCGGGCAAGCATGGCTTTCAGTTGGGCCTGGTCCTTTTCCTCGAAGGGACAAAGTTGTGCCCAATGGGTGCCAATCATGTTTTGCGGATGGCCCAGGAGGCGCTGACAGGCGCGGCTCAGGAAAGTGACACATCCCTCACGGTCAGTCATCACTATTCCCAGACGCAACTGGTTGAGAATCGCGAGCATGTCATCCTGGTTGCGCTGGACCAGGGTGAACGCGGCCTCCAGTTTGTTCTGGGCTTCCCGCAAGGCCTGCAATCCGCGGGCGCGCTCCACGGCATAACGAATGGCGCGCTCCAACAAGGCAGAGTCAATGCGGTCCTTGACCAGGTAATCCACGGCCCCCGCTTTCATCGCCTCGACATCCACCTGATAATCGCCGGTGCCCGTTAAAATTATGGCAGGCACCGCGCATCCGCCGGCGCGGATCGCGCGCAGCAACTCCAGCCCGTTGCGCTCGCCGAGCCGGTAATCCACCAGGAACAGGTCAAACTCGACATTCAGCATAGACTCGTGGGCGGCATCATAATCAGCCACCCAGGTTAACGCGTACCAATCCGAGCCGCTCTCAGTCAGCAAATCGCGCGTGATGATGTAGTCGTCTTCATCATCATCGATGAGCAGAATGCGTAATGGCGTGCTATCCAACTCACCCTCCCTGTTTATCCGGGGGCAACTCGACGGTCTCAAACCAGTAACGCTCGAGGGTTTTCATCACCTCGACGAGCGCCTCGAAAGAGACCGGCTTAACGATGAACGAACTGGCACCCAGATTGTAGCAACGGCAAATGTCCGCCTCGGCCTGGGAGGTGGTCAGCACGACCACGGGGATACGCCGCAGGTCGGAATCGGCCTTGAGTTCACGCAGCGCTTCACGCCCATCCTTTCTGGGCATGTTCAGGTCCAGCAGGATCAGGCCGGGGCGTGGCGCGGAGGCAGGGTTGGAATATTGGGCGCGACGCCGGAGGTAATCGAGCAGTTCCTCGCCATCGGCGACAAAGCGCAGGTTGTTGGCCAGGCGGCTATTGGCCAGGGCTTCGCGCACCAACATGCGATCATCGGGATCATCCTCGGCGACCAGCAGGGTGATGGGTTGGCCGCCGTGTTTCATGATTCTCGTGCTCCTGTATTGCCGGTCGACTTTGAGAGTATAACCACGGGGTGCCGGTTATGTCTGGTTGTCGGCGGACCGAGATATTGGCAGCGTGACGCTGAAGGTCGAGCCCTGTCCGGGGGTACTGGTGGCCGTGATACTTCCGCCGTGGCGCTCGGCGATCTTGCGGCAGATGGCCAGGCCGATGCCGGTGCCTTCGTAGGCATCCCGGCCGTGCAATCGCTGGAAGACGTTGAAGATGCGGTCGCAGTATTTTTCTTCGAAGCCGATGCCGTTGTCTTCGATTTGCAGGTGACAGACAGGTCCGGTTGGCTTGACATTCTGACTGGCCGGCTCGTCGTCTTGGGTGGTGGCGCTGATGCGCACGACCGGCGGCACGTTGGGGCGATGGAACTTAAGCGCGTTGCCGATCAGGTTTTGCAGCAACTGCCGCATCTGCAACGGATCAGCCTCGATAGTGGGTAACTGCTGCACGGTAACTTGCGCGCCGAGTTCCTCGATGCGCACCTCCAGATCCGTCAGGACGTCCCGCACGACCCTGGCCAGATCCACGGGCGCGAAGGGTTGAGCCTGGGTGGCCACGCGTGAAAAGGCCAGTAAATCGTGGATCAGACCTTGCATGCGCTGGGCCGCGCCCCGCATGCGCTCCACGTAATCGCGCCCTTGCGCGCTGAGCGTGTCGCCGCACCCAGCCTGCAGGCGGTCGCCGAAAGTCAGCACTTTCCGCAAGGGTTCCTGTAAGTCATGTGAGGCCACGGAGGCGAAATCTTCCAGTTCGCGATTGCTGCGTTGCAAGCGGGTGGTGAATTCCTCCAACTCGGACTGGGCGCGTTTGAGCTCGGTGACATCGCGGGCCGAGGCGTAAACCAGCTTGCGTTTGACGTCCGCGGTGGCGTTCCAGCGCAACCAGCGGTACTGGCCGGCGCGCGCGCGGTAACGGTTCTCGAAGTTCGGTGTGCCGTTGTTGACTTTCAGCTTTTCCATTTCATTCAGAGTCGCGGCCTGATCGTCCGGGTGTACAAATTCGACATAAGGCCGCTCGTAGAATTCGCGCCGGTCGTAACCAAAGGTCTTATTCCAGGAGGAACTCAGTTGCTTGAAGAAGCCATTGAAATCGGAGATGCACAGCAGGTCGGCCGAGAGGGAAAAGAAGCGATCGCGTTCGGCTTCGGCGCGCCGTTGGGCGCTAACGCTCAGGCGGTAGCTGTAGAGCAACAGGACTACCAGCACCGCCAGCAGGCAGGCACCGAGTACGATCAGCGTGAGTGAGGCCAGGTGTACGCCCTGCTTCTGCCAGATGGCGCGGGTGCGCTCGCGAACGGTCTGCACCATGCCGTCAATGGCTCGAATCGCCGCATTCTCCGCGTGGCGCGCTTCCGTGATGGACTCGGCGCGCGGCCATTCCCGAGTGGCGGTGGACGAGTCAGGGGGAGCGGCGGCGTGCAGGCGCTCGACGGCGGCTTCGACTTTGGCCAGTGAGTGGTGCAGGTTAAGGCTGGTGACGAGGTCGTGCGGAACATTTTCCAGTTTTTTGCGGAAGTAGGTGTAGACCTGTGCCCGGCGGACCTCGGGGGTGCCCCCAGGTGTGGTCCACTCCGGCATCAGGACACAGTCGGTTTCCAGGCGCACCGCGCGCTGGAGATCTTCAAGCTGCACGATGAGCTTGGCGTACTCTTGCGCCTGGCTTTGTTCCCGGACGACGGACACGATCAAGTGTCCACTCCAGAGGGTTAATGGAACCGGCAATGACAGGATTACCCAGGTCCAGACGCGCGATGTAACGGAGGATTTGATCACGCCTTTTTCGCTTTACCGTGGGTGACTACTTACCTTAACCCGATCCTGACCATATTAATGTATGGGCACGGCGATTATAGCTGTTTGAGGTATATCCTGGCGAGGGCTTACGAGAGGAGTCAGCTCCGCGCGGGTGCCTGGAACTCGACGGCCACGCGCTGGCGGGTCAGGGGTTTGAGCATATAGGAGCGGGCGCCCAGGGCGAAAGCGCGCTCGATGTCGCGGTTGCTTTTCGAACCGGTCAGGACGACGACCGGGATGCGCGCCAGGTCGGGGTCCGCCTTGAGCTCGGCGAGGGTCTCAAGGCCGCCCTTGCCCGGCATGTACAAATCGAGCAGGATCAGATCGGGGCGTTGCCAGTCGGTTTGGTTACTGAAACGGCCGTGTTTGCGCAGGTAGTCCAGCAGAGCCTGCCCATCTTCCAGGGTCTGGACGTTTTGGATAAACGATATTTCACCGAGCAGTTCATCGGCCACGAGGCGGTCATCCGGATCGTCGTCGGCGACCAGAATGGTAAATCCGCCAGTATGCTCAAACATGTTAAACTCCATGGAGCCAATGTGACGCGCTACAGTTTTTCGGCCTCGGCGCTGAATTCCGCGCGCAGCCGTCCGAGGGCGCGCGACTCGATCTGTCGTACACGTTCACGCGAGATACCGATGCGTTGGCCGACCTGTACCAGAGTTTGAAAACCTTCGCCGCCCAGGCCGAAACGGTGATGCAGAATGAAGCGCTCGCGCCGCGAGAGCGTGTCCGACATCCGCTCAATCAAATCCCGCAGGGGAGCGCTGGTATCATCCTCGTCTTCGGCCGCGCGGACTTCCCGCAAAAGCTCATCGTTGCCGGTCTGGTAGCGGGCCTGGTGCCGGCGTCGGTCCCATTCCTGGCGCGCCATGCGGCGGATGATCGACCAGGAGGCATAAGTGCTGAACTTGAAGCCGCGGGTAAAGTCGAAGAGATCAACCGCCCGCAGCAAGGTCACGTTGCCGTCGCTGACCGCCTCATACAAATCGTAATCCGGCCTGATGTGGCGCTTGGCGACATGCACGACCAGGCGCAGATTGGACTTGCTGATTTGGTTTTTGAGCTGGGCGGCCTTGTCCAGCAGGGTTTCAATCCGGTCGAGTTCGCGGGCCGTGGTCTGCCCCGGCACAATCTGGCGTCGCAGAGTTTCGGCGCGATACTTCAGGAAGTTAAACTGACGGCACAAGGCATACTCGCCAGCCGGCGATAACAGGGGGATATGGAAAAGCTCGCGCAGGTAGGGTGCCAGGTTGGCGGGTATGCGCGGGCTTTTTTTCGGTTCGGCGTAGGGGGCTTGCGCGGCCGGGTCGTCCATGATTTCCGCATACGCATTGGGATGGTCGAACTCCGCGCCGTGGATGTATTCGATGGAGCGGGCCTTGAGGGTGTTAGCCCGCATCTCGGTGACAATGTCGTAGATCTCAGTGACCGGCCGGTCGAAGCGCTCGGCGAGTACCTCTAGCGAGGTGCCGTCCTGGTAAGCTTCCCAGATCCGCAAGCGGTTGTCAGGGATATCCACCAGCGGTTCGGGCGGACTCCAGAGAGCTTCTGCGGGGTGTTCTTCCTGGAGTTGCTTGAGCAGGATCCTGATCGTTTCGCAGGCGCGGCCGGTTTCGACGGCGATGACGCGAGTCGCCGAATTGATGGTGCTGCCGACTTGCTCGGCCAACTTGCGGGCCCGGGCGGCGATGCGCTCCTGCTCTTCGGCCGTCAGGCGGGAGTAGGAACTGGCGCGTGTTACCAGTCCGGCGTTGTCGGCGACAAAGCGCCGCAAGCAGTGCTCGGGGATCATTGTACGTGAGCGGCCGTCAGTGCCGAGCACTTTCCAGGCCAGCAGGCCACGTTTGCGCCAGCGGGCGACTGTTTTTTTGCTGACACCCAGGCGATCGGCCAGTTCCGTGATGGTGTAGAGCGACTGGCGGCAAGCCGAGGCGGGTAGGCGGGCACAATTGCTGAGGTCGTCCGCGAGGGTGACCAGGTCGTCGCGTAGTTCGTGGCCGTGCAGCAGGATGGGGCCGTTAATCTCGGTGGTAACCTTTCGTCGTCGTACGCCGGTGAGCGCGTGCCAGATGAAGTCCAACGGGTAGCGCTCAGCCGACACGACGACGGAAAGGAGAAACTCGATGTTGTGGAGGTGTTTGAGGCAATGACGTCGTGGGCTGCGTCGCAATTGAGCGGCCAGGTCGGCGATTATGTTGGTTCGATACGTGTACATGGCGTCACCGTAGTTACGGGTTTCAGTGACTGTCTGTAGACCACTAACCGCAATCGCCGTTCCAGGGCGGGCAAAAACACTTAAGTCGTTGTTTGTATTGGCTTTGCGCTTTCTTGGGGTGTTGTGCGAAGGATGGAGATCGGACAGTCGGGCGCCCTATAAGTGTGTCACGAGTGTCCTATATGAGACACTTTTTGCAGCGCGGCGGTGTGATGCCTGGGCTCTGGAGGCTACGGGGCGTGCATACCAAGGTATTTGTGATAACGGACCTTGATGGAACTGGGCCGAATTAGGTGTTTTCGATCCGATTACTATTTTGCTATTAGTAAACTGTGACAGGCCCGCTCAATCCAGAATCCATTGTGTTTGGCAATGGTAGAATGCTACACTGCAAATTGACCTTCGTGTGGTCGCTTTGGGCGAAGTGACGGCTCGCGGAACGCGAATCATATCTTATATCTACCACGAGCGTCGCCATAAGCTACCACACTTAACCAGAGCGGCAACGTAGAAGCGGTTACCATCGGCCAGGTAGCCGAGTAGTGATATCACCCTTGCTTGGGATCGAGCCTGACAGGGTAAGGAAGCATTTCGTGAGTAACCTCTATTTAATGGGAGATTCTCTATGAAAAGGCAATGGATCGTGACTATTAGTGGAATGCTGGCGTTGCTCTTAGTGTTACCGGTGTGCTTGGCGCAGGGGGAGATGGGCACCGCCTTCACCTACCAGGGGCAGCTTAAGGATGGCGGAATCCCCGCCGACGAGGACTACGATTTTCTGTTCAGGCTGTTCGAGGCCAAGACGGGCGGCGCACAGGTCGGCGACGACGTGCAGATCGAGGATTGGCCCGTCCCCGACGGGCTGTTCACGGTGCAGCTCGACTTCGGCGCGGGCATCTTCACCGGCGACGCGCTTTGGCTGGAAGTGGGCGTGCGGCTGGGAGAGAGCGGGGACCCGCACACCGTGCTATCGCCGCGGCAGCCGTTGAACGCCACGCCGTATGCGCTGTACGCACTCAGCGGTCCCGGCAGCGGGGGCTTCTGGGAGGCCAATGCGGACGACATTTACAACACGAACAGCGGCCAGGTTGGCATCGGCACGACCAGTCCCATCTACCCGCTGCATGTCGTGAGCGCCGACGCCGATGCTGTCTTCGGTGAGAGCAGCGTTTCCGGCGGCGTCGGCGTGTACGGCAAGGCCAGCAGCTTTGAAGGCGGGGGCTTCGGCGTCCGCGGCGACACCTACGGCACGACCGGCTTCGGCGTATTTGGCATCGCCGCGATGACCACCGGCAACAACTACGGTGTGTATGGGCAGAGCCAGAGTCAGACCGGCCGCGGCGTGTACGGTCTCGCCAACAACGCGGCCGGCGTCAATTACGGCGTCTACGGGGTGACCAACAGCCCCGACGGCTGGGCCGGCTACTTTTCGGGACGCAGCTATTTCGGCGGTGACGTCGGCATCGGTACGCAGAGTCCGGCGGAAGCCCTGGACGTTGACGGCACGGTCAAAACGACCGGCTTCCAGCTCACGACCTCGCCGGCCGACGGTTACGTGCTCACCAGCGACGCCGCCGGCGTGGGCAGTTGGCAGCCCTCGGGCGGGGGCGACTCACTCTGGCTGACTAGCGGCGATGACATTTACTACGACGGCGGCAACGTCGGCATCGGAACCGCTACGCCGGATTTCGGGGTCTTAGATGTCGGCGGCGTGGCAGCAATGGACGTTCTAGGCACCGGAGCTGGTTGGATCGGCACCCGGGGCCCGAATGGTAATCTGAATGCACATCTGACCCACCTCGAGAACTATCCCAACAACGGTTATGTCTCGGCAAAGAACTCTTCCGGCGTCACTCGGGCCGGGATGTACATCAACACCGGCGGCCTGGGCGAGATCTATGCCGACGTGAAGAACTTCCGCGTGCCGAACCCCAACCAACGCGGAACGGACATCTGGTATGCATGTGTCGAAGGTCCGGAGGCGGCGGCGTATATTCGCGGAACGGCTCATCTGGTCAACGGCCGCGCGACCGTCGCTTTTCCCGACCACTTCACGGCCATCGCCACCGCGCAAGGAATGACCGTTCAGATCACGCCGCATTCCGCCGAGTCCAAAGGTCTGGCGGTGGTTGAGCGGAGCATCGAAGGCTTCGTCGTTCGCGAGCTCTTCAGCGGCGCCGGTACGTACGACTTCGACTACACCGTGATGGCGGTCCGCCAGGGGTATGAGGACTATCGCGTGATTCGGCCCGATACTGAGGGGTTGCCGGCCGGAGAGATCGAAGACGGCGATGCCGACGGGATCGCCGACACGGAGGTGCGATAATGAGATGCTTGCGGACTAATTATCCAGCGGCCCTACTCAAACGCACGGTATTGTCTCTCGTTGTAATGTTGGCGCTGGCGCCGGCCGCCCTCACCCAGGATTTCGCGATCGACTGGTACACGATCGACAGCGGCGGCGCGATGTGGACCACTGGCGGCGATTTCGAGTTATCCGGCACGATCGGCCAACCCGACGCCGGCGTGGTGATGACTGGCGACGACTTCGCACTCACCGGCGGCTTCTGGGCCGGGGTACCCGCGTTCGGCCTCGGTGACATGAACTGCGACGGGATTGTCAACGCCTACGACATCGACGGTTTCATCCTGGCCGTGTCGAGCTATCCGGACTTCGACGCCTACTATGAACGGTACCCCGACTGCGATCCCTGGCTGGCCGATGTTAACCGCGACGGCGTCGTGAATTCCTACGACATCGACGGCTTCATCGCCCTCGTCGCCGGTGGTGGCGGCGGCTGATCGTGACCAGGTAAACGGCGCGCCGATCGGGACCTTGCCCGGCGGCAGCCGGGTGGAATCTATTGCATCAGCCCGTTGCAGACGCCATAATCGGAACCAGGGGAAGCCGGGACGGGCGAGGATTTCTCACCGACGGACGGAAAGGAGCAACCGATGACGGCGCGAAACAACCCACTGATGCGCCTGGACCTGTTCTTCATTTGTGTAGCGCTGTTGGCGCTCGCCGCCGCGCTGCCGGCCCCCGCCGGCGGGAGCCCCGAGAACCTCCTGCTGATTATCGATCCCACCAACCACGAGACGCTGTACCTCGGCAACTACTACAGAAACGCCCGCAACGTCCCCGCGCGCAACGTCATCTACATGGCCCCCGGCGCGGTCAACTACGCCGCCTTCGTCGACACCAATCTCGAGGCGCTCTTCGGAACCCTGGCCAATGCCGGAATCGAGGACCACATCGATTACATCGTCATCATGCCAGGCGATATGTTTTTCGTCAGCGCCCCGGGCTACATCACGGACGGCTGCGCTACGGTCAGCCGCTTCTCGATCTCGTCCGCCTACACCATGGCGTTTATCACCGATGAGATCCTCGCCGGCGGGCTGCCGTCCTCCACGCTCAACCGCTACTTCAACGTAAACGCCGCCTGCGCCTTCGACAGCTCCGTGAGTTGGCTGGGCGGTTACCCCAGTGAGTCCGCCAATGCCCGCCGCTACTTCATCGGCACGCTGCTTGGTTATACCGGCGAGCGTGGCAACACGCCCGACGAGATCATCGCCATGATCGACCGTAGCGTCGCCAGCGACGGCACGCGCCCCACCGGGACCTTCTACTTCATGAACACCACCGATCCGCTACGGAACGTTCGCGCCTTCCAGTTCACCGGGGCCGTCAGTGCCATCCAAAGCCTTGGCGGCCAGGCCGAAATCATCGACGGTGTTCTCCCCACCGGCCGGCACGACTGCCTGGGAATCCTGACCGGCGTCGCCAGCCCCCCAATCGACACCGCCGACATGACCATCCTGCCGGGCGCCTTCTGCGACCACCTCACCAGCTATGCCGCCACCTTCGACACCACCTCGCAGGTCAAGCTCTCACGCTGGATCGCCAACGGCGCCAGCGGCTCGTGGGGCGCTACCCAGGAACCCTGCAACTACATCGGCAAGTTCCCCCACGCTCGGCTCCACAGCCTCTACCTCGAAGGCTCTTCCCTCGGCGAAGCCGGCCTGCGCAGCGCGCTCTACACCCCGTTCCAGATGCTGCTTTACGGCGATCCCATGACCCGCCCCTTCGCCCACATCCCCACCGTCACGGTGGACGACGCCCCGGGCGAACCAGCCAGCGGTACCATCCTGCTCACACCGGCCGCCACCACTAGCCACCCAACCGCCACTATCGCGCAATACGACCTGCTCATCGACGGCGTCCTGTATGACTCAATCGCCCCCGACGAGAGCTTCATCGTCGATACCATCGAGCTCGCCGACGGCTGGCACGACCTGCGCGTCCTCGCCACCGACGACACTCCGGTCGGGTCAACCGGCCGCTGGACGGGCGCTCTGACCGTCGATAACCGCGGGCGGGCGGCGTCCCTCGACGTCTCGGAGTACTCCGGAAACCGGAGCACGCCGTTTGTCTGCGACATCGTTGCGAGCGGTGGGCCGGTCCGCGAGGTCTGCGCCGTGCAAAACGGGCGCGTCCTCGCCGCCGCGGTTGGCCCGGTGGCGACCCTCACGGTCTACGGGCTCACACTTGGCGCTGGACCGGTCCGCGTGCAGGCTGAGGCGCTCTTCCACGACGGCCGCATTGTCCGCAGCGCGCCGGTCGGCCTCGACATCGAGCCTGTTGACGACACGTCCAGCGGGCAGCCCCCCGTGGCCTACGGCTTCACCAAGCGCGTCCTGAGCGACACGCCCGTCCTGGTCGAATTGCCCGCAAGCTTTGACGACATCGATGATCCGCTGACCTTCGAGATCCTCTCCGAACCCGCGCAGGCCACCATCGCCGGTGGCCAGACCGGCCCCTATCGGCTCTTGCGTCCGCTGCCCGGGGCCGCTGGAACCGACTCCTTCACCTTCCGGGCCACCAGCAGCGTGGGCGATTCAAACACGGCCACCGTCAAGCTGATCTACGACTGGTGGTTTGGCGATATGAACTGCGATGGCATCATCAACGCCTACGACATTGACGGCTTCCTGCTGGCGGTGTCGGGTTACCCGGACTTCGACGAATACCACGCGCTGTATCCGGACTGCGACCCAATGCTGGCGGATATCAACGGCGACACGATTGTGAACGCGTACGATATCGACGGGTTCATCGCCCTGGTCGGCGGCTGATCGCGGGGCGGCAGGCGGGCAGCGCCGGCCGACAGGGACTGTCTGGGCTGGTCACGATCGCCGATTGGGGCACGGCCTGGTCGGGATAGGAGTTGATCGGGACGCGGCCGGTCTGCTATACTGGAGACTTGAGGGTGAAGGAGGCCGCGTGGGTCCTTCCCCACGTCGCCACACTTCGGTACTTGTGATCGCTGTAGCATCAGTTTTTGGAAAGGAGCAAACGATGCGGTATCAACACTGTATTGGATTGACGCTGGTTGTGGGTGTGGTCTGTGGCGCACTGGCCCTTCCAGTTTACGGCCAGGCGACCAGACAAATCGTGTATGTGGACGAGTCGGGCATGTGGATCAGGACGATTGTCGGCGAATCGGGGGACCAACAGCCGGGCGTCGGAGAGCGCGACGGGAGTATCCTCTGGAGCTACAGCCACGCCAGCTCGATCGCCAGCACGGTAGCGCTCTGTCCCGTCGGGGGCAGCGCCTGGGCCGGCCAGGATCTGAACTTCGAGCGGATGCAGCGCTTCGAGATCAACGGGGACGGTACACCCAATCTCGAGATCCCGGGCGGTCCCAATAGCCTGGCGGCCGTGGCGGCTTCCAAGTATGCCGATTTGGCCGCGACCCTGGATACGGATCCCGTGCTCCTACTCTCGGTGTACGACTCGGTTGGCATGACGCCGCTGTGGAGCCATACGTTCCCGGCCGACTACGATGGTGCCACGTCGCGGGGGCTGGCCATCTCCAGGGACGGGAGCGTGCTTGCCTGCTGCATCTATGACAGCGGCGAGACCAAGGGCGAGGTGCGTTTCTTCGACGCGGCCACAGGAACGCCGTTGAATGTCTGGACATATGCGGGCTACCTGACGGCGGTCGATCTGACCGACGACGGATCGTTGTGCATGGTGTCGCAGGGTTCGAGCGGACGGGTGATCGACGTGGCCACCGCGACCGAGATCTTCACCGCCCCCGGCTCGGGCGCCGGTAACGTGCATCAGAAGATCTCCGGTAACGGCGAAGTGCTGGTGATGGGCGGTTTTCGGCTGGAGATATACGTCTGGAACAGCACCACGTACACCCGCGTGCTCAATTACTCGGCCCCGACGTCCTGGTTCGGTCGCGGCGCGGCGGTCTCACGCGACGGCTCGACCGTGGGCGCCCTCAGTTGTGATTATGGCGCCAGTTATCTCAACACGTCCACCCGCATCTGGGACGTCGCCACGGTCGCGCTGCTCGGGCAGTACAACACTTTTGGCTCCGGCAGCAATCAGGACTCAGTCGCCGACGCTGAAATGTCCGACGATGGCTCGACTTTCGCGGTCTGTTCGTGGGGCACCCAGTACAACGAACATCCCGAGGTGATGGTTTTCGACCGTGACGTCAATATGATTGGCAGCATCGACACCCCCGGCTCGCCGTTCGCGCTGGATCTCTCCGGCGATGGTCGCTATGTGATGTCCGGCGGTAAGGCCGTCCACGCCAACACCATGGGGAGTGGTGGCGATGTATATATGTACGAATTCGAACTGCCTTACGGACTGGGCGACATGAACTGCGATGGCGCCGTGAATTCGTACGACATCGACGGCTTCATCTGCGCGCTGAGCCCGGCCTGCGACTATGAGGCGCTGTACCCCGACTGCGACCGCATGTTGGCGGACTGCAACGGCGACGGCGACGTGAACTCCTACGACATCGACGGCTTCATCGCCCTGGTCGGCGGCGGTTAATCGTGACCAGGTAAACGGCGCGCCGTCGGGGCATGCGGCAGGCTCCCACAGGCGGTGAAGATTCGTATTGACAGCCGTGCGCCACGGGCATCTGGCACGAGGACGGCCAGGTCGGCGTCGGCGCCGAAATCGAGATCTGCGTTATCGGAATGCGTCGGATCCACACCCGGCGGCGTTTCAATCACGCTCGGCGCTGCAGTATTCAACCGGCGGTTACACATTGCAGCGGGACGTCTCAGTTGTTACAATGGTTCTGAGGAAGTCCGATCTGTTACCATTATCGGCCGGTTCCATTGTGTCATCCTCGGTGGGGCCGCTGAAGGGAGGAGGAGAGGACATGTCCATCCACATCCGGAACCATCTTGTGCCGGTCTTTGTGTTTGCAGTTGCCGGCTTGCTGCTCGCCGGGAGCGCCGGCCCCGCCTGGGGGCAGTGCCAGTTCGAGGAAGAGGCGAAGCTGCTGGCCTACGACGGCGCGGAGGCGGATCACTACGGTGACGCCGTGGCTATCTCCGGTGACGTCATGATCGTCGGTGCCTACGGCGACGACGACAACGGCGCCGATTCCGGCTCGGCGTACGTCTATCGTCTCGACGGATCGAGCTGGGGATTCGAGCAGAAGCTCCTGGCCTCGGACGGCGCGGCGGGCGACGGCTTCGGCTACGCGGTGACCGTCGAAGGTGATCGGATCATCGTGGGCGCCTTATTCGACTCGGACTACGGTGGAGAGTCCGGGGCCGTGTACGTCTTCAACTTTGACGGAGCAAGTTGGGTTCAGGAAACGAACCGGATTCTCCCCGACGACCTCGGGGCCTGGAAGTGTTTCGGGTGCGCCGTGGCGCTGTCCGGCGATGCCCTCATTGTCGGGGCGTATCGAGACGGCAACTTCGCCGGAGCGGCCTACATGTTCAGGCGGATCGCGGAGAACGACTGGGCCCAGGAGGCCAAGGTGGTCTCTTCGCCCGTTCTGGAATGGAGTCGGTTCGGCGCGTCAGTGGCGATCTCCGGCGACCTGGCGATTGTGGGTCATGGCGGAGCAACCGACCATGGCGATGCTTCCGGCGCAGCTTACGTCTACCGCTACACCCCTGGTGCGCCGGGCACCTGGAACCAGGAGGTCAGGCTGACCGCCTTCGATGGCGCGGCGTGGGACGCGTTCGGCGGAGCTGTGGCCATTTCGTCGGATCTGGCTCTGGTCGGTGTGGACGGTGATGACGATGTGCTCGGCAACCGCGGCTCGGTCTATGTTTACGAGTACGACGCCGGCGACCCGGATCTGTGGGTCTACCAGACCAAGCTGCTGGCCTCAGACGCAGCCGAGGGCGATCATCTCGGCGTTTCCCTGGCCTTCACCGGAGAGAAGGCGGTCGTGGGAGCCTGCCTCTGGTCCGGGCCGGACGCGGGCTCCGCCTATGTGTACCGGTATGCCGGCTCAGCCTGGGTTGAGGAGGTTAAGCTGATTGCCTCCGACGGGGCCGACGGAGACCACCTGGGACTTTCCGTGGGCATCTCAGGTGACGTCGTTCTGGCAGGGGCGCGGGACGATGACGACGCCGGCACCGACTCCGGCTCAGCCTATGTCTTCGACCTGTCGGCCACCAGCAACGAGACTCTGACCGTCTGCTGGGACGGCAGCGGCGACTATACCACGATCCAGGAGGCCCTCGTCGACGCCTGTAACGGCGACCAGATCGTCGTGTGTGACGGGACCTACACCGGCCCCGGAAACCGCGATATCGACTTCCTGGGTAAAGCCGTCACTGTTCGGTCGGCGAACGGTCCCGGCAACTGCATCATTGACTGTGAAAACCTGGGCATCGGATTCTACTTCGGCAGCGGTGAGACTCAGACGTCGGTGCTGGACGGCTTCATGATCACGCAGGCCGAGGGGATGGATGGCGGCGCGATCATCTGCTTCGGCGGCAGCCCCACGATCATCAACTGCGTGCTGACGGGGAACTGGGCCGAGGTCGGTGCCGGCATCGGCTGTGATTGTTCTGCAAACCCCTTGATCAGCAACTGTGTGATCACTGCAAACGAGGTGGATTCGGAGGGGGCCGGTATCTGCTGTCAAGGTGACAGCAATGCGGTGATCACTGATTGCCTGATTACCGGCAACACGACGGAGGGCGTCGGCGCCGGTGTCTATTGCAGCGAGAGTAGCCCCACGATCATCGGATGCACCATCGCAGGGAACGAAGCCACTTTCTCGTACGGTGGCGCTATTTCCTGCCGGGAAAGCGACGCCCTCATCATGGGCTGCACGATCGCTAACAACACCTCGGGCACCGTGGGCGGTGGTGTTTACTTCGAAGGCGGCGCGCCGACGGTCATCAATTCCAGGATCACGCACAACGTAACCACGTACGACGGCGGTGGTATCTACAGTTACGACAGCAACGCCACGATCAGGGGCTGCACGATCTCGGAGAACCAGTCCGCCGTCTGGAGCGCCGCCCTCTATTGCGAGGGAGGCAATACCACGGTGATAAACAGCATCCTGTGGAGCGACGTGCCGGCCGAGATCGCCCACGTCTCCGGCGGCCTCTCGGTCACCTACAGCGACGTCCAGGGCGGCTGGGACGGCGAGGGCAACAAAGACACCGACCCGCTGTTTGTTGACCCCGACGGGCCAGACGATGATCCCGGCACGTGGGAGGACAACGACTACCACCTGGGCGCTGGCTCACCGTGCATCGACACGGGCAACCCGGCCTTCGAGCCTGAGCCGGGTGAGACCGACATGGACGGCGAGGTGCGCGTCTGGGACGGCGACGACGACGGCGGCGCACGCGTGGACATGGGAGCGGACGAGTTCGGCTCGTATGTACTCGGCAACATGAACTGCGACGAGCTGGTTAACGCCTACGACATCGACGGCTTCATCCTGGCCGTGTCAACCTATCCGGACTTCGAGGAGTACTACGCGCTCTACCCTGACTGCGATCCCATGCTGGCCGACTGCAACTGCGACGGCGACGTGAACGCCTACGACATCGACGGGTTCATCGCCCTGGTCGGCGGCGGTTAATCGCGCCTTCTCATCAGCCGAACCGAGCGTGAGCTGCCGGCGAGGCCCCTGAATCCCGGCTGCGGGGCCCCGGTTCGTGGCTACCTGCTCGGCGGCATTCATGCCGGAGCCATCATTTGTCTTGGGTTCCCGCCGGCCAGCGGGTACCATAGCAGTTGAGTGCAGTTCTCGCGCGCGCCGGTTGCCGGCGGGCGCAAAGGTCATTCGTCCAGCGCAAAGGAGGTTCCACGATGCGATCCACGCTCACCCACATCATCGCGATCAGTCTAGCCGCCGTTCTGCCGGTCACCGGCCTGGCGGCCGCCGAGCCGTTGCCCCCGGCCACTCACACCACCGCCACGCCGGCGCCCGGGCCCTGGTTCGCACCAGACGGCTGGGCGTTTAGCCTCGACGGGGAAGGCTGGGACGCGCGACTGCCCACCATCGTCGAAAACTGGCTCTATCCGATCTCCGCCCCCGCCCTGTCCGCGCCCCGCATCGCCGATCTCGACGGTGACGGCGTCAAGGACATCATCCTCAGCACCTACTACACCGGCGCTAATCCCTACGCCGGCGGTTTCGTCCACGCCCTCGACATCAACGGTAACGCCTTGCCCGGCTGGCCGAAGGACATCACACCGGGGCCTTTCCCCGGCAGCCCGGCCGTCGCCGACCTCGACAACAACGGCGACATGGAGGTGATCGTCGGCAACTGGTACCGGGCTTTCGTGTGGAATCACGACGGCACCGACTTCCCCGGCTGGCCCCAGAGCATCGGAACCTACAACTCCCCGGCGGTGGCCGACGTGGACAATGACGGCGACCTGGAGATTATCTACACCTCAACCTCCAAGCGCCTGTACGTCTGGCATCACGACGGCTCGACGCTCCCCGGCTGGCCGTACCTCTCTGCCCAGTTGATCGGCGATCCGGCGGTCGGCGACATCGACGGCGACGGCGACCTCGAGATCGCCGGCGCCACCTACCAGGGCCCCACTGGTCCCGATCCGTTCGAAGTCTACGTGTGGGAGCTGAACGGTACCGTCGCGACGGGCTTCCCGGTCGCCACTTCCGGCATCGCCAAGGCCCCGGTGGCGCTCGGTGACGTCGACGCCGACGGCCAGGTCGAGATCGTGGCCTGCGCGTACGACACCTCCAACAACGACTACCTGTACGTCTGGGATGCGCAGGGCAACCTCGAGACTGGCTGGCCCGTCCAGGCCACGTACATCCGTCTCTCCGGGCCGGCCCTCGGCGACCTGGACGCGGACGGCGACCTGGAAATCCTCATCGGCGGCGCCCAGCCTTCCCCGCTTATGGAGAAGATCTACGCCTACCACCACGATGGAACGTCAGTAACCGGCTGGCCGGTCGTGCTCACGCACCCCGGCGCCGCCGGCAACGTCAATTCCTCGCCGGTGATCGCCGACGTCGACGGCGACAACCAGCCGGAGGTCTTCCTCAAGACCCACGATCATCTCTTTGCGCTGCACGCCGACGGCACGCTGGTCGAGGGGTTCCCCTACTACCTCTCCGACGAGAACCACACCGGAACGACCACGCCCACGCCGGCGGTGGCGGACTGCGACAACGACGGTGACGTCGAGTTCGTTCACGTCTCCAACTTCGGCACGGTGGCCTTCTTCGACCAGCCCGGCGGCTTCTCGCCGAACGACGCCTACTGGCCGATGTACAAGCATGACGCCCGCGGTACGTCATTCATGCCGCTGCCCGGCAAGGGCGACATGAACTGCGACGGGAACGTGAATGCGTACGACATTGACGGCTTCATCTGCGCCGTCAGTCCGGAGTGCGACTATGAGGGCATGTACCCGGATTGTGACCGCATGTTGGCCGACTGCAACGGCGACGGCGACGTGAACTCCTACGACATCGACAGTTTCATCGCCCTGGTCGGCGGCGGTTGATCGTGAGTCTGCCGGGGACGTCGCCGCACTTGTGAATTTCTCAACCGAGCCCTGCTACTGGCCCGTGAAAGCCGTTTGAAACACGGCGAAGTCCGCGAGATCGACATCGCCGTCACTGTTCAGGTCGGCGTTGGCGAAATCAGCCGGGTCGCACCCGGGGGGCGGGTCGAGAACATCCGGGCCGGCCATGCACACGGCAAAGGTGCTGAAATCATCCAGGTCCACGTCGCCGTCACCGTCGAGGTCGCCGGGGGAGGAACCGGACTCGACGATGAGCAGCCGCTGGTCGGCCGGAACGTCGGTGAGCACGGTCTCCAAGCCCGAAGGCCAGTACACCCGCAGCTCCTCCACGCAGATATACGCACCCAGGCCAAACTCAAGTTCGAGAGAGTCCTGGCCGTACTGGCCGTCACCCCCGCGCACCACGCGTGTCATGATCGTATCGCCGGAGACGACCGGGCGGATCTCGACCCGGGCTCCGATCGCGGCTCGATTAGAGATGGTTCCTTCGAGCTGCACGATGAGGTAGTGGTTGGCGAGGCCCTGGTGCTGTAGCAGGTGGCCGTCGTAGTGGGTTGCCAGGAACACGTCGAGGTCGCCGTCGTTATCGTAATCGCAGAACCCGACGCCGAATGCGTCTCCGGGATCGAGGATCCCTTCGGGCATCGAGCGGTCAGTGAACGTTCCGTCGCCGTCGCTGTGGTAGAGCCGGTTCTTGGCGATATGGTTCGAGGTAAAGATGTCCGGCCAGCCGTCGCAGTCGTAATCGAGGAAGTGGCACGTTCGGCCGTCGCCATAATCCGGCGTTCCGGAAGAGTACGTCACGTCGGTGAAGGTCTCGTCACCGTTGTTGTGCAGCAGGGTGTTGCGCACGTTTCCGTTTGAGATGTAGATGTCGAGCCAGCCGTCGTTGTCGTAGTCGCCCCAGGCGGTGCCCCTGCCGTGGCGCGTGTCGGCCGTTCCGGTGGCGGCGCCGACCTCGGCAAAAGTTCCATCGCCCAGATTGTGATAGAGGCGGTTTTCGTTGTAGCGGGCGACGTAGAGGTCGGGCCAACCGTCGTTGTCGTAGTCGCCCCAGGCGGGTATTTCACAGCACGCTGACGTGTCGAGACCAGCCTGCGTGGCCACTTCCGCGAACGTCCCGTCGCCGTTGTTGTGATACAGGGCGACCGAGCCAAGGATGAAATCCAGCCAGCCGTCGCGGTCATAGTCGCACCAGGCGGCTCTACCGTTGAGCGTTTCGACAAATCCGGCGGCCTCATTCAGCTCGGTGAACGTGCCGTCGCCGTCGTTGTGAAAGAGCCGTGGCGTGTCCGTGATGAAGAAGGTGCTGGCGAGCAGGTCCAGGTGGCCGTCGTTATCGTAGTCCCCCCAGACCATGGCTTCCGGCTCCCGCTCGGTCAGACATGCCAAGCCCGCCTCCGCGGTGCGGTCGGCGAATGTCCCATCGCCCATGTTCTTGTAGAGCCAGAAGTCTTCGCTGGAGACGGCCAGGTCTAGCAGACCGTCGCCGTCGTAATCGCCCCACGCGCACCCGCTGCCCGAACCGATCGGGGATATCCCCGACGCGCTAGTCACATCGATCCAGGTCTGCGCCCGGCTTGCCGTCACGAACGCGCTGATCAGCGTTCCCGCAAGACAGGCTCTTACAGTTTTGCTCCACATTCCCACACCTCCAGTACCGTATTTACTGCGGCGCCGCCGGTAGCTCGAACCGCATCGCGATTTGCATGAAGACGACCGGATACTCCACACGGCAGCGGTACAGGCGGAATTCGTCTTCCGGCCAGTCCAACTCCCGGAAGCAGTGGTGCATGGCATCGGTGTAGCGGGGCATCTCCTTGATTCCGCCGTGAATCCCCCAACCGAGGTACTCGACGCTTTCGTGGTCCGTCACGCGGTCCAGCGACCGTGATTCGAAGTCATCCACTGGACCGGTTGGTGTAATCCTGAATATGCCGACCTCCGGCTGGGCACCCGGCCACGCGTCCTTGCGCAGATACACTTCAAGGATCTCGCTCTCACACGGGACCAGCGGCAGCTTGGACAGCAACTGCTCAGAGCTTGCCTCGCTCGCGTAACGCGGCGCGTCGGAACTCAGCAGCAAGCCGAAGAGGTAGTTCATGCTCCCATCGAGGTCGAAGTCCGGTCCCGGAAGTGTGAAGACCACCTTCTTGCCCTGCCGAACCTGCCGAAACGGGGGAAACGGATCCGTGCTGAACTGGGAGATCAAACCGTGCCCGCTGGCAGCACTCACCGGATCCCCGTTCAGGCAGCGCAGGTCGTCCAGGATCGGCGTTTCCCGCTCATCCGTGCGCTGATACCCGGTGAGAACCGGCAGCGGCAGCGCGATTCCCAGGCGCCTAAGCTCGTTTAAGCCGAAGACAGTGGCGATGTCGCACTTGTCGGGCGACGCGTCGTTCGGCCGCAGGAAGTAGCTGGTCACCCCCAGACGAGCCTCGTAGCCGAGCCACTGACGCATACCCTGGAAAATCGTGCGCTTGCTCTGAAGCTCGAGATTTCTGCGGGCGTCGGGGCGGACGGTGGCCAGCAGCGCAGTGAGATTCCGCCGACCGCCGATCTGGGCGCGCAGTAGGTGCTCCAGCTTCTGGGCAGCCTCGTTGGCCTGTGATAGGCAGGCATCCGAGACATGTTCGCTGGCACTGTCGAGGAAGGAGCGGATGCCGCGATAACCCGGCAGGGAATCCACGAACAGCAAAGGGTCCCCCTTGTTGAGAGCCCCGAGTATTCGACGTGGAACGTTGGCATCGATGTGGAGGTAGCGGGCCAGGTCGCCGGGGCCGGCATAGGCGCGCGGGATGCTGGCCAAGACGCTACGGAGGGCCTCGGCTAAATCGGCTCCGCATGTGGACAGCCGTGCGATAGCCGCGTTTTCCTGGGAAACAGCTTCTTCGGTCTTCATAGAATGCACTGTAGGCGGAAGTCGAGCGCGGATCAAGAGAGTTTCTAATGAATCTAAGATGCGGGCCATTAATATTCTAAGAGAATTCTTCGCCCGCGTCATAGATTTATGTTGACGGCAGTCCTCACTTTCCCCTACAATCGCTCCTGTCGGCTTGCTCGCTACGAAAGCCGCGTTCAATGTTGAGAAGAGCTGTGCACCATTCCGCAGAGCCTATCGCCCGTCACCCCAAGCGTTCTCGTTGGTCCGCCTGTCGGCTTGCGTGCCGTGGCGCCCGGCGTCTTCTCTGTTATTGGCAATCACAGTAGAAAACCCAGCAGATGGGACAGGAGGAGAAGCGGTGAAAACAAGAGGAGAAAAAGCAATGATGAGAAGTATTGGTATTAGCGCAACCCTGGTGGCTGCCCTCGGCTTGGCGTGCAGCGCATCTGCGGGCACCTGGACGGAGGTGGGCGACGCCGGCCACAACGGCATCGCCGAGGCTCAGCTCACGGATGGCAGCGGTCCGCTGGACGCGATCGTGGGCGTGATTGACGGCGTCTACCCCGACAACTGCGACATCGACTTGTTCGGCATCGAGATCGTTGATTCGGATGCCTTCTACGCCAGCCTGCTCATCCCCGACGGCGGCAGCCACGATTTCGACGACACAGTCATGTGGCTCTTTGATGCCGACGGTTATGGCGCGGTCAGGAACGATGATTGGGGACATAACGATGATTACTACGCTTCGCGGATCGATGCGGTAGGTGTGCCGGCCCCTGGCGTCTACTACCTCGGCGTTGCTGCATACTATTCCTACGCGAAGGATGCGAGTAACGGCCTGCTCTTCACTGGTAGTGGCTGGTTCCCGGGTGGTCATTTCCAGGAGATGCCCGATCCCGATGCGGGGCCGCTCGACCATTGGACCGAGCACGGCTACGACGAGGGTGGTTACACCGTCGTGTTGAACGGAGCGGCGTTCCTGGTTCCCGAACCCGGCACCGCCATATTGCTGGCGATGGGCGGCTTGATGATGCTGCGACGCCGGCGGTAAGGCCGGGGTGTGGGGGTTGTGCGGAGACGCAGCGTGCACGGCGCAACGCCCACGCGAAGGCAATGTGCAACGGTTGGTGCGGCGTCGCTCTTCGGCTCGTGTCAGGAGTGATGCCGGGCGACATGGGTTTTTCGCCGGAGGCGGCCGGCGCTGGTAAGAAGATGTGCGCGGACGAAAGGTCGGCTCTCGATGGCACCTGGCCTGAGTTGAGCGTCTGAGCCCAACGAGCATGACGTGAAAAGGAGAGATCGGATGCGATATGGACGTACTTGGCGACAGATGGGGGTCCTGATGACGATGGTGGGGGCAGCGTTGGCCGCGGGAGCCAGCGCGCAGGACTACTACACGATTATCGATATCGGTCCGGCCCGGGGGTTCGATGAGGGCCCCTGGGGTGTCAACAACGCCGGACAGGTAACCGGAGCCGTGGAAATGGAGGGCAATCAAGACGCCCACGCGTTCCTCTGGACCGATGGCGTGCTCGAAGACTGCGGCACGCTGGCGTTCGGCGAGTTCAAGAGCCTCGGCTACGCAGTTAACGACAACGAGCAGGTCGCGGGCTACTCGAAGATTCCCGGCGGGCAGAGTAGCCGAGCGATCCTGTGGCACCGCGATACCGGGCTGCTGGATCTGGGCACGCTGGGCGGGCCGTCCTCCTGGGCCTACGATCTGAACAACGCGGGCACCATCGTGGGAAACGCGAACACGGAGTATTACGTCGAAATCTGGCCGGGCCTCCTCGTGTATATCTCGCGCGCCTTCGTGTTGGACGAGATCGGCAACATGGTGAGCCTGGGTGTCCTGGGCGGCGATGAGTATTACGGGAGTGAAGCCTATGGCATAAACTCCGCCGGTCAGATCGTCGGCGCGTCTCAACTTCCCAATCCGGATAATCCGGATGAGACGTGGGAGCATGCCTACCTATGGGAAGACGGCGTCATGACGGACCTCGGAACTCTTCCCGGCGGTACGCAGAGCGAAGCGCAGGATATCAACGAATCGGGACAGATCGTGGGCTATGCCAGTAGCGCCGGCCACTTTCGCGCGTGCCTCTGGGAAGATGGGCCGCCGCGCAACCTCGGAACGCTGACGCCGGGTGACGAGCGCAGTGTCGCGTATGCAATCAATAACCTGGGGCAGATCGTCGGGCACTCAGGCAATATGGTCTTCGGCATCAAGGCGTTCCTGTGGGAAAGCAATGAGATGACCGATCTCAACACGCTACTGCCGCCCGAAGCTGACGTGACGCTTTGGTCGGCGCGCGACATCAACGACGCTGGCCGGATCGTCGCCTACGGCATGTTCGGGGACGACCCCGGCATTCTGGAAAACCGGCGTACGTTCGTTCTGATTCCGCCGCCGTCCATCGGCGACATGAACTGCGACGGGAACGTGAATGCGTACGACATTGATGGCTTCATCTGCGCGGTCAGTCCCGCCTGCGACTACGAAGCGCTGTACCCCGAATGTGACCGCATGTTGGCCGACTGCAACGGCGACGGCGACGTGAACTCCTATGACATCGACAGTTTCATCGCCCTGGTCGGCGGGGGTTGAGGAAGGCGACCAGGTAAAGAGGCAACCAGGCAACGAGGCAGTCAGGCAACGAGGTAGCGGCCGAGCCGTGGATCTGGCCGCGCGCGGTGACGCGCGCGGTAACTCAATATCCCGAAACCACATTTCTGCCGGCGTTCTTACCAACAGGACACACTGACACTAAAATAAAACAGTCTTGTGTCATTTGCGCTGGTATCAGATGGAGACAGGGTGTCTTCATTGTTCTGTATGGCGTGAGGATTTGCAATGGCTAAGCTCAATCGGCGACAATTCATTGGACGGAGCGCGGGGCTGGTGGCGGGGTTTACCATTTTGCCGCGGCGGGTGCTGGGTGGGCCGGGTTACCAGGCGCCGAGCGAGACGCTGAACATCGCCGGCATCGGGGTA
>JBDRDH010000033.1:0-39334 GCA_043820985.1 Planctomycetota bacterium
CAACTATCAGCTTTTCGGGAAATACGTGCCGGTAACAACCTCGGGGGGGGCGGGACTATGGGTTTCAAACAATCCCCGGGCGAATGGATTGACCATGAGTCTGCCACGGTTCGGGGCCGAGGTGTCGGAGCTGGAGCGCGATCGGCTGTTGTGGAAGCAGGCTTGGCAGTATCTGGGGGAGCATCCGTTTCACGTATTGCGTCTGGCACCGGTCAAGATGGCGTACATGTGGGGGACTTCGAGCACCATTCTGTCTTTCGTGAAAGAAGGGCAACTTCACCCGCGCGTCGATCAGGCCCTCAAGCTGCTGATCAACTGTGCGTGGACATTTATCTGCGTGCTGGTGATCGTGGCGGTCTGGAGCCGTGGATTGAGCAAGTCGGCGGCGATATTCTGGCCGCTGTTGTGCCTGGTGCTTTACCTCTGGGGCCTTCACCAGTTTTATGAAGTGCAGAGTAAATACCATCTGCCCGTGCTGCCGGTGATGTTCATTTGTGCCTCCGCCGCCTGGCTGCGCATCCGGCCACGTGCGAGTTTTTCATAGCCGGTGCTGGCGTACGGCGGCCCTGCCCGATATAAGACCATATCGAAAGCATCTGTGGCGCGATTGTCGCAAGATCAATGATTGCAAGAACTTGTGTGTCCTGATGGTGCCCGGGAGTCGGCCTTGTCCAGGATTATGAACATCTGCGGAGCGCGTCCGAACTTCATGAAAATCGCGCCGCTGATGCGGGCCTACCAGGCGTATCCACAGCTTGCGCCAATCCTGGTGCACACTGGTCAGCACTATGACGAGAATATGTCGGAGCTGTTCTTCCGACAGCTAGAGATTCCCGAGCCGCGGATCAATCTGGAAGTCGGATCCGGCAGTCACGCCCGGCAGACCGCTGAAATCATGACACGCTTCGAGCCGCTGCTGCTCGAACAGCGGCCGGAATGGGTGGTAGTGGTCGGCGACGTCAACAGTACGCTGGCGTGCGGGTTGGTCGCCGCCAAGCTGGGGATCAAGCTGGCGCATGTGGAAGCCGGCTTGCGGAGCTTCGACCGCACGATGCCAGAGGAGATCAATCGCCAGTTGACCGACGCCATCTCCGATCTGCTGTTCGTCAGCGAGCCCAGCGGGCTGGCCAACCTCAAGCGCGAAGGCGTGCCGGATGAGCAGGTGCACTACGTCGGCAACGTGATGATAGATACGCTGAAGGCCAACCTGGTACACGCCGAGCGCTCGCCGATATTGGAGCAGCTCGGGTTGGTGCCCGGCGGCTATAACGTGGTGACGCTGCATCGGCCGAGCAATGTTGATGATCCCGGCGCCTTCGAGCGGTTGATTGCGGCCCTCGAACGGATTCAGCGGGACCTGCCAACGGTATTTCCCATGCATCCGCGCACGCGGCACAGCCTGGAGCGTGCCGGATTGCACCAGCGGCTGAGTCAATTATCCGGCCTGCGCGTTATCGAGCCGCTTGGGTACCTGGATTTTCTAAGGCTGATCAGTCGGGCGGCGGTAGTGTTGACGGACTCCGGCGGGATTCAGGAGGAGACCACTATTCTGGGGGTCTGGTGCCTGACGATTCGCGAGAATACGGAACGGCCGATCACGGTGGAACAAGGCACCAACCACATCGTGGGCAGCGATCCGGAGAAGATCGTCAGTACTTATGAGCACTGTCGGCGCACGCCGGTCGGCGAGCGCGTGATGCCCGAGATGTGGGATGGGCACGCCGCGGCGCGCATCGCGGAGATCCTGGCCGCACGGTGTGGCGGTTGAAGCCCGCTGGCGGATGTCGGGATGGAGAGATATGCCGCTGAAAATACTATTTGTGTTGGGCACTCGACCGGAGGCCATCAAGCTATGTCCGGTCGTACGGCATTTGCGCGCCCGGCCGGATGAGTTTGCGGTGCGCGTGTGTGCCACGGCGCAGCATCGCGAGATGCTCGACTCGGTCCTGGATCTGTTCGAGGTTGTGCCCGACAACGATCTGGATCTGATGAAGCCGGGGCAGGATCTTTTCGACGTGACGGCGGGGGTGATCCAGGGGCTCAAGCCGGTGCTGGAGCAACAGCGGCCGGATTGGGTGCTGGTACAGGGGGACACCACGACGGTTTGGACAGCGGCCCTGGCGGCGTTTTACGAGGGGGTGCGCGTGGGGCACGTCGAGGCCGGCTTGCGCACCCACGACAAGCGCCAGCCATTCCCCGAGGAAATCAACCGCCGACTGTGCACGCAACTGGCGGATCTGCACTTCGCCCCGACGCCGGGGGCGAGAGAGAATCTGCTGGCCGAGGCCGTGCCGGCCGAGCGCGTGGTAGTCACCGGCAATACGGTAATTGATGCCCTGCAGTGGGTTCTGGAGCACATTGAGCACAATCCGCCGGCGGATGTGGAGGAACTGCGCCAGTGGGTTACCGACCAGGTGGGTGATCGGCAACTGGTTCTGATAACTGGGCATCGGCGCGAGAGTTTCGGGGCTGGTTTCGAGAACATCTGCCGGGCCATCGCGAACCTGGCCGAGCAGCATCCGTACATTCATTGGATTTACCCGGTGCACCTGAACCCTAACGTGCAGCGGCCGGTGCGGGAATTGTTGTCCGGACGGCCGAACGTGCATTTGTTGGATCCGCTGCCCTATGCCCCCTTTGCGTGGCTGATGCGGCGCAGCACCCTGATATTGACTGATTCCGGCGGCATACAGGAGGAGGCGCCCAGCCTGGGCAAATTTGTATTCGTAATGCGTAACACCACCGAACGGCCGGAGGGCGTGCAGGCCGGTTGCGTCAAGCTGGTGGGCAATTCCACCGAGCGCATTATTGAGAGCGTGGCGGCATATCTGTCCGGCGACAGCGAACGCCGGGCCGTGCCAGATGAGAATCCTTATGGCGATGGTCAGGCCAGTCGGCGGATTGCCGAGGCGCTATTACGTTTTGCCGATTAAGCGGCCAGGCTGGTATGAGCCGTTTGGAGGTGTGCAGGTTGCCTTTGCTCGGGCATGGCCTGGTTGGATTGGGTATTGGAGTGGCCACCACTCCCGATGTGCGCGGGCCGCGCCTGCGCGCCATCTGGCTGGGGGCCGTGATCTCGCTGGCATACCTGCCGGACCTGCTGGAATGGGTCATCGGGCTCGCGGGGATAAGATTGCCGCACTCAGCCCTGGCAGCGCTACCGGTAACGGCGGCGAGCGGTCTCGTTGTGGTGTTGCTGTTGCGACTAGGATGGCGGGAACGAAATTGGATTGTGCTGGCCGCCGCGCTCTGCGCGGTGGCTTCGCATATGCTGCTGGATTTGATCGACGGCGGAATACCACTGTATTGGCCATTGACCGGCGCGATGATCGGACCGGATTGGTTCGACGGCGAAGCGCGCGGTGGGGCGGAAGGTCTCATTTGGGAACTATTCTGGTTCGCGCCACTTGCCGCGGTCGGGGCGACGGTGGCGATCTGCCGGAGACGGCCAGGCTCGTTGGTTGTTTGTGCCGCACTGATATTGCCAGAGTTGCTGCTGGCGGGTGCCTTTATGGAGCAACCGGTGCTGACGGCTGTGGCTGGCGGAATACTGGTGGTCCTGGCACTGCGGGTCTACCGCTGGCGTCCGAGGTGGGGGGTAATCTGGCAAATCGTGCCGGTGGTTCCGGTCATGCTGTTGGCCGCGGTTCAGGGCTACGCCACACAGCAGATGCGCTTGGGTCGGGAGTGTTTCGGCGCGCGAGATTATGCCAGCGCGCGACAGCATTTCACGAACTGTGCCAACGCCCGGCCGCTGGGGCTGGCCTCATCCGCGCGGTACGAAATTGCCCGGTGCTGTGTCCGGCTGGGAGAGGAGGAGACCGCCCACGGGATGTATCTACGTTATCTGGAGGAGGATCCCGCCGGCTACGGTCCTTTGCGCGGCCTGACCGAGTTGTACCTGACGGCCCGGGATGAGCGTTTTCGGCGTCCCGCGGAGGCCCTGTACCTGGCCGAGCGGTTAGTGCCGGCGGCCCGCGATCCGGCCGAACGCGAACTGGCACAACGACTACTCGATCGGGCCCGGCGCGCCGCCGACCACCAGGAATAGGAACCCCGCGCTGATGACAGAACCACCGTCCAACCAATCCACGGCGCAACTCGATCCGCCAGATTCGAGCAAACCCTTGCGACCAGCGGCGGGCAAAACCCGAGTGCTGATCAACGTGGCCTGCAACTGGACGCAGCTCGGCGTGCACATCTTAGTAACGCTGATTCTGGTACCCTTTTTAATCGACGAACTGGGGGAGACAGACTACGGCGTGTATGCCACGCTGGCCAGCCTGCTCGGTTTTCTGATGTTGTTGGACATGGGGGCTACCAGCGCGATCAACCGCTACGTGGCGCGGTACTGCACGTTGGGCAAACCAGAGCAGGTGAATGCCTCGGTGGCCAGTGGTTTCGTGTTTTTCCTGGTTGTTTCAACCGCGCTCGTTCTGATCACGGCAGTACTGGCACGACCATTCATCGGTTTGTTTCCGCTGATTCCCGCCGAACTGGTCGACGACGCCGTACTCACGTTGCAATTGATCGCCCTGGGCGTTGGCATTCGTCTGCTGCACGGGCCGTACACCGGTCTGATGGCGGGCTGGCAGCGCTACGATCTGCTCAACGCGGTCGCCATCTTCGAACTCGTCCTGCGGATCACGCTGATCTTCACCCTGATACCCACCTGGCGCGTGATCTATGTCCCCGCTCTGGCGTTTGTGATCTCCAATGCCGTCGCCTTGGTTCTGCAGATTGGGGTGGGCAAGTGGCTATTTCGGGCGTTACGCATTCTGCCGCTCTCAGCCAGCCGGTCGGCCCTGAAGGAGATCCTGACGCTGGGCAGTCACATGATGCTGATCACCATCTGCACGATCACAATTTACAATAGTCCCCACTTTATTCTGACACGCCATGTGGGCCCGGAGTCCGTAACTCCCTTCTCGGTCGGATTGCTTCTGATTACGTCCTGTTACCAGGGGATTCACGGGATTTCACGAGTGTTCTCGCCGTTGATCAGTTCAGTGCACTCGACCGGCGATCGCGAGGCGGTAGCCCGCATAGTGCTACGAGCCAGTTGTGTGCTGGGCTTTATCTCCGCCGGAATATGCCTGGCCCTGGTTGTAGTGGGGCAGCCGTTCATCGCGGTCTGGATCGAGGGGCCCATGCCACTGGCATATCCCGTCGTCGCCATCCTGGCGATCGCGCATGCTTTTGTGTGGCCCAATACCATCATTCAGTCGGCTTTCGCGGGGACCAGCCGCCTGTGGCCCATCGCGGTCAGTTGGATTGTCACGGCCATGGCCATCGCGGTGCTTAGTATCACATTGGTGTTTTCCACCGAGTGGGCCGGACTGGCCATCGCTGCCGGGATAGCCGTGCCACTGATATTTCAGCAGGTACTGGTCTTTCCCACACTCCTTCAACGGCACTTTGACATAGACGCGGTCCAGTTCGTGGCGCGCGTCCACCTGCGACCGTTGTTGATCGCCGGCCTGATCGGGATGCTCGGCATCGGCTGGCTGCAATACTGGACTCCTGACACCTGGGCGCGCTTGATTGTGTTTGGTGGCACGCTGGCCGTGCTCTACGCGCTGTTCGGATTCCGGTTCGGCCTGGACAGTGGGGCCCGTCAGATGCTGCTCGATATGGTTCGGCGACGGCGCGCCGCCCGGAAGGGGAACGAGGCCTCGACGACGGTATCAAACGCATCAACCGCGCCAATTGAGAACCGGGCCAGCGGCGGTACGATGCCAGTCATGAACGACACAGATCCTTTGATCACGATCGAGCCGGAGCTGGCTCGTCTGCAAACGTTGGCTAACCACCTGCTGACCGCCTTCACGCACAGCCGACGTGGCCCGCGCGTGGAGTTCTGGCGAAGCCGATTGGTGGAATTGCGCGCATTGCATGACGCGCTTGCCAAGAGACCAATGGCGGAAGTCGAGTTGACCTGGCCGGCCATCGCGCGTGACCTGGCCGTGACCTACGAAACATTGTGCGAGCGGTTGCCGTCGCAACAAGAAAACATGACCGCCGTGTCAATCGCGCCGGCACGCCTGGACAAGACCCGGCGTCACCGCCAACTGGCGTCGCGCCTGGACGCCGTATGGCATGGCGGTCTCGCCGAACAAGCGGCCGGCTTCTATCTGCATGGCAGTTTGGCTACCGGCGACGATATTGCTTACAGTGATTGCGACACGTACATCGTCCTGCGTAACACGACGGTTACATGTGCCGCGAGTCTGCTCGCGCTCCGCGCGCATGTTCTCCAACATACGTGGCCGTTGAAGGCCTTCGATCCGCACCAGCACCACGGCTACTTCCTGGTGACCGAAGCCGACCTGCGGGCGTATCCCGATCACCTCCTACCGGTAGCATGCCTACGTGTGGCTGCCTGCCTAAATGGTACACACACGTTGGCTATCGCCCGTCGCACGGCCACCGAGGAGTCTGGGCGCGGCTGTCGCCAGTTGGCCGAGAGCATCGTCGCCCAGGAACACCAGGATCCGCGTCACTGGAACGGACACGCCCTCAAGTCTTTCCTGAGTCGCCTGATGTTGCTACCCACGTTGGTGCTGGGCAGCCGCGGCCAGTACGTGTACAAACGCGAGAGTTTCGAGTTGGCTCGTCCGCTCTTTTCCGAAGCACAGTGGGCGGCTGTCACCTGGGCAACCCGGCTACGCGCCACCTGGCCGCTTAATACGATCTATCTACGCATGTCGCGACGACTCGCTGGCCTGGGTCGCTGGGGCAGCTACCTGGCCGAGGCGTTGGGCCGTGTTGGTCTTGACCGGATTCCAACCCCGGATCCGTCTGCCCTGGAAACCGAGCATGTGCGGCAGGCGACGGTATTCGCCCGGCGTTGTCTTGAGCTGATCGGCCCCGTGCCAGCTCGGGAGGACAAGCCATGAGCGCGCCGGTGGAACTATCCGACCGAGAGGCTCATGATTGCCCACGAGCCATCGCGCCACGGATCTACGACGACGCCACACATGCGCTGTGGGAGCGCCTGCAACCGTACTGCCCACAGGCAACCGTATATCGTTTCGGTGCCGTGACGGTTCCCGGCGTTTCCGATCTTGATCTGGTCGTGGTATTCCCAAATGACACGGCCGTGCCAATGGCGACGCTACGAATCGACGCATGGATGCCCGAGCAGCGCGGTGTTTTCTGCCATGGCCCCCTGATATTCGACCATAATAGCTTTCACAACTTTCCCCTGGTTTACCCAGGCGCCAAACTCGAACTGGTGGGCGGCCCTGACCTTCCGGTGCGCACCCTCACCGCCGAGCAGTACAAATTACTCGGCCTGATCATGGGAGTTGAGTTTCTGCCCCTGCGTTGGAGCGATTACGGCGCCGACCTCATGCGCCGCCGGATTTCGGTCAGACATGCTCTCGTCCAACTTGCTTCGCTGCGGCACACTATTCGGCATTTAGAGGCATGGGGCCTCCGGCAAGAGAACTGGCAGACCTTCGCTGATGACATGGAAGCCCTGCGACGCCGCATGGTGGAATCATGTGACATGCACGCCCTGGTAACAGCGTTGCGGCGGGCCGAGACAATCGTGCGCGAGCTGATGGTGGCACACGATCGGCTGTTGGATGATTTCCTGGGCCCCGCCGAAGAGCATGATGCGAGCCATGCGAACGCCTTCCTTAATGGGAAGCGCCGTACCACACTCTTCACGTCGGCGGTCGCGGATCCCGAGCTGCCGGTAGAGCAGTTACTGCTAGACTGGAAACAGACTACCTGGCGCGGTTCATCGGTTTACATGCAACCCGTTTTCAGTCTGACGCACGTCGGTTCACTAAGACACATTGACGCTTTATTGGCTGACGATCCCCCCTATGCCGCCGCCCTGTGTAAGCGGTTCCTGATGTCCCGGACGCCGGGGTGCGGCGACGATTTCGACCAGCGTTATGTTGAGTTGGTTCAAGAACGGGCCCTGCTGGGTTGGCAGCGCACGTCGCTGCGTTCCATGCCCAGCCATGGCCCCTTGATCACCGGCGTGGGCGGGCCGTTTTGGTCTAATGTGCAGGAAACCGTACCCAGCCGTGGTACGCCGCGCCAGCGTCTGCGGGCGGGCGCCGGTTGGTTGCTGTCGATTTATCAGCAGCGCCTGATGCGAACCGGCACCAGGCGACTGCTGGGTCGACTGGCCGAGCGGACGCCAGGGAGGAATAGTCAACGAACTCCTCCCACCAACCGGTAGTAAGGGTAATATCAGGTACCCTTAATGGCATGTGAGTTGGTCTTGCGAATGGCTGGCCGGCGCAGAAGATGTTTCCGCCCAAACACAGTGCGTTGGGGTGGCGGAGAGGGCCGATAAGAATGTGGGAGTGGTACCGCCGGCATGGCCCTGGATAGCTTTCCAGAGGAGTGTGGGCCGGGCTCTTGCGGCAGCCGACCGGCCGCGGCCGCCATTGATGTAAGGTGCGGCGGAGAATGAATTTATGAATGGTTCGCGCACTCAGGTTGTAAACGTGCGTGCAATACAGGCGCTGGTCGCCAAGCGTGCCAAACCGCGCTGGCTGAGTTTGCCGGTGGTGGTCTTCGGCGTACTGGCCCCGGTGGGCATTGGCATACAGGTGCAAGCGGAGCATCTGGCGGGAGCGCTCCTGGCGTATATAAATTGCCTGATCACCGGCTACGCCTGCATGAGGTTCTTCAAAGGCCACTGGCTGCCGGGCGCTATCCCGCTGCTCTTCCTACCCAACACGGTCATATCCTGGTGCTTCGCGCCGCTGTGCTTCGCGATGTTCTTCCCGGATCACACGTATGGCTTAATGCGGCCGATGGGGGGTAACTCGGCCCTGTATCGACTGGCACACTACCAGTTGGTCACAACGATGTTCCTATTGCCGTACATTGGCGTGGTGTGGCTGTTCGTGAAAAAATCTCGCGATAATTTTCATGGCAGCCGCTTCGAGAGTAACCGCAAGGCGCTGGCGTACTCATGTTCGTTCATCGTGCTGGGAGTATTGGGGTACAATGCGGCCGCCCGGCTGGCCAACCTGAGTGAAGCGGCAACCTATTGGGCTGACGGGCTTTTCAAATACTACAAGACCCTGATGATTGCCGTGGGGGCATTTTTCCTGCGGATCGATCGCCTGACGCGCTATACTTTGCTCGGCATCCTGATCGGGTTTGGCATACTGTACACACTGGCAAACAAGCGCGAGTTCGCCGCTTATCCGTTGTTGAGCCTGGCCATCGGCATCTTGTTCTTCAGTGGGGTGCGGCCCAACAGCAAGACGATGTTCGTGGGGGTGGTAATGCTGGTACTCCCGGTCTACTTCACACTGGGTGACGTGACCCGGCGCGTGGGCGGTCTGGCCCCGGGCTTCGAGAACCTGGGACGCCGCATGCAGATCATCACCGGCCGTTCCGGTGAGTACCTGGAGAAGGTGAATCCGATTGGCGCGACCCTGGGCCGTTTCTTCACGACCGGCGGGCACAGTGTTGTCGTGCACACACCAGAAAACGTGCCATACATGGGTTTCAATCCCGGCAAGTACGTAAGTGAGATGTTCAGATCGCTGGTGCCGCGGCGCCAGATGACGATGGCTGACTACGGGCATAATTATCATCTGGTTCGTTATGGCCACCGGGTTACGGACAAGACGGCCGTGGGGGTGACGCTCATCGGCCACTTCTGGATGCTGGGGGGCACGCTGTTCATTATCGCCGGAGGAGTACTCACCGGCTTATTCCACGGGGCACTGGTGATGATGGTACGGCGGGCCTGGTCGCATTCGATGGCCATGGCCCTGATCCTGATCGCGGTGCAAGCTCATGCCTTGATTTGGGTACGGGGTTATGACTTCATCCGACACTGGCGTGACGTTGTGTGGCGTCTGGTTTTCGCCGTTGTCATCTACGTTCTGTACCGCATCTTTGCGGGAACGCTGCGCCGCGCCACCAGTCCGGAAGATACGTACCCGGCCTTGCCTATGAAGCAACCGCGCGTCCGGTCGGTAGCCGGATGGAACCAACAACGGTTAACTGGTTCGCGCTGAGGTCGAGCAGTATGAATTACCTGGTAGCCGTTGATTATGCCTTCGTCGATAGACCCGGAGGCAGCGCGCGGGTGGCCTGGGATATCGCCCAGGTGATGTGTGAGCGCGGTCACCAGGTCAGCCTGCTGGCGGCCTACCAGTCCAATGCCATGGACCGGCCCGAGACGAGCACGCATGACGGCATTCGCGTGGTGCGTTTCCACCGACCGGAGCTGCCGGCCTGGCACCCCGGGCGCATGCGGCACACGATTTCCGCCGGCGCCGAGGTGGCCCGGAAGCATCTGGCTGGCCAGAAATGGGATATTGCGCATATACACTCACCCTTCACCGGGGCGGCGGTGGTGGCAGCGCTGGGTAGTGAACCACACTATGTCTACACGCTGCACTCCCCAATCGTGATGGAACAGGAGATCAACTGGAAGAGTCAGGGCCTGGTGGGACACCTGAAGTGGTGGCTGGCGACCGGCGCGATCAAGCGCCTGGAGCGTGGTTTGCTAAGCAAGGCCCAGGCGATACAGACACTTTCCCAGTATTCCCGTAACAAGATCGAGCACTATCACGGGATGGGGGAGCGGGTGACGGTAATTCCGCACTGGTTGCGGCCGGAATTGCGGCGTACGTGCAGCAAGGCCGACGCGCGGCAGCAACTGGGTTGGCCGGTCGATGAGACGATTTTCTTCACCGTTCGCCGGCTGGCCCCGCGTTACGGTTTGGAAATCGCCATTGATGCCATCGCGCCACTGGCCAAGGCGGGGCGTTGCCGCTTCATGATTGCCGGCGGCGGGCCGTTACATGATGCATTGAACGCGCGGATCGCGGAGCACGGCGTTCAGGAGCGCATGCAACTCATGGGGCGCATTCCGGACGACGAACTGATCCTGGCTTACCAGGCCGCGGACATGTTTATTCTCCCGACTCTGGCACTCGAATGTTTTGGCCTGGTAACGCAGGAAGCGCTGGCCTTTGGGTGTCCCGTAATCGGCACCGACGCCGGCGCCACGCCGGAAATCCTGGACGGTCTGGCTCCCGGGCTGGTTGTGCCGGCGGGTGACGTCACCGCCCTGCACGACAAGCTGAGGGCGTTCCTGGACGGCACACTCCAGGTGCCGGACACGGACTACATCCTGCGCTGGATTAATGAGAACTACGGCCAGGCGGTCGTCGTACCACGCATGGTGGAGTTTCTGGAAAGCACGATCCCGGCCAAGGATGCATGAAGGTCCTGCACGTCATATTCGGACTGGAAGAAACCATGGGCGGGCCGGCGTATGGGCTGACAACGCTGGCGCGGGCTCAGGCCGCGCGCGGCGATGACGTGGTGGTGCTGCCGTGTTCGCGCTGCGACGGACCATTGACGCTCGAATCGGGCAGTTATGGAAACCTGCGGGTACACGAGCCGCCCACCCGTTCGCGGCTGTTGTGGTACAACGGGGCCTTGCGGCGGGTGGTGCGGGAACTGGCCCGCGACCGGGACATCGTGCACGTGCACGGATCGTGGCGCTACCACCTGCTGGCGGCGGCGAGTGCGGCGCGGGCTTATGGCATTCCCTATATCATCCGGCCCTATGGCAACCTGGGGGCCGTCAGCCGGGGACAGAAATCATATCGTAAGCGGATTTATCTGGAATTGTTCGAGCGCCGGGTGTACTACCGGGCCGCCGGCATTCACTGTTGCAGCAGCAAGGAGCGCGACGAGATGGCGGCGTTGCAATTACGCGCGCGCCGGTTCATCGTGCCGCAGCCACTGGAAACCAGTTTGCTGGAGATCGAGACGGACACGCAGTCGCTGGCGGAGATATGCCCGGGATTGAATGATGAGCAGCGCCTGCTGGTCTTTGTGGGGCGCATTCACTTCATCAAGCGGCTGGATTGGCTGGTGGCGGTATTTGTGCGGCTGGCGGACGAATTCCCGACTTGGCGCCTGGTCATGGCTGGGCCGCACGAGGACACAGAATTCGCTCAAGGTTTGCAGCAGGCTATCCAGGCGGCGCGCCTGGGAGACCGGATTTTTCTGCCGGGGCCGGTGCGCGGCGCGGTCAAGGCCGCCCTGCTCGAACGCGCGGACTTGTTCGCGCAGCCCTCGATGCACGAGAATTTTGGCATCTCGCTGGCCGAGGCGTTGATGTTCGGGGTGCCGGGAGTGGTGGCGTCGAGTGTGGCGCTGGCGCCGGAGGTGGCCGCGGCGGGCGCCGGGCTGTCGTGGGATGGCGGCGTTGAAGAGTTAGAGGCCGCGCTGCGCCAACTGATGCGGGATGATGATGGGCGGCGCCGGTGTTCGGATTGTGCGCGCGAGTTGGCACAGCGTTTTCGGCCGGAGGTGGTGGCCAACCTGCTCGATCGCGAGTATCAACTCTGTCTGGGAGACGCCGGCTAATGCATATTCTCGCCAGGCAATGGCAGGATGGCTACCTGGACTATCATCGTCCAGCCGGCGAGGCGCGCATCGCGGTGCGGGCCTGGTGGCCGCTGGAGCGCTTACACGATGTTCAGGTGGATCAACCCCGGCGACTGGCACGGCTGTGGCATTATTACCGCGAAGTTGGTTTGCGCGAGCTGACACGCAAAGTGCGTTCGCGGCTGCGGGAGACACTGCGCGATCGACGCTTTTTCTGTATTGGGTTGGGCGAGGTGCTAGAGACCGATGCTGATACAGTGCCCGCCGTGGGTAGCCTGGTGGCTTTCATCACCCCGTCACATCCGGAGTGTGTGGAGCGGGTCTGCCTGCCGGTCACTTTTACGACAGCCGTTACGGACGAGGTTTGGCGGCAGGCCACGCAGTCCGGTGGCGTCTGCCTTTATCGCGGCGAGCCGCCGAGCGATCATCCGGACTGGGACAACCTGGCGGGTTGGAGCCGCTTTTCCGGCACCGACGTTGATCATGAAGTCACGCGGCTGTTGCCGTGGGTGCGTGAGATATGGCGCGGCGTTGATTTGAAGTCGGCTGAGGTGCTGGCGATCGCGTCGCCAGCGGCACCCCAAGAACGGCACGGCTCAAGGAGAACAAGCCGCGGCGCGCTGAGTGGTGTGGTCTTTGGATTAGGCAACTATGCGAAAACGTGCATACTGCCGAATATCGATCCGCGGATTGATATTCAATGCATCCATGAGATCGAGCCGCCGCAGCTTGGCCGCTGGCCGGATGACGGCCGCGATTATGATGCCGCTGAATTCGTGCGGCCCGACGAGCATTACGACGTGTTTTTTATCGCTGGCTATCACCACACGCATGCCGATCTGGCGGTGGCGGCCATGCGTGGCGGGGGCTGGGCGGTGATGGAAAAACCGCTGGTGACGACGCGTGGCGAACTGGATCGATTGCTAGCCGCCTTGCGCGAGCATCCGGGCCGCGTGTATGCCGGTTTCCACATGCGCCATAACCCGCTGTGGCCGCTGGCGCGCGAAGATCTACAATTGGCACCGGGGCAGCCGGTCAACTATCACTGCATCGTTTATGAGATTCCCTACCCGCGACGCCACTGGTACAACTGGCCCAACGCGCGCAGCCGCATCGTCAGCAACGGCTGTCACTGGCTGGATCATTTTCTGTTCATGAACGGTTATCCGGCGGTGGAGCGTTGCGATCTGTGGCTGGGCCGCAACCATAACATGCAGGTCAACGTCGAGCTGGCAAACGGGGCTACGCTGAGCATGTCGCTGACGGACCACGGTAGTCGCCGGATCGGTGTACAGGAGCACGTACAATTGCGGGCGGGGGGCGTGACGGTGCGGGTAGACAACGCCGGTCGCTATATGTCCGAGGACCGCTACCGCATCATTCGCCGCCAGCGCATCAATAAGATGATCTCGTTTCACCACATGTACCGCACGATTACGCAACGCATTATCGCGGGGCAGCCGGGCGATTCGCTGGAGTCCGTGCAGCGCACCTGCGAGTTGATGCTGGCGCTGGACGAGATGCACGCCGCACAAAGCGGGCGGCAGGAGGAGGCCGAGTCGTGAAGCAGATTCTGCAACACCTGCGCGACGGGCGGATCGAGTTGGCGGATGTGCCTTGCCCGGTGACGCGTCCGGGCCATCTGCTGATCCAGACCAGCCACAGTCTGATCTCGGCCGGCACGGAGCGCATGCTGGTTGAGTTCGGACGAGCCGGCCTGATCGCCAAGGCCCGCTCACAACCCGAGAAGGTGCGGCAGGTGCTGAACAAGATCAAGACCGACGGCCTGATGCCCACGCTGGAGACGGTCTTCAGCCGGCTGGATGAACCAATGCCGCTGGGTTACTGCAACGTCGGCACGGTGGTGGAGGTTGGGGCGGGAGTGACGGGCTTCGCGGTCGGGGATCGGGTAGCTTCCAATGGGCCGCACGCCGAGATGGTATGTGTACCTGCCACGCTGGCGGCGAGTGTGCCACCGGAAGTCGATGGTGAATGTGCCAGCTTCACAGTATTGGGGGCCATCGCGTTGCAGGGTATCCGGCTATTGCAGCCGACGTTCGGCGAAAACTTCGTGGTAACCGGGCTTGGTTTGCTGGGCATGCTGGCGGTTCAACTCCTGCGGGCGCATGGCTGTCGCGTGCTGGGGGTGGATATAAACGAGGGACGGTGCCGGCTGGCGGAGAAGTTTGGATGTCAGACGGTGGCAGTGGGGGCGGGCGGCGATCCGGTCAAAGCGGCGGAGACGTTTTCTTCCGGCCGCGGCGTTGACGGCGTGCTGATCACCGCTGCCACGAAGAGCAGCGAGCCGATGCGGCAGGCGGCGCTGATGTGTCGCAAGCGGGGGCGCATCGTTTCGACGGGCAACGTGGGGATGGATCTGGAGCGCAGCGCGCTTTACGAGAAGGAACTGAGCGTGCAGGTTTCATGTTCGTACGGGCCGGGGCGCTACGATCCGGAATATGAGGAGCGGGCGCGCGATTACCCGTTCGCCTACGTGCGCTGGACCGAGGCGCGCAACTTCGAGGCGGTTTTGCAGGGCCTGGCACAGGGGGCGATCGACGTGCGGCCGTTGATCTCGCAAATCGCGGAGCATGCCGACGCCGCCAGTGCTTACAACGCGATTCTGGCGGGTGGCGACGTGCTTGGGGTGGTGCTGAAATATCCGCAACAGGCGCCGCCAACGCAGCGGGTGATGACCGTGTCCAGTGCCACGGCGGTCGAAGTCGGCGCGGCGCCGGGGACGGTCGGCATGATCGGTGCCGGCAACTTCGCCAAGCTGATGCTGCTACCGGCGATTCGGTCGGCGGGGGCGCGCTTGCAGTGGGTGGCCAGTGCGGGCGGGGTAACCGGGCTGCATGCGGCGCGCAAGTTTGGTGCCGCGCGGGCCACGAGCGACTATCGTGAAATGCTGGCGGATCCGGCGGTTGGCGCGGTTTTTGTTACCACGCGGCACAACTCGCACGCGAGCATGGTGGCCGAGGCATTGGGTGCCGGCAAACACGTCTTTGTGGAAAAGCCGCTGGCCATTGACGAGGAGGGGCTCGCACAGGTGTGTGTGGCGCAAGCCGCCCGGCCGGATCGGTTGGTGATGGTGGGCTTCAATCGGCGTTTCGCGCCGCACGCACTGAAGGCCAAGGAGCTGCTGAGCAGTCGGTCGCAGCCGATCGCGGTGGAGATCATGGTCAACGCCGGCCATCTGCCGTCCGATCACTGGCACCACGATCCGGCGGTCGGGGGTGGGCGGATAGTAAGTGAGGGTTGTCATTTCATCGATTTGGCGATGGACATCGTGGGGTATCCGATCACCAGCGTGCACGCGGTGATGTTTGGCGGCGCGCGGCAGGCCGCCGAGGACAAGATGACGATCGTGATGACGTTCGCGGATGGCTCGATCGGCACGGTCCATTACTGGGCGAATGGGCCGAAGAGTTATCCGAAAGAGCGCGTGGAGATTTTCAGCGAAGGGCGAGTGCTGGTAATCGACAACTGGCGGCGTCTGCGGGCGTATGGCTGGAAAGGCGCGCCCAGGATGAGCATGCGACAGGATAAAGGCGTGCGGGCGGAGGTGGCTCGTTTTCTTGAAGCCGCGGTCGGCGGCGGCCGGGCGCCGATCCCGTTCACGGAACTGGAGCTGGTGACGCGGGCCACATTCGCGGCCAATCAATCCGCCCGTGAAGGCGTTACCGTACGACTCGCGCCGCCGGTCGGGCATGAGGCAGAGCGCGGATCGTGAATCCATTAACCAAAGCGTATTATATCCTGCGCTATCTGGGGCCACGCCTAGTCTGGCTGCGGGCGGGCGTCTATCTGGCCAAAGCCAGCGGGCGCACGCGGCGAATCTTCGGTAAAAGGCCGTGGGAGCAGATTGACCTGGCGGATATTTTGCGGCCGGAGATACCCGCCGGCGTCGAGGAGTATGCCGAATTCAAGCACGCTAATCCGCCGACGTTTTTATTCCCGCTGGGGCAGCCGCCAATCGTGCCGGAGAGTTGGTCAGAAACCAGCAATGGGCGCCAGCCGGTGCTAGCCGAGCGCATTGAGCTGCTCGGGCGGGACCGGTGTGTTTATTTCTTTCATAAGCCATCGCCAGAGCCGATCGACTGGTACCACAATCCCTTTGATGACAAGCGTGGTGTCGCGAATCGCACCTGGTGCGAGATTCCCGACTACCGGCCGGAGCAGGGTGATCCGCGGATGATGTGGGAGCCGGCGCGGGCCGCGTGGGCGCTCGATCTGGCCCGCGGTCGCGGTCACGGATTGGATGCGGATGTTGGGCCGCTGCTGTGGCGTTGGGTCGATTCCTGGATGCGGGCCTGCCCGCCTTTTGAGGGTTTTCATTGGAAGTGTGGGCAGGAAAGCACGGTGCGCCTGATCGCGATCACGCTGGCGTTCTGGAGCCTGGCCGACGATGCAGCCACAACCCCGGCGCGCTGGCGACAATTCGCGCGCCTGGCGTGGGCCACCGGTTATCGCGTGGCCCGGCACATCGACTACGCCATCTCGCAGAAGAACAATCATGCCATTTCGGAAGCCTGCGGCCTGATGTTAATCGGGCAATTGCTGCCGGAACTGCGCGATAGTCAGACCTGGTGGCAGCGGGGCCGGGAGGTGTTGGAGTACGAGATTCGCCGACAGGTATACGCCGACGGCAGCTACGTGCAACACTCAATGAATTACGAGCGCGTCATGTTGAGCGGCGCGGTGCTGGGCACACGGCTGGCGGAGTTGCACGGCGAGCCTTTTCCGCGCGATATATATGACCGGCTGCGGGATTGCGGCGAGTTTTTGTACCAAATGATGGAACCCGAAACCGGCCGGCTGCCGCAATATGGACATAACGACGGGGCGGATGTGCTGCCGCTGAGCGAGTGCGATTTCAACGATTATCGCCCGATCGTGCAGTCGGTGTATTACCTGGCCACGCGCAAGCGTCCGCTACCGCCTGGGCCATGGGACGAACATACGTTATGGCTGTTCGGGGCCGAGGCACTGGACAGCGTCTCCGAGCCATGCACAAGGCCACAGTCGCGGGCGTTCGACGATGGTGGGTATTACACGCTACGGCGCGATGAGAGCTGGGCCATGTTGCGCTGTCACACCTATCGCGACCGCATGGGCCATTGTGATCCGCTGCATATGGACGTGTGGTTCCGCGGGCAGAACGTCATTCAGGATTGCGGGTTGTACAAGTATTACATTCCCGGCCGCCCCGATCTTGAATTCTATTTCAAGTCCATCGCCGCCCATAACACGGTCGAGATTGATGGTGTCACACCGCTGGAACTGGTCTCGCGGTTTCTATGGCTGCCGTGGACGCGGGCGCGCCGGCGGTGGTTCGAGACGGCGGATGAGGAGTGCTTGTATTTCGAGGGCGAGCATTACGACTACGATCGCAAGCCTTGGCGTGTATTGAACCGACGCAGTGTGTTGAGCCTGAAGCGGGGAGTATGGGTGGTAATTGACGATCTGTTGGGGCGGGCGACGCATGAGGCGGTATTGCGCTGGCACTTGCTGGATGCGCCGTATGAGCTGGAAGCCGAGCGGCCGGTACTGGTTTTGCAGACCGCGCGCGGGCCGTGGTGTTTATCGGTCGCGAGTGATCATGACTGCCCGGCGGAGGTCCGGATGATTCGCGGATGTGATGAGCCAGGACGAGTGCAGGGCTTTGCGGCTCCGTATTACGGAACACGGCAACCTATTCCGACGATGGAAGTCGCATATAGAGCGGCGTTGCCACTTCGTGTCATAACGGCGATGGGGCCCGATAAGCCGGTGACGTTGCGACTGATCTCGCAAACAGAAGAGCGGCAACACTGGGAAGTTGCGACCACGGACGCGGCGTGGGGGCTGGAACTGGCGGCGCCGACTCGCCGGTGTGCACAAACGCTGATACAGTGTTCGTCCCTGACGAATAGGACGAAGTTATGAAGAGCGGGATGGCTTGGGACCGCTCAAACGGAAGCAGATTGTGAATATCACCATATTTGGCATGGGTTACGTGGGTGTGGTTAGTGCGGCGTGTTTGTTGCGCGACGGGCATCGTGTTTTTGGCGTGGACCCCATGGCGTCCAAGACACACGACATCGACGCCGGCCAGACGCCCATTCAGGAGCCTGGCGTGGCGGAAATGCTGGCGGCGGGACATAGCGACGGTCGCCTGGCCGCCAGTATCAGACCCGCCGACGGGCTGGCTGATTGCGATATGGCCTGGATCTGTGTCGGAACACCTTCGCAGCCGGACGGTGGGATCAATTTGGAGCACGTGGAACGCTGCGCGCAGGAAATTGGCACGTGTCTGAGCGGTATGGAGAACCGGCCACTGATCGTCTTGCGCAGCACGGTATTACCCGGCACCACGCGGGAACGGATTATTCCCATATTAGAGAAGGCCAGCGGACTGATCGTGGGCGAGGATATTCACGTCGTCTTTCACCCGGAGTTTCTGCGCGAAGGCTCAGCGGTGGCGGATTTTGATGATCCACCCAAGATCGTGATGGGAGAGGCCCACGCCGGCGCGGGCGACCGGTTGCTGGAGGTGTATGTCGGGTACCAGGCGCCGCGTTTTCGGGCAGAGCTGGAAGTCGCCGAGATGGTGAAATACGCGGACAACCTGTTTCACGCCGTCAAGGTGATCTTCGCGAATGAGATGGGGGCCCTGGCGCGGGCGGTGGGCGCCGATGCGCGGCAGGTCGCCGACATTTTCTGCGCGGACACCAAGCTGAACATTAATCCATATTATCTGCGGCCCGGATTTGCCTTCGGCGGCTCGTGCTTGCCGAAGGACCTGAAGGCTATTCTGCGCTACGCCAGCCTGAACTCCGTGAACGTGCCGATGTTTGACGGCGTGCTGGCCAGCAACAAGACGCAGGTGGATGAATTCGTGGGGCGCGTACTGGCCACGCAGCCGGCGACGGTTGGCATGGTCGGGCTGGCGTTCAAGCCTAACACCGATGACATGCGCGAGAGCCCTTATGTGGCCGTGGCCAAGCGGCTGATCGGCGAGGGGATCAAGGTGCGCATATATGACCCCGGGGTGGACGTCAGCCGGCTGATTGGCAGCAACAAGGAAGCCGTACAGGCGGCCTTGCGACATCTCGAACAACTGCTGGTTAGAGAGCTGTCCGACCTGGACGATTGTGACACGATCCTGGTAAACCACCCCACCGCCGATGCCGTGTGCGTGCGGGGCTGGCTGGCCAAGGGTATCCGGGTGATTGATCTAGCCGATATCGCCGGCATCGAGCGCGAGACTCCAGGCTACGAAGGTATTGCCTGGTAGAACTGACAGCGAAAGGCAACGACGTGCATATCCTTTATCTGCATCAGTACTTCAATACTCGGCAGGGATTCACCGGCACGCGCTCGTATGAATTCGCCCGGCGACTGGTGGCCAAGGGGCACCGGGTCACGATGATCAAGTCCGGGCGCTTCGCCGAAGACGGTTTGGATGTGCTGGAGGGTCAGGAGTACTGCGAGCTGGATGTCGAGGGTATCAACGTGGTACCGATCGCGGCGGGGTATGCCAATTCGCACAAAGGCACCGGCATGAGCGGGCCGCGCCGGGTGCTCCAGTTTTTAAGCTTTGCCCGGTTGGCCACGCGCGTCGGCAAGCAAATGCCCCGGCCGGACGTGGTTTATGCCACCAGTACGCCCCTGATGATCGGGCTGGCGGGGCGCGCCCTTGGCCGGCATTTCAAGGTACCGTTTATCTTTGAAGTGCGCGACGTGTGGCCCCAGGCCCTGATCAACACGGGCACGCTGACCAATCCGGTAGCCATCTGGTGGTTGCGGCGGATGGAGTTGGACTTGTACAAAGCCGCCCGGCATATCGTGGCCCTGTCGCCGGGCATGAAGGCCGGCGTATGCGCGCGGGGTATTTCGGAGGAGAAGGTCTCGGTCATTACGAACGGGTCCGACCTGGATCTGTTTCGGCCCGATCTGGATGGCTCGGCGGCGCGGCAGCGGCTGGGTCTGGGGGACCACTTCACGGCGATATATTTTGGCGCGATGGGGCGCGCTAACGGGTTGGAGTATGCCGTGGAAGCGGCGCGCATTCTTCAGGAACGTGGCGAAGAAAACATCCGCATCGTGTTGCACGGCAGTGGCGGGCGGCGGGAAGCGCTGGAGGAATTGACCCGCGAGTATGGTTTGCGGAACGTCATCTTCAGCCGGTCGGTGCCGGACAAGGCGGCGGTGGCGGAACTGGTCGCGGGCTGTGACGCCTGCATGACGATCTACGCCGCCACGGATACCGAGCAATCCTGGTCGCCCAACAAGATGTTTGACGCGCTGGCGGCCGGCAAGCCGGTGCTGATCAATGTGCCCGGCTGGCTGGGCGACACCATCGAGGGTAATAGTTGCGGGCGCTACGTCGATCCGCATCGGCCGGAGGCGCTGGCTGATGCCCTGGTCGAACTGTCCGGTCAGGCGGAATTGTGCCAGGAGATGGGGCGCAACGGGCGGGCGTTGCTGGAACGTGAATTTTCGCGAGAAGTACTGACTGGGCGGCTGGAAGATGTATTGCGGCGATTTGTCGTGGATGCGCGGCCACAGGCGCGCGGCGAGCGTGATTTGTGATAAGAGTAGTTTATAACGCGGTGAACCTGGAGCGGGGTGGCGGCCTGAACGGCGCGCTGGGCTACTTGCAGGCGTGGCAGGAGATTGGGGCGCGCATGGATCTGACGGTTTACGCCTCGCGACCGTCGGTGCTGGACGCCATCAGCGCGCTGCGGCCGGACATCAAGGTCATTCCCTTCGCCTTTGAGCGGTCATCGGCTCGGCACACCTTCGCGCAGCAAACGCGACTAGGACCGCTGATCGAGCGAAACGGGACGGACGTGGTGCTCTCCACGTTGCACGCGGTCGGCCGTTGCGGAGTGCCACAGGTAGTGCATCACCGCAACCTTTTGCGCTTCATGGGGGACACCTTCTGGACGCGGCTGCGGTCCGGGGAATTCGTGGATGGCGTCAAGGACTGGCTGGCGCACGTCGGGCTGCGCAAGGCGGCCGCGAATGTGTTCATTTCGCGGTATATGCGCGAGCAGGCCGAGCGGTATTATCCCGAATCGGCGCCGCGCAATCATGTGATCTACAACGGATTGTCGCGGGAGTTGTTCGCCGCCGCGGAGCGGAGTGACGCTTCCTGGAGTGGTCGCCCGCACATAATCGCGTTGCAGTCACACTGGCCTTACAAGAACAACGCCGGTCTGTTGCGGATGCTGAAGCTGTTGATCGAACGCGAGCCGGAGGTGTCGTGGGAGCTGAGTATCCTGGGCGGTGGTGACTGGTCGCACCTGGATGCGCCGATTAAAGAGCTGGGCCTGCGTGAGCGCGTGCGGTTTCCCGGCTATCTAAACCACGAGGAAATGGATCCGCTGTTGCGCGACTCGATCTGCCTGGTCTTTCCTTCTCGCGTAGAGGGCTTTGGGAATCCGCCGCTCGAAGCCATGGCGCGCCGCTGCCCGGTGGTCGCCAGTAACACTTCTGCCATGCCGGAGGTGATTGGCGACGCGGGTATTTTGTGTGATCCGGATTGTCCGGAGGAATTTGCTGACGCGGTTTGCGCTTTGTACCACGATCATAACCGGCGCGCGGAGCTGATCACACGCGGTTTGACGCGCATTGGACAGTTTCGCTGGACCGACTCGGCGGCGGCGATGATGAAGTTATTTGAGGCTTGCGCGGCATGAGGCGTACGGCACGCGAGGCTCGGTTGTAATGTAGTGCTTATTGCAGGATACTTGGGCGCGCCGGCGAAAGCGAGGAATAAAGATGAAGGAACTGGCTGGACAGACCGTCCTGATCACCGGGGGTACCGGCTCATTCGGCAAAGCGGTCACGAAGCGCCTGTTGAAAGACACCGACGTGGCGGAGATTCGCATCTTCAGCCGCGACGAACTGAAACAGGAGCTGATGCGCATCGAGTTGGCCAATCCCAAGCTCAACTTTTATATCGGCGACGTGCGCGACATGGACAGTGTCAACAACGTCATGAAGGGTGTGGATCTGATTTTTCACGCGGCGGCGCTCAAGCAAGTGCCGTCGTGCGAGTTTTTCCCGATGCAGGCCGTGCTGACGAATGTGGTGGGCAGCCATCACGTGATCGAGTCGGCGATCGCGCACCAGGTGAAGCGGGTCATCTGCCTGAGCACCGACAAGGCCGTCTATCCGATTAACTGCATGGGCATGACCAAGGCTTTGATGGAAAAGGTGGCGCACGCCGCCTCGCGCACGGAAAGCTCGCAGAACACGGTGATCGCTTGCGTGCGGTATGGCAACGTGATGTGTTCGCGCGGCTCGGTAATACCGCTGTTCATTCAGCAGATCAAGAAAAACCAGCCGATTACCGTCACCGTGCCGGAGATGACGCGCTTCCTGCTGCCATTGCCATATTCGATCGGGCTGGTCTTGTTTGCCTTCGAACACGCCCAGCCGGGCGATTTGTTCGTCAAGAAGGCCCCGGCCTGCACGGTGGAAGATCTGGCCACGGCGCTGAAGAACCTGTTCAAATCGCAGGTGCCCACGCGGGTCATCGGCATGCGCCATGGCGAGAAGATTTACGAGACGCTGGTGACCAAGGAGGAGTTGCAGCGCTCCGAGGACATGGGCGATTACTACCGCGTGCGGCTTGACGATCGCGATTTGAACTACACCAAGTACTTTACCGAGGGCGATCTGGATGAGGCGGCCATCGAGGATTACACCTCGCATAACACCGAGCGTTTGAACGTCAAGCAGGTGGAGGAGCTGCTCTTGTCGCTGGAGGAGGTACGGGAAGACCTGGAAGGGTGGCAGCCGTGACGTTGGGAGTCGGGAGTAGAGCATGGCGGCTTTGAGAGTTGGTATTACGGGCCTGATCGGTTTCGTCGGCACGCATCTGCGGGACAGGCTGGCGCGCGAGGAAGACATCGTCGTGCCGCCGTTCGAGGATGAGTATTTCGACGATCCCGCGCATTTGCGGGATTTTGTCGCCAATTGCGATGTAATCGTGCATCTGGCCGCCATGAACCGCGGCGAGCCGGACGAGATCTACCAGGTCAACCTGGAGCTGGTCAATAAGCTGGTGTCGCGGATGGAAGCGGCCGCCGTCCGACCGCATGTGATCTTCTCCTCCTCCACACAGATTGACCTGGACAATCCATACGGCAAATCCAAGCAAGAGGGGGCGCGGCGGCTGCGGGCATGGGCCGAGCGCGAGCAGGCGCCTTTGAGCATTTTGATTATCCCGAATGTCTTCGGCGATAGTGGTCGGCCTTATTACAACTCAGTAGTGGCCACTTTCTGCCACCAGCTCACACATGGCGAGCAACCGCAAGTGACCGGCGACAAGACACTTGATTTGATATACGTTCAGGAACTGGCCGAGATCGTGCTCGTCGCCATCCGCCAGCCGCCAACCGGGGTGGCTGAAGTGCGGGTGCCGGCCACGTGCCAGATCGAGGTATCCGGCATTCTGGGACTACTCGAACGCTTCAAGGACTACTACTTCGACAAGCGGATCGTGCCGCGGTTCACCAACCGTTTCGAGGAAAACCTCTATCGCACATTCCTGACATATATGCCGGACGCCGATTTCGCGCAACATCCGACCTTGCACGCCGACGACCGCGGCTCATTGTTCGAGGTGGTTAAGCAGGAAGGCGCCGGCCAGGTATTCTTCTCGACGACCCGGCCGGGCATCACGCGCGGCAATCATTATCACACGCGCAAGCTGGAGAAATTCTGCGTGGTGCAGGGGCAGGCCCTGATCCGGATGCGGCGGATCGGCGGCGGTCATATCAAGGAATATCGCGTTAGTGGCGATCAGCCGGCGGTGGTGGAGATGCCGATCTTCCACACGCACAATATCACCAACATCGGCGACACGGACATGCTGACTTTGTTCTGGACGAACGAGCTGTTTGACCCGGAAGATCCCGACACCTTCTACGAAGACGTGTAACGCCATGGCTGGTAAAATAAAGGTAGTAACGTTTCTGGGCACCCGGCCCGAGATCATCCGCCTGTCCTGCGTGATGTCCCTACTGGACGAGGTGGCCGATCACAAGATCGTGCACACCGGCCAGAACTACGATTACGAGCTGAACCAGGTCTTCTTCGAGGATCTGAGCGTGCGCGCGCCAGACTACTACCTGAACGTGGACACCTCCAGCCTGGGGCGCGTCTACGGCAATATTCTAATATCCAGCGAAGAGGTGTTACGTAAAGAACAGCCTGACGCGGTGCTGATCCTGGGCGACACGAACAGTTCCATCGCCGGCATCATGGCCAAGCGGCTCAAGATCCCGATTTATCACATGGAGGCCGGCAACCGCTGCTTCGATTTGAACGTGCCGGAAGAGATCAATCGGCGCATCATCGATCACATCAGCGACTTCAACCTGGTCTATACCGAGCATGCCCGCCGGCACTTGATCTCCGAAGGCATTCCGCATCGACGGATTTACCTGACCGGTTCGCCGATGCGTGAGGTGCTGACAACGCATATGGAGCAGATCCGGGCGGCGCGCGCCCTGGAGGATCTGGGGCTCAGCCATGGGCAGTATCTGCTGGCCAGCGTGCATCGCGAGGAAAACGTTGATGATAGCGGTCACCTGAAGTCCATCCTGCAAGCCCTGGAGGCAGCCGGGACGGAGTTCGATATGCCGGTGATCGTGTCCACGCATCCCCGGGCGCGCAAGCGGCTGGAAGCCCTGGGTGACGTGAAACTGCCGGCTTGTGTGCGGTTTCTCAAACCCTTCGGCTTTCTGGACTACGTTAATCTGCAAATGAACGCGCATTGCGTGATCTCCGACAGCGGCACGATCTGCGAGGAAGCGGCCATGCTGTCATTTCCGGCGATCACGGTGCGAAACGCGATCGAGCGTCCCGAGGCCCTGGACGCCGGCACTATCGTGATGACGGGCCTGGATCCGGATGTCATCGTGGCCGCCATCCGGTTGCAGACCTCGGCGCGGGCGCGGGCCCACGAGCCGCGGTTGCCCTTTGAGTACGAGATCGAGGATGTGTCCGCGCGGGTGGTCAAGCTGATCCTGGGGACCTCCAAGCTCAGCCATTTGTGGGACAACATTCACATCAACGATCTGACCTGAACGAGCGACGCATGCGCATTCTCTTTGTGGCCTATCTCTTCCAGCCCGAGCCAAATGCGATCTGTGGCTTGCCTTTCGCCAAGGAGCTGGTCAAGCTCGGCCACGAGGTGGAGGTGCTGGCGACCTACCCCAACTATCCCGGCGGGCGGGTGTACGATGGCTATCGTATGCGGCTGCTGCAACGAGAGACGATGGATGGAATCCCGGTTCTGCGTGTGCCGCTATACCCCAGCCACGACAAATCCGGGCTGCGCCGCATCATCAGTTATACCAGCTTCGCGTTGTCCACGGCGACGATCGGGGTGCTGGCTGTCCGTCCGGCGGATGTGGCGTATATCTGCCAGGGTCCGGCGACGCTGGGACTACCCGGCGCGGTCCTGCGCCTGATCCGCGGAATTCCGTTTGTGTACAACATACAAGACCTCTGGCCGGACAGCCTGCTATCGACCGGGATGTTCAACAGTCCGCTGGGTTTGAGGTTGGTGGGAAGCTGGTGCCGGTGGGTATATCGCCGGGCCGCGCGTGTGGTCGTGATCACACCGGGTATGAAGCGCCTGCTCGGTGAGCGCGGTGTCCCGCCGGAGAAGATCGAGGTCATTTACAACTGGTGCGATGATTCGCAGTTGGAGTGCCCCCGCGCGGATCCGGCGCTGGCGGACCGGCTGGGGCTGGCCGGTCGTTTTAACGTGGTGTTCGCCGGTAATATGGGGGCGGCCCAGTCGTTACACGCGGTGCTGGCGGCGGCGGAGATTGTCAAGACTCGTTACCCGCGCGTTCAATTTGTGCTGATTGGGGGGGGCGTCGAAACCGAGCCTCTCAAGCAGCGCGCCGCGGCCGCGGGGCTCAGCAATGTACGATTCCTGGCACGGCGCCCCATGTCGGAGGTCGCGCCGATCCTGAGAATGGCGGATGTGCTGCTGGTACACCTGAAGGACGACCCGCTGTTCCGCATCACGATTCCGTCCAAGACGCAAGCGTACATGGCGACCGGGCGCCCGATTCTGATGGGAGTCCGCGGGGACGCGGCCGACCTGGTTACCCGGGCCGCGGCCGGACTGGCATGTGAACCAGAGAACCCGCATAGTATCGCCGAGGCGGTCGGCCGGCTCCAGGCCATGTCTCCAGCCGAGTTGGACGCCATGGGAGCGAACGGCCGCAGATTTTACGATGAGGAACTGTCCATCAAGATTGGCGCCCGGCGATACGAGCAGGTTTTTGCCGCCGTGTCACCGGGTTCGTGAGAAACGCATGTTTGCGAAAACCGTGCCATGAGCAGTCAGCCGCCCAGCACGCAAGTGACAATTACAGAGCTTGGCCGCGCGGACGTGGCCGGCGCTGTCGCGCTCCACATGGGCGCGTTCCCCGACTTTTTTCTGACTTTTCTGGGTCGGTCGTTTCTGCGACAATTCTACCTGGGCTACTGCGGCAATCCGGATACCGTGGCGCTGGTAGCCCGGCGCGCTGCTACTGGTGAGTTGCTCGGCACCGTGGTGGGCCCGCTGCGGCCGGCCGGCTTCTACAAGAGACTGCTGCTCAAGCGCTGGTGGCGTTTTGCCTGGGCGGCATGTGGGGCTGTCGTGCGCAAGCCGACGGTCATCCCGCGGCTATTCCGGGCGTTAACTTACCGCGGCGACGCCCCGGAGGATCACACGGAGCGGGCGCTGCTCTCGTCAATCTGCGTCGATCCCACTGCCCAGGGACTGGGGATCGGCAGGCAGCTCGTATGTCAGTTCCTGGAGAATATCAGGGCCGCCAACCTGCCGGGCGCGTTCCTGACGACGGATGTCGAGGGAAACGAGGCGGTCAATGCCTTCTATGGCCGCCTGGGATGGAAGGTCGATAGCGAGTTCGCGACGCCCGAGGGCCGGCGGATGCATCGTTACGTATACGATTTTTGCGATCACCCAAAATGAAGAATCAGATTATAGAACAGTACGAACAAGCTTTCGCCGATAGCTGCGGCGCGCGGCGCGCCTTCGCCTTCTGGAAGGGACGCGTGGCGTTGTATGCCATCCTGAGAGGGCTGGGTATTGGCGCGGGAGACGAAGTCGTCCTGCCGGGCTACACATGCGTGATGGCGGTCAATCCAATCGTCTATCTTGGCGCCACGCCGGTCTTTGTCGACATCGAGCCGGCCACGTATAACATGGACCCCAATCAGATTGAGGCCAAGATCTCTCCCAAAACCAAGCTCATCATCGCGCAGCACACCTACGGCTACCCGGCCAACATGGGAGCCATCGGCGACATCTGCCAGCGCCAGGGGCTGCCGCTGGTCGAGGACTGCTGCCTGGCGATGGGCTCGAAGTACGCCGGCCGGCAAGTGGGGACGTTCGGCGTGGCCGCGTATCATTCGTTCCAGTGGAACAAGCCGTATACCAGCGGCCTGGGCGGCATGGCGACGCTCAACGACGAGGAACTGGCCGAGAAGGTCGCCAAAGTGTGCGAAACCGAACTCAGACCACCGGGCGGGCGCGAGGTGAACATGCTGCGGGCTCAGTTGGCGGTCTACCGCACGTTCATCTACCCGCGCACCACGGCCCTGGCACAGAACCTGTTCCGTTTCCTGACCCGATTGGGCCTGGTGGTGGGCTCATCCTCGACCTGCGAGTTCGAACCCAAGATGGAACCAGACTTCTTCAAGGGCATGAGCGCGATGCAGGCCCGGGCCGGGCTGCGACAGATCCGCAAACGCGACCGGATCATCGCTCATCGCCGCCAGATGACGGCGTTATACGACGAATTGCTGAAAGAGCGCGGCTGGCCGATGCCCGCGCTGCCGGCCGAGCTGGACCCGGTGATGGTGCGCTACCCGGTGCGCGTGATGGACAAGGACCGCGCGCTGGCCACCGCCGCACGGCATTTTGTAGAGCTGGGTAGCTGGTTCGAGTGTCCGTTGCATCCCATCGAGACGCCGCTGGAGGCGTACGGTTACCACACCGGCATGTGCCCCGAAGCCGATCGGGCCTGCCGCGAGACAGTTAACCTGCCGGTGCACCCGCGGACCGGTCCGGGCACGGCGCGCAAGTCGGTGGCGTTCGTGGCGAACATCGGTCCGGCGAGCTGATCATCTCGCAAAACCGCATGATAGAAGTAGCGGCCGACAGGGACGTCGGCCGCTACAGTGTTGGGCATCGGTAGACCGGTTAAAAACCGGTCCCACATCTGGGGGCTGCCCGGTTGGACACCGATCCCACAATTTTTAGTCGGCTCAGTGAAACTACTACGAGCCGTGCGGGCGGCTCTTGTTGGGGTACTTCGGCGCGGGCGGCAGCACGGGGGCTTCGTTAAAGCGCCCGCTGACGTTTTCGATACCGGCGTCGAGTTGGGCGTCCCGGCCGCGGACAACGTCGCCAGGCATGTTCTGCACTTCGATGTCCGGTATGACGCCGATGCCTTCGATCAGCCATTTGCTGTCCAGTCCGTAGAGACCAAACTGCGGTGGCGTGACACCACCGCCATCTACCAGCGGCTGGTGCGGCTCGATGCCGATCGACCCGCCCCAGGTGCGCATGCCGATGACCGGCGCCATCTGCTTGATCTTGACCGCCTCGGCAAACATCTCGCCGTTGGAGCCAGTGTCCTCGTTGATCAGCACGCACCAGGGGCCGGCGAAGATGCGTTCGGGATCGCGCCAGACTTTGCCTTCGCGCGGCTGGGTCATGCCCCAGATCTTTCGTTCGAGGCGGTCGAGGATCATGTCGCCGGTAAATCCGCCGCCGTTGTAGCGCACGTCGATGATCAGGCCTTTTTTGTAATATTGCGGGTAGAAATAGCGCGCGAATTCGCACAGTCCGCCCGCGCCCATATCCGGGATATGCACATAGCCAAGCTGGCCGTTGGACTTTTCGTTGACATAAGCCAGATTGGCCTCGACCCATTCGCGGTAGCGGATGCCGCGTTCGCTGCCGATGGTCCGCAGGCGATAGGTCTGGGCTCCTTCCGGCGTGGGCTGCTCGTTGTACGTCAGGGTGACAATGCGCCGGGATTTGTTCTGGAGTAACTGGTACATGTTGTCGGCGGTGGTCACCTCGACGCCGTCGATCGCGATCAGGTAATTATCTTCCTTGATCGGGCAGCCGGGTTCATCCAGTGGACTGCGTTCGCTTTCGTCGCCCGGGGTATTGGGCACGATATGAGCCATGCGGTAGTACTTGGCGCCGGCGTCGGCGGCGAAGTCCACACCCAGCAAGCCGGTCGAGACGCTCTTGGCATTGTCCGCCACGTCGCCGCCACCGACATAAGTGTGACCGATGTTTAGTTCGGCGATCATTTCTCCGATCAGGTAGTTCAGATCGCTGCGATTGGCACAGAATGGCACGAACTGGCGATATTTCGCGCCGATGGCTGGCCAGTCCAGGCCATGCAGGCCGGGATCGTAGAACCAATCGCGCTGTACGCGCCAGGCCTCATTGAAGATCTGTAGGAATTCGGCGGGACGGTCGACCTCCACATGTACACCGCTGTAATCGACTTTCCCGTCGCCGACACTGGCCTTCGAGCCCGCATCAACGACGCCGTACGTGCTGCCGGCGCGATAGACCAGCTTCTTGTGGTCGGCCGAAAGGTGGTAGTTGGCGATCCCGCCGAGAACCTTGGTTGCCTCGCCTTCGCCGACGTCGTAGTGATACAGATCCAGGCTGCCACTGGTCTCGTCCGTGACGACCTGGTACTTGCTGAACTCGTTCTCGGGCTTCTTCAGGTACAAAAAGCCCTTCTTAGTCGCTTCCAGGCGGAAGAGCTTGGCGCCCGCCACGTCCTTGGCCGCCACGATCCGCCGCTCGATACCGTCCAGGTCAATCGCCGGCTCATCTTCCTCGGCCTCCTCCGCGCTCTCCTCTTCCTCTTCGCCGGCTTCGTCCTCGGCGGCCTCCTCCTCTTCGTCCTCCGCGGCTTCGTCCGCGACTTCTTCTTCCGAGTCCTCCGGCCGGAACGGCGGCTCCGCGTCGGCCTTGAGCAGCATGATGTACGGCTTGGTCATGTCGAGGAAAATGTGATTCTGGTCGGCGAAGCCCATGATCGGGCTGAACGTGCGGTTCGACAGAAAGTACAGATAGCGCCCCTCCGGATCAAACGACGGGCTCCAGTCTTCCGTCATGTCGCTCGTCAGCCGGTACGACTTCTGCTCCTTCATCGAGTACAGGAAGATGGAGTCGTGCATGCTCTGCTCCATCTTCGTGTACGCAATCCACTCGCTGTCCGGCGACCAGACGTAATCCTGAATGCCCCAGCGCTCCCAGGCGTCGTCGTAATCCGCCGTGTCGGCGACCGTGATCTCGCCCGTTTCGGCGTCGACCACGTTCAGCCGCATGAACTTGTCTGAAAAGACCAAGTGTTTGCTGTCGGGCGACCATTCCAGGTGCATGCGGAAGCCCAGGCCGCCCGTGGTGAGTTGTTTCCAGCGCTTTGCCGGCGGGACGCCGACGCTACCCTTGTCTGCCGGCGGGACGCCGACGCTACCCTTTTGATTGACCAGGTAGATCTCTTCCTCGCCGGTTTTGTCGGATATAAATGCAATCCAGCGGCCATCTGGCGACCAGGCGGCGTTTTTCTCGCGCGAGCCGGGAGTATTCGTCAGATTGATCGGTTCGCCGTCCTCGGCGGGCAGGTTGATGATTTCGCCACGGGCTTCCAGCAGGACGCGCACGCCGCTGGGTGACAGACGGAATGATCCAGAGGATGGGCTGATGCTGACGAACTCGGGCCGCATGCGCGGCAGGTCGCTGGGGATTTCAACCGCGACCTGGCGCGTCTGCCCGCTGTTGAGGTCGAGCAGGTGCAGCGTTTCGGCGTACTGGTAGATGATGTGGTTAGGGCCGATCGAGGGGTATTTGACGTCGTAGTCGCGATAGTTTGTCAGGCGCGTGATCTGGCTGGAATTGACGTCGTATTTATACAGGTTGAGCGTGCCATCCTCGCGGTCGGAGTTGAAATAAATCGCGTCGGCCTGCCACATCGGATAGTTGTCCGACCAGTCCGAGTCGATGATCTTGCGATAGTCGAGCTTATCGAAGCTGCCCATCCAGATATCCTGGGCGGTGCCGCCCCGGTGGCGTTTCCAGGTGCGTGATTCGCGGCTGCCGCGGTTGTAGGCGATGGATTTCCCGTCCGGCGAGACGCTCGCCAATCCGGCGCGATCGACCGGGAGTTGTACCGGCAGGCCGCCAGCGAGACTAACGCGATAGACTTCCTCGCCGCGGGACGGCCACAGGCGATTGGAGCGGAAGAGGATGCTCTTGCCATCGGGCCACCAGCCGATGACGCGATCCATGGCGGGGTGATAGGTCAGGCGCGTGGGCGCTCCGCCCCCGGCAGCCATTACATAGACATCCAGCCCGCCGTCGTATTGGGCTGTGAAGGCGATTAATGAGCCGTCGGGGGAAAATTTGGCCCAAACCTCGCTGCCCGGATCGTTGGTCAGGCGGTGGGCCGCGCCGCCCGCGCTGGCGACCAGCCACAAATCGCCCTCGTAAGTGAAGACAATTTGATCATCGTGCACGTCGGCCATACGCATCAAATGGCTCTCGGCCAGGGCCGCGGGTACAAACGTGATTGCCAGCATCAGCAGGCAGGATCGCATTAGACCAGACATCTCTACCGTCCTTTCGTGGGATAACAAGCTGGTATGTGCAGGTGTCATATAACATTAGTCCGGAAGCCAAGCGGCGGGGCGCCTGGGTCGCGGGGGGCACTACTGGCCGAGACCAGTACGACAACGTAGCCACCTACACGACCTGGTGAACGCCGACTCACTTGCGGATCTAACAAAATAACAAAAGCGGCCAGTAGACTCCAGCCGGCGCACCGGTGCGAGGGGCTGCTCGTACAAAATCCTACAAGCCGTGGCTCGGCGGGAGCCTCGCCCTCCCCAAAGACGCCAGATGTATATTGAAGCTGCACTAGGGGGCCGAGGCGGGGCCGGGTCTGGTATCCAACTCGCGTGGCCAGCGGATTTCGCGCATGGTGATGTCAAATCCCGCCGGCCAGAGCTGGGATTCAATCCATGCGGGTATACCAGAGCCGGCCAGCAGGACGAAAGTGGAATTCTCTGGACCCGTGACGGTCAATTCGAACAGGCGCCAACTCGTGGCGCGCGGCGTCTGGCGTATGTAGTCCAGGGTGGCGGCACCCAGGGTACCAACCGGCGGCTCTATAACCAGATGGCCACCCTTGACCAGGGCATTGGCACAGCGCCGGATCAGGCGCCGGCCAGCCAGGCGGTCAACGGATTCGTCGCCGGAGATGGTGACAATGGCGTATCTCGGTCCGCCCAGATCGATGTCCCAGCCGCGGGCGGATCGATCCGTGGACGATGCGCGGCAGGCATGTGCGCGGACAGTTTTTGCGCCCGGGTATTCATAAAGCATACGTGCCGCATGGATCGCCGGGTTTTCGATTTGAGTTCTACCTTCAGGAATGCTGACAACGTTCGCCGGCTTATCCAATCGGACAAATATCGTTAGCCACGCCGCCACAATCAACAGGCCCCAGACACGTGATGCGAAGGTGATTTCCGTGGCGAAAAGCAAGACGAGACCAACTACCGCCGTGGTGACGAGGGCGATGACTACTGCCAGCGAGGCTGGCTCGACGCGAGTATCCAGGACCGCCGCCAGGATAAAGGCCAATGCACACGAACCCGTGGCCAGACCATACATATGGACTCGCGGCCGCATGTATGTGCCCGGCGGATTGGCCGACTGGTGCGAGCTGACTTTTGCACATGCGGCGGCACAGCCGCCGGTGAGCGCCAGGCGCGCCCCGGCGACACTCGCGGGTGTGGTGATCCAATATGATGGCAAAACCCATGCGGCCGCTGAAATCAACAGCATGAATGGAGTGAGTTGGCTGCCGTCAAAACGACCCACGACCGCGGCGCCCCCTAATGCTCCAACCAGCAGGCCGGTAGCGAGAATACTCAGTATTTGACCGAATTCCGTCGCGCCCGGAGAAATGTCCGGCAATGCCCAGGTCCAGGCCAATCCAGCGGAAAAACACGCCGCGCTCATGAGCACCAGGCCGGCCCGGCCATTGGTGCCGGCGGGGCCGATCGGTGACAATTCAACGGTGCCGACCCCGCGCGGCGGGCGATATACCGCCACACCACCCGCAACAAAAATCGGGAGTGCCGCCATCACCGCCAGTGCGGCGGGCTTGGCCACAACGGCAGCCGTAAGCCCCCCCAGGGCGGCAGCTACCAACACGATAGACCAGAAAATCGCCGCACGTATCCGGGGGGGCGCACTCAGGCGATACCAGCCACGTCCGGCTGTCAAGGTGGCCGAGGATACCGCGGCTGCCACCACCAGCCCCACACATATCGGCAACTGCACCAGAACATATGCCAGCCAGGCGGGGTGCACGAAGTGTTCCACCAGGAATGCCCGGTAGGACTCCAATCCCAGCGCTACGCCGGCCAGAAGCAGCCAGCACACGCCACATAACATGAGCAGGCTACCGGTCAATGACGCCGCGAACTCCAGCTCCACGCCACTGGGATGGTCCATATCAGAATGGGCTGGGAATTGTTGGCGGATGAGCCGCCGCGGGATCCACAGCCCCAACATGAGACCGAGGCAGACCAAGACACCAACGCCGGCGAGGGTCTGGATTATGTGACGGGAGTGCAAATTCAATTCGTGCAGCACCAACGTCAGGCCGATGGTGGCACCCAATGAGCAGAGCCCGGTGCAGGTGTGGATATGCCACCGGCGGGGGGTTGCCACCGTCCGAGTCGTGGACGACGGGCGCCGGCGCGGAGATGGGGAGGCCTTCGTGGAGCGCGCGCGCGGTGTGGCTGGAGCATCGTCGGGGTCCCGCCGAACATGGCGCTGGCTGGTAGTGGCCGCGTCACGTCGTTTGGTTGCCGCCGCTCGGTGAGTCGAATGTTTACGTAAGCCGCGTCGTCGACGCCGAGGCAAAGTAGCTCCTTCCACCTTCATCGAGGTGGACCAATAAGTCGCCGTCGTGGCTGATATCCAGCACCGTGCCGGAATACTGCCGGCGGTCGTGGAGCAGGATAACGCGCGTGCCGATATCCGCGCAGCGGGATTTCCAGCGCTGCAGGAGAGTATTCCAATTGTGGGGTTCTTGCTCGACACCGGCCAGATAAGTATCCAGGTGTTTCAGCAAACTGGACGCGATGGCAGCGCGGTTGACCGGCTGGGGAGATTCGATTTCAAGGGATGTGGCGGTCTGGGCCAAATCGCCCGTGAAGTGGCCGCTTTGTTGCAGACAATTAAGGCCGAGGCCGATGACGACCGCGCGCCCCTTGGTGGTTGTAACCGACTCCACCAACACCCCCCCCAACTTACGACCGGCGAGCATCAGGTCATTAGGCCAACGCAGGGCCGGGCGACATACGGTACACGCATCGATCGCATCACAGGCGGCCAGGGCGGCGGGCAAAGTAGCGCGCGCGACCAAAGGTGAATCCGCCGGCTCGTGCAGCAAAATACTCAGCAGGATCGATGACCCCCGGGGTGCCAGCCATTGGCGCCCCAGGCGCCCCCGGCCCGCTGATTGAAATTCGGCGCTGACGACGGTCCCATCCGGCAAACCATTTGCATGCGCCACCAGATATGTATTGGTACTGTCGAGTTCAGTGAATACCGCCACCTGTCGACCGAGCCGGCCGAGGGACCCATGCGGAAAGAGGTCTCGTGCGGTCAACTGGGCCGACATGGTTATTCGGATCCTCGTGCCGGGCACCGGATGGCATAGATGCCCAGTACGTCGAACAATGTCGCCGGCACAACCAGGCGCCCAATACCAGGCCGGCCGACGCGGGCCGATTGGCCCACCAGCTTGAACAGTCTTTCCATGATGTAATTGATTGGCACCCAGTTAATTTCATACGCCAGGTACCGGGTCTGAAAGCCGCACTGCCGGAGCATGATACGCAGGCTGGTCAGTGAAAAGAAAAACAGGTGCTCCGGCAGGGAAAACAGGTGCCAATATGGTCCACTTAGGCGCGCGCACAGAGAAGTAAAATCGCCGGTTGATAAGGCCAGGATGCCGCCGGGGCGCAGAGCGCGGGCCGCTCGGCGCAGCACATCAAGCGGATCCGACATGTGCTCGATAACGTCCCACAAGGTAACACAATCGAAGCTGGCGGACGCGAGTGGCACGGTATCAACTCGTGCGCAAAAAACGGGGATGCCTTGACGGCTGGCCTGGGCGGCGGCGTATTCACTGACCTCGATGCCACGAACCCGCCAGCCACAACCGCGGGCCTCGTCGAGGAAAACACCAGTGCCGCAGCCGATGTCGAGCAGGCGTCGGCTGCTTCCCGGTGATGTCAGGCGAACCAGGCGGCGCAGACGGGCACGGGCGGTGCGGCGCAAGCCCGCCTCCAGAGTAGCGTAGTCATCGTAACCGTGCCCAACATCAGTGGATTGGAAATACGCCCGGTCGTACAACGCCGCGGGATCGAAAGGTGGCCAGCGCCACCAAGCCAGCCGACAGTCCGGACAACAGAGCAGCCGAACCCTGTTTGGCAATCGTGTGCCAGGGTGCGGCACACGGTCGCATAGTGGACAGAATCGAGGCGCTGATTCGCTGCTCATCTTCAATGAGTCGGCTTGGCGGCCGGGGGGCGCATTTGATAACCGTGCTCGACGGCGGGGTACCGGCCGCTGACGACATCCTCCACATACTGCCGGATAGCCTCTCGAGTAATCTGGCCGATACTGGCATGAACTGGCACGAAACGGGGCGGCCGGATCGTACCCAATCCCAGCATGTCCTCGGTCACAAGCACATGTCCGTGACAGGCCGGCCCGGCGCCACAACCGATGACGGGCACATCCACGCTCGCAACCACCGCCCGCGCGGCTTCGGCGGGCACGGCCTCAAGCAACAGCATGACGGCACCGGCATCCACCATATGGCGGGCATCAGTCACCAGGGCGGCGATGGTGTCGGGATCGCGCGCCTGTGAACGATAACCATCGGGCGAAGTGACCTGTTGCGGGCGCAGGCCCAGGTGCGCGATAGTATCCACGCCGGCGGCGGTCATCAGCCTGACGAGCTCGTGGTCGTCGGGTCCCGCTTCGAACTTGACCGCGTCGCAGCCGGCCTCGTCGCGAAAGCGCAGAGCGGCCCGGACCGCACTGGGATAGCCACTGGCCATGGCTTCATAGGGCATATCGCCACTGAGAAAGACGCGCGGCGCGCCGCGGCGCACGGCTTCGCCCAGAGTGATCATCAATGACAGGGGGGTATGGCGCGTGCTGGCATGTCCCAGCAGCACCGTCCCCATCGAATCGCCGATAAGTAAAGCGTGCACGCCGGCGGCCTGGGCCGCCGCCGCCATGGGATAATCATAGGCGGTCAGCATGGCGAATTTTTGTCCGTCGGCCCGCATGCGGTACAGTTCGGTGAGTGTAATGCGTTGCGGATCGCGTTCAGTCATGGTCATATCTCCACGGCACAGCCGTTCCAGGAATTATTATGATACCGTTAAGATCGCACGGCTCCCACTCGTTAGTGCCACCAGCCCTGTAATCAGGGGATCCCAGGGCATCCGAACGGGAAACCACACCGCCGGTATTCTATGTCGACTGGAATATGAGGTAGACGTTTTGGACAATATAGATAGGCACGAACGTAGTCGATATGGCCAATGATGGCAGCTATACACCCAGGAAATGCTGCTGAAATCATATCGGCCGTTGGTGGCACGTTGGTCAGACGAGATTCCGACGGATAAAAGAGGAAATATGTGATGACCATCGGGCCTGGCGGCCAGCAAATACGTATAAATGATGGCAAGCGGGTGATGTGGGACCCGGTTGGGCCGGAGAAATAATTCTGGAACAGGCGGGGAGCGGATTGACCGGAATGGATGATAAACAGATCGATGTCTGTATCATCGAACATGATCCAACGGCGCGAACCGAGCTGCTGGAGCACTTGCTGAGTGAGCAGTTCAGTGCCGTGGAAGCGCAGGACGGGCAGGAGGGGCTGGCACAGATCCGCAATCATCAACCGCGCGTGGTGATCGCCGCACTAGATGCCCCCGTGGTCGGCGGGCTGGAGATTTGTCGCGAGGTACGCTCCGATCCGTCACTGGATGGGACTTACTTGATCGTCGTATCGCCGGAACCTTCGCGCCAAACGCGGCATGACGTGCTGAACAGTGGGGCCGATGACATACTATCCAAGCCGTACGACTATGAAGAGTTGTTGGCGCGGCTGCGGAACGGTTTGCGGTTCAGCACTTTACAGGAACGCCTGCGCAAGGCGGCCCTGACGGACGGGCTGACCAGCTTGTGTAACCACGTGCACTTTCGCAATCTGCTGGATAGCGAATTTTCCCGGACGCGGCGCTATGGCGGGCTGGTCTCACTGGTCATGTTCGATCTGGATCATTTCAAGGCAGTTAATGACACCTACGGCCATGAGGTGGGTAACCGGGTGCTGAAGGAAACCGCGCGCTATCTGGAGCATATGGTGCGCGACGCGGATATCGTCGCGCGCTACGGGGGTGAGGAATTCGTCATTATCTGTCCGCAGACCAACCTGGACGAAGCTGAACACCTGGCCGAGCGCATCCGGCAGCGACTCCCGGAGGATGTCCGCATACCCGAGCACCCGCAATTACAGGTGACCGCCACGCTCGGCGTAGTGTGCTCGACCGACGTGAATGTGCATTCCGTGACGGAATTGATCAACCTGGCCGACCAGGCCCTGTATCTGGGCAAGTCCCAAGGGCGCAACCAGGTGGCGCGCTCCGACCAGATTGACGAGCAGACCGTCAGTGTGGGCGTGCAGATCGCCGAGATTGACCGGCTGCGCAAACAGGTTCTGGCCCTGAACATGCAGGCCAAGGAGTTGTGTTTGCAGAGCGTCTGGTCGCTGGTGCAGGCCCTGGAAGCACGTGACCGCTATACCGCCCGGCAGTCCCGCAATGTAACCGCTTATATAATGCGGCTGACGGAAGCCGCCGGCTGGCCGGAGACGTTGCGCGTGGCCACGGCCAACGCCGCCATGCTGCACAATCTGGGCAAGATCGGCGTGCCCGACCACATTTTGCAAAAGCCCGATACGTTGACCGCGCGGGAGGCCGCGCTCCTGCGGCAGGTGCCGCTGATGACGTGCAAGATCCTCGATCCACTGCGCATCTTCGAAACGGAAACGCTGATCGTGCGGCATCTGCGTGAGCGCTTCGACGGCAGCGGGCATCCTGACGGGCTCAAGGGCACGAGCATTCCGCTCGGCTCGCGCCTGCTGGCTATCGCGGAGGCGTTTGACGCCATGACCAGCGATCGGGCCTATCGCCGGCGGCGTTCGCTGGATTCCGCCGTGGCCGAAATCCAGCGCCTGGCGGGCCAGCAGTTTGATCCCGAGTTTGCCAGTTTGCTGGAGCGCGTCATCAGCGAGCAGCGCGCGGACTGGGAAACACGCATCAAGGAAACCCTCGCCGCCGACAATCCCGCCAAGGAACTGACGGCCAAGCGCTAAGCGGGCGGCAGGCGCGGGTTCAGACTGCCCGGGGTGGCACAGCCGTCCCGGCTGTAAGCCAGTAGCGGCCGCCCTCTGTGGCGGCCGTCCCTTCACCATCCAAGTTAGCCCAAGTTGAACACTTCTGACCGTTTTCGACTTTTCTTGCGGCCTGGATCGCGCCTTGGATGTCCTGGGCGCGGTGGCGGCGTGCGAGATGCGGTGTTGTCACGACCTACCCGGTTGCTTCAGCGTGTTTTCGTGTCACTCTTGTTGTAGAGGGAGCGTAACTCCACGGCAAGGACACGATGTTTCTCAAGCGACTGCAACGACGCAAGAACGGCAAGGGACACACCTACTGGGCCTTGGTCGAATCGATTCGCACGGCCAAG
>JBDRDH010000034.1:0-2523 GCA_043820985.1 Planctomycetota bacterium
AAACATGGAGTTCACCAACCTCCCCGAAGCCAACCAGTACGTCAGCAAGGAATACCGCACCGGCTGGAAATTCTAAGTAGGGTGGGCACCGCCCACCACAAGCAACTGTGAACAATGCGTGGCACGGCCGTCTCGGCCGTGAGCACGTTTCCTAAGTGCTGTAATGGCAAGCGGTTAGCGTTTCTGCGAAGTGGGGTAAACCCAAGCGTAAAACCAAGAGCGGTTTTTGGGCTCTGAGAGCGGGTCTTTTATGGGTGGATTTCTATCAGACTCCCAATATACTGGCGTGGTGAGGAGCGTGGAGTCGCACGCTGTTATCGTGGGGCGGGACGACGCCCAGGGCGGTTCGGCCACGACCATCACGTCAGTGACAGTTCCGTTCTACGATCCACGCTTCGTGTTCTTGAGGAGGACGCAACATGCAATATCACTTCCTATCCATCGTCATAACTTTAGCGATGTTTTCCGGCCACGTCGTGGCGGAAGAGATCGTCATCAATCGGTCAGCGGCCACTTCGACCGCGTACGGGATTTCCGCAACGCTTGACTTCCCGCAGTTCGACCCGAATGAGGGCATCCTAACAGCGGTCGAGTTCTCATTGAGCGTCGATGCTGTCTCGACCATCTACGGACGTTCTAATGCCCTTGGGCTTTACACATCGATTACGGCCCACGACATTTACACATACCGCCACGCACAACTCGGCGGCCAAGTGTTGTTTGACGACACGGTGTCCCAACCCAACGTATGGGTCGGATGGACATGGGTCGACGCATACAGCCAAGACGCTACCCTCGATGTCGTCAGTGATCCAGGGATCAGCTCGTATGCCTCATCTTCGTCATTGGGTGGCTTCATTGGAGGCGGCAGCGTGCCGATAGAAGTCAGTGCTGGTGTCGCGTACAACTTGACGTTAGGGGGGAATGTGGAGATTATTGACAGCTTAGGGTCAAGACATGCAATAGTTGACGGCACGCTCACGTATACCTACGACATTCCCGAGCCTGCGACGTTTTCGCTGCTGATACTCGGCGGGCTGCCTGCCGTACGTCGGCGGTGGCGGTGATTGAGGGGTATGATGCGTAAGTCCACTTGACGCAGGTTATGCGAATGGCAGAGCGGACGGAAGCGGAATTGCTCCAGGACTTGCGGTATAAGGTGAAACAACTCAATGACCTACGGAAAGGCCCTGTTGCTCAAAGTGGATGGCACTTTCCGGCTCTTCATCATCAGCGCCGCCCGCAAACTGGATTCATCCGCGATTAAACGTCACTTCAACGCCAAGCGCTCGCGCTTCGCCACCGCTGATGAATTGTCGGAGCTGACCGGTCTACCCCCCGGCGCCGTGCCACCCTTCGGCGAGCCGATCCTGCCGTTCGAACTGTACGTCGACGAGTCGATCACGAACAACGACCGCATCGCCTTCAACGCCGGCTCCCTGACCGATTCAATCATCATGTCCGTCGCGGACTACCTGCGCCTGGCTCGGCCGCAAGTCTTCAAATTTAGCTGATAGGGATGCGCGGCTAGCGTTATGGCCTTAGGTTGTTAGTCTTCTTGTGTCTAGCGCTTCTGTTGTATCGCGGTGTAGTGTTCCTGTGCTATGCAGCCAGCTTCCTGGCCCAGGGTTCGATTGAACGCTCCAATTCGCTAATGGAATCCGGGATGCTGCCACTGCCGAAACGTCGCCACCAGTTGACAACGGTCAGTCCGACGGTCTCGTCATTATCCTGGCGCCGCAGCATGAGGAAACCATCATCGGTTTCTTCCGCGTATGTCGGACAGTCGCGCTGCGCTGCAATGCGAATATACAAGACGTCGTTGGCGCGGTCGAAATGGTACCAGAGAACGCTGTCGACGACTCCTTCTATGGTGTCGGTCGTGACCATTCGATTGCTCCTCCGGTTCTTTTCTTGGCCAGATGTGCGGTCTTGACAACTCCCTGAATCACATCAGCCACTACCATCATTATAACCGTTGTTCGAGGACCACGGCCGTAATAAATCCGACAATCGTCATCCGAGGTGCTATAACGGATCTCGTCCGGAGTCTCGATTGCCTGTTCCACAAGCCGGCGCAAGTTGCTCACTTCGGGATGGGCTTTCGCGATGTGCCCGAACCACGTACGATCGTGAAGCACGATCATTCGTTGCAGCGGATCTGTTACCGTTGTATCAGGCATCAGCTAAGCGAGTCCATGCTAGTGTGATACTACTTTCCGCCGGCTGGCGCCGAATTCGGGGGCTTCCTTGATGCAGGTGCCGAGGATGTTGAGGGATTTTGTGAACGCCTTCCACCCGGTCCGCTCGAGCTTGGCCGGGGCGGTGCCGACCTCGGGGAAGCCGTTCTCATCGGGCTGCACGTTCTCCCAGTTCTGAAACAGCCGGCCCCACTCGCTGCCAAGCACCTCGGCCATCAGCTTCTTGGCCCGCATCGGGTACCAGAAACTATCGTGGTAGATCACGCTGGCGACATACGACCACGGGGCCAGATACGTCTTGAGCGACCATTCCAGTGGCTTC
>JBDRDH010000035.1:0-6266 GCA_043820985.1 Planctomycetota bacterium
CTTGCGGGCGTTCGATTCCAAGTGCACGCACGCCGGCTGCAACGTCGAGTTTCAGGGCGACAAGATCTTCTGCCACTGCCACGGTGGGACCTATGACCTCGACGGCAAGAACATCGCGGGTCCACCGCCCCGGCCGCTCACCGAGCTGGCCGTGGTGGAGGACGAGGGTCAACTGTTCGTGCTTCGCCCGGAGGCAACGCATTGAGGGAGTCGTAGTCATGGGTATGCCCCCTATTTGTGACGAGGCAGAGTCAAAGCTCCCGCCCGCCACGAAACTGCGTGGCAAGCTCGGCCGGTATCTGCTGGAGCGGTATCCGGTCTGGCCGATCGTGGATCATCTGGCGCGGAAGGCCGTGCCGCGCCACCGGCATTCGATGTGGTACGCCATGGGTGGGATCGCGCTGTTCCTGCTGACAGTGCAGATTGTGACCGGCGTTCTGCTCATGGTGTACTACCGCCCGGCGCAGCCTTGGGGCTCCGTCCAGCGGATTGTCATGGAGGTGCCGTTCGGGAACCTGATCCGCGGCATTCATCACTGGAGTGCGAACCTCCTGGTCCTCGCGTTGTTCGTGCACCTGTTCAGCACGCTGCTGATGAAGGCGTACCGCCGGCCGCGCGAGTTCACCTGGCTGACCGGGCTGGGGTTGATGGGGCTCATGTTGGCGTTCGGGTTTTCCGGCTATCTTCTACCTTGGGAGGAGCTGTCATTCTTCGCGACGCGGGTCGGTGTCTCGGAAATCGAGAAGGCGCCGGTCGTCGGCTCGTGGCTGGCCGGTCTGGCCCGTGGCGGAGACGATGTGACCATCGACACGATCGGGCGATTCTATCTCCTTCACGTGACGGTTTTGCCGCTGGCGCTGTTGGGTCTACTCGGTTTGCATCTGGTGATGATCCAGATTCAGGGCGTCAGTGAGCCGGACTTCTTCGCGGCGCTCCCGCCGGAGCGCAAGCGGTACGACAAGTTCTTCGGTGAGTTTCTCCTCGCCGAAATTCCAATCTGGTTGCTGTTGGGCACGTTGGTGGTCTTGCTGTCGGTTCTATGGCCGCGCGAATTGGCCCCGGAGGCCGATCCGACGGCCTCGGCGCCCGAGGGGATCAAGCCGGAATGGTACTTCCTCTCGCAATTCCAACTTCTGAAATTGTTCCCCGGCCGATTCGAGGCAATCGGCATGATCCTCCTGACGCTGATTCCGGTAGGGGCGGTCTTGGTTCCGTTCGTCGACCGCGCGATTCCGTCGGATGCTCGCGGGCGTCTGGTTCACTGGCTCGCCGTGCTAGCGCTGGCTGGGCTGGTGTTCTTCACGGTCTGGGGGTGGCTGTCATGACGTATTCCCTGACCGCCGGTAAACAGGAGAGACGGCCATGAACTACCCCGTGTGGGATGTGCCATATTTAGGCAGTGGCTTGATCGTAGCCATTATCGCCATCATTCACATACTGATCTCGCATCTGGCGATTGGTGGGGGGGCGTTTCTCTTTGTAGCGGAACTCTGGTCCAACCGCCAGGAAGGCGGGCAACTGATCCGCGACTGGCTCCACCGCTACGCGACGTACTTTCTCGTGTACACCACGGTGTTCGGTGCCGTGACGGGGGTGGGGATCTGGTTTGCCATTCAGCTTGCGAATCCCGAGGCGACGAGCCTGCTCATTCATCAATTCGTGTTCGCCTGGGCGATCGAGTGGGTGATGTTCCTCGGAGAACTCACGGTTCTATACCTGTACTACTATGGTTGGAAGACCAACCGCCGGGGCTACCAGACCTTTCTGGCAGGCGCGTACTTCGTCATCGCGTGGCTGTCACTGTTCGTGATTAACGGCATACTCGCGTTCATGCTGACGCCCGGCGAATGGACACTTCAGAACGCGGACATTGTGGCCGGCTTCTTCAACCCGGGGTACGTGCCGTCGCTGTTGCTCCGCACCGTGGTCATGTTCCTGCTCGGCGGACTTTTTGGCGTGATCGTGGGCAGTCGGCTCAAGGATGAGGATCCGCTCAAGGAGAAGGTTGTCCTGTTCAGCACGAAGTGGGTTCTCCCGGCCGCCGTGCTGGCGCCGTTTCTAATGTGGTGGTACTGGACGACGCTCCCCGAGCACGCCGTAACGCTGGTCAAGGGCGGCGTGACCGGCTTGGGGGGCGGAACCCTCGAAGCGATCACGCGGCATTTGTTATTAGTGGTTGTTGCCAGCGCGGCCATTGTCTGTGGCACCGTCATCGCCGCGCTACGACCGAAGGCGGTCAGGACCAGCGGGGCGGTGGCTCTGTTTCTGATCGCGCAGTTCGGCGTGCTGGGCGCGGAGTTCTTCCGCGAGATGGCACGGAAACCCTATGTCATCCATGGTACGCTCTATTCCAACGGGCTGTGGACGGAGCAGGCGAACGATCCGGACCATCTGGCAGCGCCCTATGCCGAACACGCGCGCTGGATGCCCAATGACCTGGACGACCAGCTACACCACGGGGCGTGGCTCTTCCGGCTCCAGTGTGTGAGTTGCCACACGCGTGACGGATACCGATCGCTGAAGGAGCGTACGGCAGCCTGGACGCACGATTTCGGGCAGCAGTGGCTTACGAGAATGGACGAGGGCGGCGTCATGCCGCCGTTCGACGGAGATGCGGCGGATCGAGCGGCACTGTCGGCCTACCTGATTTCGCTACAAAACGGGGCACAAGTGCGGGAGGAAGCGCGGGATGCGGTAGCCCGCGCGGGCGCGTCGGCCGAGGAGGAGACGCCATGACGGCATTCTGGACCAGTACGGTGGCCCTGTTGGGTTCTGCCGCGGTGGTTCCGTCGCCGGATCCGCTCGGCTACCCGGTTCCCGCCTGGTTGATCCGGGCCCTGGTGTATCTGACGCTGACGCTGCACCTATCGGCCGTGCACTTCACGGTGGGTGGAGCCTTGCTGCTGCTTTGGGCGCTGCTGCGCAAGCGGGACGGGTATGAGGGGACCGCGCGATTTCTGGGCGCCGGCCTTCCGCTGGGCGTGTCGTACCTGATCACGCTTGGCATTCCGCCGCTACTGTTCGTGCAGGTGCTGTACGGCCAGTTTTTCTACACGTCGTCCGTGGTGATCGGCGCGTTCTGGATCCAGGTGATTCCGGCGGTAATCCTGGCTTATGCAGGTTTTTATTACTGCAAATTCAAGCGCGATCTTCGACCGGGCCGCCGGCTGGTCGTGATCGCGGCGTGCACGCTGTTGTTGCTGTATGTCGGTTTCATCTACGTGAACAACTTCACGCTGGCCACGTCGCCGGAGAAGTGGATGGAGCTTTACGCCGGTGCCCCCGGCGGCGGCTACCTGGTCCATGGCGATCGGACGATCCACCCGCGCCTCACGCTGTTTCTGGCCGGGGCGTTTTCCGTGGCGGGGCTCACGTTGATCTGGCGCGGTACGTATCTCGAAAAATGGGGCAGCGTGGAGGCCGGACGCGCCGCGCGTGGATTCGGCTTCAGAGCACTGATCGTGACACCCGTGCTCTGGGTGGCTGGGGCGGCGGGCTGGTACGCGGTGCGACCTGACGATATCCGCGCGGTGTTCTCCGGGATGTTAGCTGGGTGGTTGCTGCTCGGCCTCTGGATTGCGGGCGGGCTGGTGATGATTGTCTGCGCCTACCGGGCCAGGCACAGCGCGCGGCTCGTGTTCCCGCTGGTGGCATCGCTGGGCATGTTCGCGGCGACGGCATGCATGGTCGTCTTGAGAGATCTGCACCGGATTGCTCTATTGGCGCCGTCGTGGGATTCGTCGATGGTCGACGTGCGGGCGCAGTGGGGGATGTTCACGCTCTTCGTGGTGTTCCTGGCGGTCGGGCTGGCGCTGGTGATTGGTCTGCTGATCAAGAGTTTACCCGGGATGGCCGCCGCCGCGCGGGCTCGGGCGCAGACGAGGCAGGCCCCAAAGTCGGAGCTGTAGTCATGGATATGGGAAACGCCGTGGGCGTGGATAACGGGTGTTCTCGGAAGGGAAGGAGAACACCGGGCTGGAGAGAAATACGTGCGGTGGTATCATTGCCAGAGGAATTGGCAATAAGGTTGCCCGGGATGCGGCGGCGATTCTGGCGCTCGTGTTTGACGTTTAACAGGAGTCTGGGCCATGAAAGGATGGATTCGCTGGACACGAATTGTGGCGGTGACGCTCATCTCCGTCGGTGGCGTCATCGTTCTGCTGATCTGGCTGGCCGGCGGATTTCACGAGAAGATTGAACCCGGCCCCACGGAGGTCGGTGTCCGCGCCCTGGGTCAGGCGCGGACGATGGTCGTCGTACCGGTGACGGTGCCGCTGGCGGAGGATGCGGTAGGGACCGTTCGAGCAGCGCACGAAACGGAGGTCGGCGCGCGGATCATGGCCCGGGTGCTGGCGGTCCACTTTCAGGCCGGTCAGCGCGTGGAGCAGGACCAGGTGCTGGTCGAGTTGGAGAAGGGCGATTTGACAGCCCGCGTGAGCCAGGCGCAGGCCGCCATCGACGCCGTCCAGGCCGCCCTCGACCAGGCCCAGACCAACTACGATCGCATCAAGCTATTGCGCGCCGAGGGCTCGGCGAACGAACTGGAATTCACCACGGCCACCAACGATCTGGGTGCCGCCAAGGCCAACCACGAGCAGGCTCTCAGCGCGCTTCACGAGGCGGAGGCGATCATCGGCTATGCCACGATCCAGTCGCCACTGACCGGCGTCATCATCGACAAAATGGTCGACGTTGGGGACATGGTACAGCCCGGCCAGACCGTGCTGCGGCTGTACGATCAACTGCAACTGGTCGCGACAGTCCGCGAGTCGCTGGCTACCCGGCTGAAGGTCTCGCAAAAGCTCCCCGTCACGCTGGAGGCACTGGCACTGCAATGCGAAGGCACGATTAGCGAGATCGTGCCCGAATCCGACGTGCTGAGCCGGGCGTTCCACGTCAAGGTGATCGGTCCCTGTCCGCCGGGCGTGATTCCCGGAATGTTCGGACGATTACATATTCCGCTGGGTGAGCGCCAGGAATTGCGCATTCCGCGCTCGGCGGTGCGGCGTGTCGGGCAGATCGCCTTTGTCTACCGGATTGTCGACGAAAAACGCGTAGAGCGCACGTTTATTCAGATAGCAGGCGAACACGGCGATCAGGTCGCAATCGCCTCCGGCCTGTCGGCGGGGGACCGGATTGTCGTCGATCCGAGCGAACTTTAAGGTATCCGCCACACTACGAACCGACGTGAGTAGGTAGTCATGGATTCCAAGTCGAACATGTCTCAACCGCTGACCAGCCGCATCGTCGAGGTTTTTCTGCATGGGAATCTCTCGGCCATGCTGGTCGTTATTTCGCTGATCGTCGGTGCGGTGGCCTTGTGGGTTACGCCGCGCGAGGAAGAGCCGCAGATCATCGTGCCACTGGCGGACGTATACATCTCCGTGCCCGGCGCCTCGGCCGAGGAGGTCGAACGCCAGGTCGCGCTGCGGCTGGAGAAGCTGCTCTATCAGATCGACGGCGTCGAGTACGTCTATTCCATGAGCCGGCCGCACGAGGCCGTCGTCACCGTGCGTTTCTACGTCGGCGAGGACCGCGAGGACAGCCTCGTCAAGATCTATAACAAGCTACAGAGCAACACCGACGCGATACCGCCGCGGGTGGCCGGCTGGGTGGTCAAGCCGATCGAGATCGACGACGTGCCCATTGTTAACGTCGCGTTGTGGAGCGACCGGCACGACGATTTCACGTTACGCCGGGTAGCCGAGGAACTGGAGAGCAAAATCCAGTCCGTGCCCAACACCGGCCGGACACGTATCGTGGGCGGCCGGCCGCGGCAGGTTCGCATCGAGTTCGACGCGCAATTGCTGGCCGGCCGGCAGGTGAGCGCCGAACAACTCGCCAACGCGCTGCGCGGCATGAACGCGGTGCTGCCCGGCGGCAGTCTCGATATAAACAACGAGTCGTTGCTGATCGAAGCGGGCGACGCCTTTGCCAATGTGGATGAGATTCGCCGCCTGGTCGTAGCCGCGCCGCGGGGTAGCCCCGTGTATCTTGGCGACGTCGCGGAGATCATCGATGGTTCCGCCGAGCCGTTGACTTACACGCGCATCGGCTTCGGACCGGCCGCGGCGGACGACGAGACAATCCCGGCCGCGCTGCGCGATCACGCCCATGATTACCCCGCCGTTCACATCGCGGTGGCCAAGAAGAAGGGCACCAATGCGGTCACCGTCGCGCGGGCCGTGGAGCAGCGACTGAAGGAGTTGCGCGCGGACGTCCTGCCGGCGGGCGTTTACTCCAGGATTACGCGCAACTATGGCGAG
>JBDRDH010000036.1:0-2034 GCA_043820985.1 Planctomycetota bacterium
ATTCCGGCCCGGAGCGCCGGAAACCGAACCGCCCGGGTGGGTAGTCGAGCCGGTCTGGTAGAGGCCCGCAATTGGCATGCGATGTGACGCCCAGCCCGGCACTGGACGCATGGCGCCAGACTGGGCCGGCGAGGCTTCGCCGCCGTGACAACTGCCGCGCCAGTTGGCCGGGTTGCGCCGCTCCAGGTCGAGCGGACTTTCGACCTGCTGCCCGAGGATCACGTCGTCGGTCAGGTTGGGCGCCAGGCTGCGCAAGTAGTCAAGATTGCGCCGGGCTACCTCTTCTTTGATTTCATCCCAGCGAGACGGACCGCCCTCTTTGAGAGCGTAGGGGAAAATGGACATTACCTTGAGGGTGTGTTTGCCGGCTGGCGCCCGTCTGGCATCCACTATTGAAGCGCAAACGGCCAGCAATACGGGCGTATCCTGATGGATCAAACCGCGCCGCATGTCGCTCATCAGATGCAGCAGGTTATCTACTGAGTTGACGGTTCCAGCGGCCACGCAGGGTTGGCGCTGTCCGTCAATAGGGTAAAGCGGCGGCTCGGTCAGTGCATAGTGGGCCACGAAGTAAGTGAAGCCTGGCTGCCATTGCTCGACGCCCTGCGCGAACAGCTCTCCCCAGGCAGGGCGCGGCGCCATCGCGACCAGGTGTTTGATATGAATGGTAGAAACCACTGCTTTTTCAGCGTAATAGGTTTCGCCGCCGGATGTACGTGCGCCTACGCAACGCCCATCTTCCAGGAGCAGCTCGACCACCAGCTTGCCGGTCAGCACCCGCCCACCGTGATCTTCAATTAACGCCACCAGCGCCTTTGGCAGCGCGCCTGAGCCGCCCACCGGCGTAGCCCACCCGTTAGATTGACGCCCGTAAGGGATGGCATAGGCCTGGATTCCGGTGTAGGGTTCGTCAATCGGTTGCGAGGTCAGGAAAGCCAGCCAGAGCATGAAGGCGCGCACGTGCTCCTCTTCAAAGTAATCTGTGATGATTTTCAGGGCACTCTGCCGGTTGCGGCGCTGCCAGATGAGGCCATCCGGTAAAACCGCCAAGGCCTCATCCAGCGTTGGGCCATAACCAATGGGGGTGTAGCGGTAGTTACCATAGATCTTCTTAACCGACTCATAATCGGCGATCAACTGGCGGTAAGCGTGCGCGTCATGGGCGGAAAAACGAGCAATTTCCTTTGCGGTGCGGTTGATATCGTGCCACATGGTCAGGCTTTCGCCGTCGTCGAAGGGTACCGTGACGACCGGATCAGGGTAGAGGTAACGCAGGCCGTGCTTATCCAAATGCAGCTCGTTGTTCCGTAAAGTGGGACTGCTCTGGAACAACACGTGGGCGCTGGAACAGGCGTCGAACTGGTAGCCGGGCAAGATCATCTCCTCGGTGATTGCATTACCGCCGGCAGCGCCACAGGCTTCCAAAACCAGCACACGCAACCCGGCCCGCGCCAGGTATGCGGCGCAGATCAGGCTGTTGTGTCCCCCACCAGCAACCAGCACGTCATATTTATCGGCCATTGTCCTTCACCTGTACTTACGAACCGAGCACCAGCCGTCTGGCATAGCCGCCTGGGATCTTCTCCATTGGCAGCACCGTTGTATAGTCGCTTACCGATACGATGCAATCAGCGACGCGCCCCCTCTCAAGAATGGCAGCGTGTGGCATGTTTTCGTTAGCGTTGAAAGCAGCGAGTCAATCAGATGTGTTCAGGTTGGAAATTATCGAGGATCCAACACCATCAACTCTTCACACGGCCATTTGGTGATCACTTTGTGCCCATTTTCCGTAACAATGATCTGCGATTCGATCCTGGCGCCGTCGTCGCCTTCACCATAGAAGGTTTCCAGGGCGAAGTGCATTCCCGCTTCAACGGGAACCGGATGATCCAAAGAATAGGCTCGCGAGATCCATGGCTTTTCGTGATGGCTCAAGCCAATCCCATGACCGAGAGCCAGGGCAAAGGCTTCCTTTTCGTCTTTATAGCCCAGTTCCTTGGCTGAAGGCCAGGTCGCAGCGATATCAGCAGTTGT
>JBDRDH010000037.1:0-21357 GCA_043820985.1 Planctomycetota bacterium
TCGACAGCCCTCCCCGCCGTGCTGCCGCGCCGCCGCCGTTACGCACCCCGGCCCGCCACCAGCGACCGGCGTCCGCCGCGCGCCTCCCCGCGCGCTCCAACCCGTGAGGGGAAAGAAGCCCAAGGAGGGGGCCTGGGGGAAACCGCGGAGCTGGTTCCCCCAGATTACACCCACAGATTCTGCGGAAGAGCCTTTTTTTGAATTAGCTCTAGTGTGTTAATGGCTGGTCGTTCGAAGCGACTCTCAAGTACAATGCCAGCAATCAGCAACGAACAACGGCCTGAAAGTGTATAAATATTGCAGCCCGGCCGCGTATCGGCGACAAGGAGCCACAACCAGCATCACGGGCAACAGATCGGGAGCAACACCATGGGGATCTCTAACTTCAAGCTCGTACGCATAGCCAACATGTTACTCGCGCTGACCTGCGTTTGGTCTGCCCCCGCCCAAACCGAAATCCAGGCACCCAGCCAGCCAACCACGCAACCGGTGCTGCTGGAACTCGGTAGTTCAGCACCTCCCATCACAGCCGCAGCCTGGCTCAATGGCCTGCCGTTGGCGCTCCAGGAACACGACGGACCACGCGTCTATGTCATACTGTTCTGGGCCTCCTGGTCGGGCCCCAGTCGCCTGGCGCTGGACGATTATGTGACGCTGTATGAAAAGTACCATCACCGCGGTGTCACGTTTATAGCGGTTACCGATGAACAAGAGCAAAACGTGCGTGATTTTCTCGACAAGGTCAAACCACCGGTGCCATTTCGAGTGGCGCTCGACAACGGCGATATCACTACTCAGGCATACTGCACCGCCGCCGGAATTACTTTCCTGCCCTACGCTTTCGTGATTGGGCCACAACGCACCATCGCCTGGCATGGACATCCCCAGCAACCCGAACTGGTGCAGGTCGTCGAGCAATTGCTGGCCGGCACCTATGATCCCGCCGCCGCCCGCGAGGGCGTCCGGCGGATGCGCAACATCGACCAACTCCAGGCCGTATTTCGCGAGGAGTACGCGGCGGAAAACTGGCAGATGGCCCTGTTGGCGTTGGATGGCCTGCTGAAAACCAAGGCTCCACCACGGCGCCTGCTGCGCTATAAGCTTTCGATATTGTTGGGGGAAATGGAGCAAAGCGCGCCAGCCAGCCAACTCGCGGATGAACTGATCGAAACCTACGCCGACGATGCCCGTTTCCTGAACAGCCTGGCCTGGGACATCATCAGTCAATCTGAATTATACGAACGCGGCGTGGGTATCGGTTTGAAGCTGGCCGAAGCCGCTTATCGCGCCAGTCGTGGCCAGGACGCTGGCATTGCTGATACATATGCCCGCGCCTTGCATCTGGTCGGACGCCTGGATCTGGCCGTGGCGGTCGCGGAGCGGGCGGTAGCGCTGGCACCACCGTCACAACAGCCGCGCTACCAGCGAATGCTGCTGTTTTACCAGCAATGCCTGGAATTACAATCACGGCAGCGGAAGGGACCGTCCTAAAACTACCATGGGGGATTCGGTTCAGTCCTGTGCGGGTACCCGGTCGCCAGGTGGCAACATGCGCCTTAGAATGCCTATCTGTCGCTGGCGACCTTCGACCCCGGCGATTGGCGAACAACGGCTACACCTGACAGGTGCACTGACATGGCTGGACACAAGCAGGATTTCGCGCTTGGACTGGCGCTCATCATCTTTGTGGGCCTTTTCCTGGCCACGGTGATTTATCTGGCACCTTCCATGCGCGCCGATACACGCCCGGTAGTGGTACATTTCCGCCACGAAGAGGGCCTGGCGCCGCTCAAGGAAGGTAGTCAGGTATTACTCAGCGGCGCTATTGAGATCGGCAGCGTTACCCATGTTGAACCCCGCGAGGTCGAGGTCGAGTCGCCACGCGGACCACGTCGACGTATGGTGATCGCTGTCATTGCCGAGGTGGACACCTCAATTCCCCTCTATGGCGACTGCGAAATCACCACGGACATGCCACTCGTGGGCGGCAGCGGCACGATGGTAATCGCCAACGTCGGCACACCGGGCATCCCCCTTCCGCCGGACCATATCAACGGGCGGCCACCCCAGGGCATGGCCGCGTTTGCTCCGCTATCTCGGCGTCTGATGGCCGAGGGCGGCATGGTGGATCGACTGGATACGATGCTCGATCCCGAAGAGGAGGGCTCCCTACTCAATAAGGTGAAGTTGAGCCTGTCGGACATCAATGCCATGACCGCCGCCCTGCGCATGCAACTCAGCGTCCAGGAGCAAAAAACCCTCCTGGGTAAAATCCATCTGATCATGGACGATCTGAACCTGACGACCGGGGCGATCCGTGAGCAAATGCAGGCCGAGGTCCAATCCAGTCTGCTGGCAAAATTGCACGACACCCTGGACACCCTCCATGCCAATCTGAGTGAGGGATTGGCGCTACTTCAGGAAAATCGACCCGTGGTTCGCAGAACGCTGGCCCACGTCGAGCACACGGCGCGTGTCCTGGACGAGGAAATGCTCCCGAATTTGCGTGCCGAGCTGGACCCGGCCAATACGCAATCCCTACTGGCCAAGATGCACCGCTCCATGGACCAGATCAACACGGCCCTGGCTGACGTCCAGGTTATAACCGAGTCCGGCAAACGCATGCTGGTGCTGAATCGCCCGCGGATTGAGCACATCCTCGCCAAGGTAACCGAGATGAGCGAAGCCCTGGCCCAGACCAGCAAAGACATCCAACGCAATCCGGCCCGGCTGCTGAAAGGCCCCAGCAAGACCCAGGAAAATCAACTGGCCGTGCTTACCGCCGCTCACGATTTCGCCCAGGCCGCGACTGATCTGGACACGGCGGCGGCCCGCCTCCAGGCCATCATCGCCTTGTGGCCGGCGGCTGGCCGCGTACCCGAAACTGATGATGAAATAAACGCGATTTATGAAGCGCTGCGCAGTGCGTTTGAGAAGTTCCAACGCGCCGAGGCGTTTTTCTGGGAAGAGATGAAGTAAGAGGTAATTAGTGGCAAAGTTAGCGGAGATATATGATGTGGTCATCATCGGTGCCACGCCGGCGGGTGCCAGTGCCGCGCTGCGTGCTCGACAGATTGGACTAAGCTGCCTGGTGATCGAGGCCGCCCCGGCCGATCGCCAAACCGGCTGGCTTGATTGGATGGGACCAGCCGCCTGTGAGCTGTGCCACGCTTGTGGCCTGGATGCCACCGCGTTGCGTGCCACCGCGTATCAGGGCCTGCGATTACATTCGTGGGACTTCAAACGCAACACGCGCGTCTCGGACGCGGAACTGGCTGGTTGGATCGTCGACCAGCCCACCTTGTGTCGCGCTTTGCTCGATGTCGCTCGTCAAGCCGGAAGTCAGACGCTATTCGACGCCCAACCGGTCGATTTGACACTCGGCGAGGACTATACCGATTTACTGCTGCGCGATGGTCGACAGGTGCGCGCCCGCGTGTTGATAATCGCGGATGGCCTGGATTCGCCCGTCGCCAACCTGGCGCGTGTGCCGACTGCCCGTGACTCCGAGGGCCTGGCTCAGTTACTCGGTTTGAGCTTTAACAACACCACCCAAGAGACGGGCTTGGAGGTAATCATCGGCGCGCGGCGTAATCCCCAGGCCGCCACTCTCATCCGAACTGATCAGCAGGGTTATCTGAAGCTGGTCACAAGCGAGACCACGACCAGTGCTCTTGAGCAATTCTCCGAGCTGCTGGCCGGCGCCCAGGCCGTCGGCTTGGTACCGGCCGAAGCTGGTGGCACACCCCACACCGCGCCCTGTCCGGCCGGCCTGGCCCTGGACATGGATACCCTGGTCGGTAAGCGCTGTCTGTTGACCGGTGAGGCGGCCGGTTTTATCACCGCATTCAGTAGTGAAGCTATCTATCCGTCGATGATTTCCGGGCGCGTGGCCGCCGAAGCCGTGGCCCGGGCGCTACAAGCTCCGGTTCCGCAGGATGAGCTACTCTCATTCAGTGTTGCCTGGCGTGCCGAGCTGGCCGACTATATGCGGCTGCCAAACACGGATTTGTCGCTGCTGATGCCTCTGATATTCAACAATCCGCAAATGTCGGGACGGGTGGCCCGGGCATTCCTGCGCGGTCAGAGTTTTTAAGGTGTCTATAATCCAGATACCAGGACACAAGGAGAATGATGGCTCCGGAGCTGACATGAAATATGATCTTGAGAATTTGAAAATTATTCATTATCCGGATCCGCGCCTACGCCAACGCTGTGAATCCGTTACGGAGTTCGATCAGGATTTGGCCACACTGGCGGAACACATGATCCAATTTATGGAAACTGACCGGGGCGTGGGACTGGCCGCGGCGCAGGTGGGCATATCCGTCCGCATGTTCGTGATGAGTATGACCGGCGAAAAGAAAGATGCCGAAGTCTTCGTTAATCCGGTCATCCACGACCGTAGTGGCAGCGCGGAACTCGAGGAAGGATGCCTGTCTCTGCCCAACATCAACGTCAACATCCGGCGCGCCAAACACTGCCGGATCGAGGCTCGGAACCTGCGCGGTGAAAAGTTCGAGCGCCAGGCTGACGATCTGGAGTGCCGCGTCTGGCAGCACGAAATCGATCATCTGGATGGCGTGTTGCTTATTGATCGCATGGGGCCTAGTGACCGTATCGCCACCCGCAAAACTCTTAAAATCCTGGAAGACAGTTTCGCCCAGCACACAAATAGCACATGCGGATGACGCGGGCCGCATACCACGCGCCGGGCTCAGAGCGGGAGCTAATGGACATTGCCTTTCTTGGTACTGGCGATTTCGCCGCGCCGGCCCTGCAAGCGCTGGTGGGCGCCGGCCACCGCATCCGCGTGGTCATCAGCCAACCGGATCGCCCGGCTGGACGCGGGCGTCAGGTTCACGCCACCCCCGTGCATGCCATGGCGGATCAGTTGCAGCTTCGCCACCTCCAGACGGCGGATGTCAATACCCTCGACCACGATGACGTGTTCACCGGGGCCGAGCTGGGCGTAGTGGCGGCGTTCGGGCAAAAGATCGGCGGGAATCTGCTGGCGAAACTGCCTCACGGCTGCATCAATATCCACGGCTCCTTGTTGCCGAAGTATCGTGGCGCCGCGCCGTATCAATGGGCGGTGATCAATGGGGACACCACCACCGGCGTCACCATCTTTCAGTTAAACGAACGCTGGGACGCCGGACCGATCTGGAGCCAGAGCGAGATCCCCATTGGCGACACCGAGACGGCCGACGAGTTGCACGACCGACTGGCCCGGACTGGAGCCGAGTTGATCGTTGAAACTCTGCCGTCGATCTCCGCCGGCACGGCCACTCCGCTCAGGCAGGACAAATCCCAGGCGTCCCGCGCGCCAAAGCTATCGCGAGCCGACGGCGTCGTTGACTGGACACAGCCAGCCACCCGCATTGCCCGCCGGATCAACGGGTTGTGGTCCTGGCCGACGGCTACCTGCCTTTTTGTCTCACGCACTAGCAAGCGCGAGCGATTGCAGTTGGCGCGGGCACAGGTCGCTGAACAAGAGCACATGCCAACGCCGGATTATCCACCAGGAGCGGTCCGCGCGGATGGAACCGTGCAAGGTGGCATGGGTACCGTGCGTCTGCTGGAAGTCAAACCAGCCGGTAAAAAACTCATGCCTTTCACGGCGTTTGCCCACGGCCGACAAGTGGCTCCACCTGATCGTCTATTACCGCTGGAGTCATTGTGAGCACAGCAATGATGGATGGCCGGGAGGCTGCCCGTCGGGCCGTGGTTGATGTTTTGCGCGGCCAGGGATTCGCGGCGGACACCCTCCGGGCCCTGGGAGCGCGCGGCCAACTCAATAACCGCGAACTGGGGCTGGCGACCCAGATAGCCCTGGGCACCGTGCGCCATATTCTCACTATCGAGCACATTCTGTCCGCGGTAGCGCGTTTCGATCGTCGACGAGTACGAGCTGAACTCCGCACGATTCTCTACACGGCGGCGTATCAAATGATCTGGCTGGACCGCATCCCCCTCTTTGCCGCCGTGGATCAAGCGGTATCACTGGCCCGCCGGCATGTTCGCGGGCGCGCACCCGCCATGGTCAATGCCATCCTCAGAAGACTGGGAGACGCCCTCAGCCAACGTCGCACCATCTGGCACCCCCTGGACCCGACACAGGTGCGCGTGGATTGGGATCAGGCTTGTGCTTTCAACTCCAACGTGCTGCCCTCAACAGACAGCGGCAACCTCGTGGCTCATCTGGCGGCGGCCACCGGAGAGCGTCTCGAACGCTACGAAAAACTCATTAAGTGCTACGGCGAAGTGGCCGCCGAACAGGTGGCGTGGGCTTCACAGGCCGTGCCAGTCACCATCGTGCACCGCAACCACCTGCGCATCACCACCGACCAGTTCGCCACCCAAATGCAGGCAGCATATGGCAACAGCCTGGAAATCACGCCAGATCTCGCCTTCCTGCCGCCAGCCATCCACGTCGCGACAGCCAAACCATTCAGCCAGGGTGACTGCTACGTACAGGATTCGACGGCCCACAGCGCGGCGCTTCTGGTCGAGACTCAATCCGGTGAACGCATTCTGGATTTGTGTGCCGCGCCGGGGGGCAAGACGGTAGCCATGGCGATACAAATGGCGGATCGTGGCGAAGTGGTTGCCTGCGACACCTCCGCCGAGCGGCTGGAACTCGTGCGACAGAATGCCACCCGGTTGGGGCTCAAAAGCATTCAGACGCAAACGACGGAAACCGCAATCGAAGCCGACGCCTATGACGCGGTGCTGCTGGACGTGCCCTGCTCCAATACCGGCGTGCTGGCCCGCCGGCCAGAAGCCCGGCTGGGTTTCACCGCGAAAAAGCTCGCGGCGTTGGTTACCGCTCAGCGGGAACTTATAGAAACCGGAGCCCGCTGTGTCCGCCCAGGTGGACGTCTGGTTTACAGCACGTGCAGCCTGGAGCCGGAAGAAAACGAGCAAATGATCGTCAGTTTCCTGGCTCGGCAGCCCGGTTGGCGCCTGGATCAGCAACTGACCACGCTGCCCAACTGGGGACCGCGACTCTCCGACTGGCGTGATGGTGGCTACGCCGCCCGCCTGGTGCGCTCCGGCTGAAAACGCAATCATCCGAACAACGGCCTGGACGGGGGCAGATAAGCCAACATCAACGGTCGCAGATCACTGGTCAGCCAGCCGCGCTGGGACTCCACAAAGCCCGCACTCTCCAGGTACTCACGTACGTCGGCGATGCTGAGCGGACAACCCAGCGAGTGAGAAAGTTTCATTCTGAGCACGTTCAAATCAAATTGGATCAGGTACGCGTTCATCTCAACACCTCACAATCGCCCATGGAGCCCAATCTGCTCCGCGGCCACTCTATTGGACGATTGGAGGCCCCCCTTTGTTCAATAGAAACCAGTCTCGAACACGGCGTTTACAAACTATTCAAATTTGCGGATCCAGGTGACCATCCAGGGTTCGTAGCCCAATAGCTTGCAAACCCGCAGCATGGCCCGGTTGCCGATTCCCAGGTGAGCTTTCATGTATGCCGCGCCCGTGTCTCGGCACCAGTCATCGGCGGCTTCTTTCAATTCCCGTCCAGTACCGTGGCCACGACAGGATGGATCAACGTAGATACCATGGATGGTGCCATACTTCCGCCCGGTATATGGATCCATTTGCAGCAGGCAGATGGCAAAACCCAGGACCGCGGCCGGCGCGCCAGCCGTCGCCGGACGCTCGGCCAGAAGTATGCACGAATTACCGTCCGCGCCGCGCATCCATTGGCGCAATTGCTCGCGGCTGTCTTCCCGCCTGGTCGGGACAGGTTCGTAATCCAGCAGCCACTCGGTTCCAATCAATCCGAACCAGTCCGTGACCTGCTCGAGATCATCATCCACTGTCATCGGGCGAATTTTGAGTTCCATGGCTATCACCTGCGGCCATGAACCGGGCGGCCTGTCACCGGCCAGGCGCCGGCAATCCAAATCACATTCTCCCCCGTACGATCCGGTTTGCAAGGTGGTATCGACGAATAAGCTCTCCAACAGTAGGATCCGCCGGGAGGCGCATATCAAGAGCCCACATCAGGTCCGGTGATCCTGATCAGGTGCGGGCTGAAACTGGGCTGCCAGGGCTCGAACCTGGAACCTCCTGATCCAGAGTCAGGCGTTCTACCGATTGAACTACAGCCCAATCATCGCTGCGGCCTACAACCGTTTCGGCTCCAGGCGAACGCGTAATTGAATCAATTCCCGCTTGGAGTGTCAAGAGTCGCCAATCCTGGTGTGGGCAATGAAGATCAAGACGTGGCGGCGGATAAGCTCTACAATCCGGCTGGTGGTTGGCTGGGGCCACCGCGCGCGATATGCCAACAAATAAACCAGCCTGAGCAGCTACGACAAGGAAAACGAAACAATGGCCACATCCGATGCCGAACCCGCCCGAACACATTTCATTCAGGATATTATCGCCGATGATCTGAAGACCGATAAATACCAGGGACGCGTCCATACCCGCTTCCCCCCCGAACCCAACGGCTATCTCCACATCGGGCATGCCAAATCAATCTGCCTGAATTTCGGCCTGGCGGCAGCTTACCCGGATGGACTATGCAACCTGCGTTTCGATGACACCAATCCGATCAAGGAAGAGGAGGAGTACGTTGAGTCCATCAAGACGGATGTCCGCTGGTTGGGCTTCGACTGGCAGGACCGGCTCTACTTCGCCTCGGATTATTTCACACGGATGTACGAATATGCCGTGCAGCTCATCAAGGCCGGCAAAGCCTATGTTTGTGACCTGACGCCCGAGGAAACTCGTGAGTACCGCGGCAAGCTCAATCAAGCCGGCCGGAAAAGCCCCTATCGCGAGCGTTCCATTGAAGAAAACCTCGACCTGTTCGAGCGCATGCGCCAGGGCGAGTTTCCCGACGGCGCGCGTACGCTCCGCGCCAGGATCGACATGGCCCACCCGAATCTCAACATGCGCGATCCGGTCATATACCGCATCCTGCACGCCAAGCATCACCGCACCGGCAACCAATGGTGCCTCTACCCGATGTACGACTGGGCACATGGCCTGGAAGACTCGATCGAAGGCATCACGCACTCGATCTGTACGCTCGAATTTGAAAATCACCGCCCGCTCTACGATTGGTTTCTCGACGAACTGGGCGTCTACCACCCCCAGCAGATCGAGTTCGCCCGCCTGGAGTTGACCTACACCGTCATGAGCAAACGCAAGCTGCTCGAACTCGTGCGGGAAGGACATGTCAACGGTTGGGATGATCCGCGCATGCCGACCATCTCCGGCCTGCGGCGGCGAGGCTACACCCCGGTCGCGATCCGGAACTTCTGCGCGCGCATCGGGGTAGCCAAATTCAACAGTACCATTGATATCGCCCTGCTCGAACACTGCGTCCGCGAGGATCTGAATAAGCACACCCCACGTGTCATGGGTGTCTTGCGTCCCTTGCGCGTGGTGATCGAGAACTATCCCGAAGGACAGGTTGAGCAGCTTGAAGCGGTCAACAATCCCGAGGATCCCGCCGCGGGTACGCGCCAAGTCCCCTTTTCGCACGTGCTGTACATTGAACGCGAGGATTTCATGGAGGACCCCCCGCGCAAGTTCTTCCGCCTGGCACCCGGGCGCGAGGTGCGCTTACGCTACGCCTACTTCATCACCTGCACTCAGGTCATCAAAAACGACCAGGGCGAGGTCGTCGAACTGCACTGCACCTACGATCCCGAGACGCGCGGCGGCGACGCGCCCGACGGTCGCAAGGTCAAGGCCACGCTGCATTGGGTTTCCAGCGCGCACGCCCTCGAAGTCGAGGTCCGGCTTTACGATCATTTATTCTCCAAGGAAAACCCCAGCGACGTGGAACCGGGTGGAGATTACAAGGCCAACCTGAATCCGGACTCGCTGATCAAGCTGGCATCCTGCCAGGTCGAGCCGAGCCTGGCTGATGCCGAGCCTGGTAACAGATACCAGTTCGAACGTCAGGGCTACTTCTGTGTGGATCCGGATTCAACGCACGACAAGCTGGTTTTCAACCGCACGGCTACTTTGCGTGACGCCTGGGCCCGGATCAGCAAAACACAACCATTGAGTGGGAAGTAGATTATGAAACCCTAAATAGATAGCGATTAACTCCGATAAGGGCTGTCGAAAAATGTTAAAGTACAACTTGTCGGCCACAGATACTTGAGCTATTATGTAACTGAGGGAACAAACTGCATCTGACCCCGAGCCCCGGGCCGGACTGCGTCGGCGCACGTGTCCCCCCCCGCACGTCCCGACCGCCGGCCCATTTTTTATGTGTTTAGAACACCCTTTCGAAATCCACCAGATGACGTTATTCGCCCGCACTTTACAATTCCTGACCTTTGTGGATGTGTCGGCTACATAGTCTTACCGAGCTTGTATACCTGCCCGGTTTGACACCCCAAACAGCGATAACTATTATCGCCCTTCTTAAGCATGGTTAAGATCGTGGCGCGGCGGCACCATAACCAGGTGCGGGAGATGTTGGTATGCGTCGATGTCAAATATGGCGGGGGTCATCAGTTACGGTGTTCGTGTTGGCATTCGCGCTGGCGGGTTGCCGTAGCGATACACCCACGCCCGAATCCTCAATCTCAGTCTATCGCGATCGAATGCTGGCTCGGCACCAGGAAGAAACCGCCCAGCGCCGGGCGAATACGGCCCGACCGGTGGCCTGGCAAGCGCATCTGCCGGAGAAGGCGGCGCTGATGACGCAGCCTCCCACAACTACCCAGCCGGCCCCGGACGAAGTACTGGCCGAGATCCCCGATCCGCAAGATGCCCCCGCGGTTTTCCAGGAGCGTCTGCGCCGATTGCGGGACGATGCCCGCCGGGACGATCGTGTAATCCGCAACTATGAAGCCGTGGTCAATGGCGCGCTGCAGTATCTCAAGGCCATTGAACGACCTCAGAAACTGCCGCTCAGCTTGGCTGAGTGCGTTCAGCGGGCCCTGGAACATAACTATGCCATCCGCTTCGAGGCCTATAATCCCGCCATCAGCCAGACTCAACTGGTCGAGGCCGAAGCGGCCTTCGACGCCGAGTTCTTTTTGGAAGGTTCGTGGGTGAAGCAGGACCAGGCCACGGCTTCAGCGTTCCAGACCGGCAAAGGAGATTCACGCTCCTATCAAGGCGGCTTCCGCCAATTGCTCCCAACTGGCATGCAAACCTCCGTTACGCTCAGTCAACAACGCCAAAAGACCGACCTGCCCCCGGAATTCCAGAGGATGAATCCCACCTACTCGACGAATTTCACCGTGGCGCTCACGCAGCCATTGCTGCGTAATTTTGGGTTGGAGGTTAACCGCTCACAGATCAATATCCGCCGCGCGGAGCGCAATGCCACCTATGAAACTTTCATTCAGAAGGCCCGTGACACGCTACTGGACGTCGAATCCGCCTACTGGCGGCTGCTGGCCGCCCGGCGGAACGCCGCCTTGTTGGCCGAATCGGTAGCGCAGAACAAAGCCACCTATGTCAATCTCCAGGCCCGCGCGAAGCATGACGTCTCGGTCGTTGAGCTGGCCAATGCTGAATCACGCTGGCAAACACGCGAAGTCGAGTTCCAGGAGGCGGTCAAAACCGTTCGTGACGCCGAAGACGCCTTGAAATTGCTCCTGAACGATCCGGACATTCTGCTCTCGCACGATATCGAGATCGTGCCCACCGAGATCCCCTATGTAGCTGCTCTCACCCTGGATCAACTGGCCGCCGCCCGCACGGGGCTCGAGAGCCGTAGTGAGATTCGTCAGGCCCGACACATGATCGAGCAGACGCGGATTGGCACCATGGTAGCCAAGAACCAGACCCTGCCCCAATTGGACCTGAGCTTCCAATACGAGGTGCAGGGGCTGAATGTCAGTGCCGACTCCTCCTTCGACAACCTGACGACCAACCGCTTCATCAACTACACCGTCAGCGTCCAGTTCTCTTACCCGCTTGGCAACCGGGCCCGGCGCGCCGCCCATCGCCGGGCGCGCTTGCAGGAATCGCAGGCCATGGTCGGCTTGCACCAGATCATGGACGGCATCGTGCAGGAAGTGAACTCCGCGGTGCGCACCCTGAATGTCCGTTATTCCCAGATCCCGCCCCAGTTGCAGGCCGTGCAGGCCTCGGAGCGGAATCTGCGGGCCTTGCAGGCCCGCGCCCAGAAGGTCGATCCCCTGTACCTGGATAATGAACTGGGTTCGGTCGAACGGCTGGCCGGCGCGCGTCAGACCTTGTTACAGGTGGTCACCGAGTACAACATTGCGATTGTCGCGCTCGAGAGGGCCAAGGGTACACTGCTCGAGTACAACAACGTCATCGTGACTGATGAGCCGCCCGCGCACTGATCTCGCCGAACCCGCACACCAGAGAAGCTGGTGGACGCGTTGGGGCGGTTGGGTGGCGGCGGTGGTCGGTACACTCTGCTTCCTCAACACCTTCTTCAACGGCTTCGTCTACGACGACCTCCCGATTGTCCGCGACAACCCCCGCATCCGCACACTTGCTAATCCATCCGCAATCTGGTTATCCGATTGGTGGCAGCCCCAGAACGATGAGCAGGATACCAGTTACCGCCGCCGCGATCGGCTCTATCGCCCCTTGGCGATGTTCACTTTCGCCCTGAACCACGCCGTGGGCGGTTTGCGGCCCGGCGGATACCACCTCGTCAATATCCTGTTGCACGCCCTGTGCTGCTGGCTGGTCTGGCGCCTGATGCAGCGTCTGTTTGGTGACGCCGGCATATCGTTATGTACCGCCTTGTTATTCGCGGTCCATCCGATCCACTGTGAAGCCGTGGCAAATATTGTCGGGCGCGCCGAGGTGCTGGCCACGGCCTGCCTGTTACTGGGGCTATTGATCTTATTGCCCCCCCGTCGGCCGGCGGGGGCGGGCCGGATCGCCGCAGCCGCTGTGCTGTTCCTGGCGGCCCTGTTCGGCAAGGAAACCGCCGTCTGCTATCTGCCCGTGGCCCTGGTAACCGTGCACGCCGTGGCAATCAAGCCGGCCACCGGGCGCGGGCGCTGGTGGCTGTTGCACGTCGCCCTGCTGCTGCTACCGTTGGTAATATACTTGCCGCTGCGCTACGTGGCCCTGGATCAACATCTCCTGCGCGACTCCGCCCCGGCGCCGTTCATGAATCCCCTGGTCTGGGCCGATGCCTCCCAACGCTGGCTGCACGCTTTAACCATCCTCGGCCACTATACCCGCCTGCTGATCGTGCCGGCCCGGCTGAGCGCCAATTATGGGCTGGCGATCATCGACGCCGATCGCGGCCCGGAGTTAATGACGCTGGTCGGCATCCTGGCCGTCATTGCCGCCCTGATAGCCCTGGTCGGCTATACCCGCCGCGCGACAGTCTGGCGACAACTGGCCTTGCTGACCGCCCTGTCAATTCTAAGCTACGGCCTGATCTCCAACACGATCCTGTTGATCGGCGTATCCCTGGCCGAGCGACTGCTCTACTGGCCGTCGGTACCCATGCTGGCCGCGCTGGTCGTGGCGGTAGTGCATCTCTGGCGTCACGCGCTCGCCGGCCAGAAGCTCTCGAATGATATCCAGCGTCTGCTATGCGTGTGTGGCGTATTACTGCTGATCGGCCTCGGCTTGCGAAGCGTGATCCGTAATAGTGATTGGGCGGATAACCTGGTGCTGTTCGCCCGTGACGTCGAGACCTACCCCCAAAGCGCCGAACTTAATGAAGCCACGGCGCACGCAGCCCTGTGGAAACTCCGCGCGAACTATAACGCTGACTATATCCTGACACTCTTGCCCCGCGCGACGGCTGACGGATTGCGGCTACGCATGCGGAACCTGCGCGGCCTGGAACGTCAACGTGTGTTCTACGAGTGGATAGATCAACACCTGGCCCAGGCACTTAGTATCAACCCCCGCTCGGTAGAGGGCATGCAACTGCGCGGTCGTGTGCGCAGCATGTTGGGCGACCGCGCCGGAGCCATCCAGCATCTGGAGCGTGCTACTCAGTTCGGCACCGGCACGCTGGATACAGTATCACAAAAATTACTGGCCCAATTACGTGCCGACGCCGAGCAGGACGCCACCCACCTGGCCGTGCTCGCCGGGCAGGTTACAACCCGCCCGCATGACGCTGCCGTACGTCTGGAATATGGCGAGGTTCTCCGGCTACAGGGACGCTTTCGCGAAGCGCTGGTCGAGATCGAGGAAGCCGCGCGGCTGGCACCCGCGGACGGCGACATCCTGCGCCGCCTGGCCGAGGCTTACCTGCATATGAACGAAGCGGAGCGGGCTACCGAACTGTTAGAGCAGGCCGTTCAAAAGTTGCCTAACGATTGGCGCATTCATGTCAATCTGTCGGCCCTGCTGGCCGAGGACGACCCGGTCGCCTCCCTGGAACATGCCCGCCGGGCCCATGAGCTGCATCCCGACGCCTTTGAAACCAATCAAACCCTGGCCGAGGCGTTGGCCCTCAACGAGCAGTTCGAACCGGCGCTCGAGATCTACAATACTATCCTGCGCGGTTTGCCCGCCGATGATCCCATGCGGGCCGCGGTCGCCGGGCGTATCCGCGAGCTGGAACTACAGCAACCGTAGGGTGGCTCTTCAATTTTAACGTACCGGCACGGTCCCCGTCAGGGCCAGCCCCAGCCGCTCACAAACCAACTGCGGAGCCACGTTGCGATCCAACATGTACTCGGCGTTGACCACCGCCCGCACCCTGGCATCCAGCATTTCAAAACTGGCCTCTTGGGCCTGCTTGTCATTCCGCTGTCGGAGCGCCGGCAAACAACGCCGTGCCGTGCTATCAACCGTGGCGACCAATATATCACGGTATATGGCCGCCACCAGCATCAGCACCAGCTTCAACGCCGCACGTAACTCATCGGTCGGCACCGTCTTGGAATTAGACTTGGCGTTATTCTCCTCGGCCGACCACTCTTCAGCCTCCTCCTGGCCAGCGCGCATGCTCCGCTGTGCCAGGGACGTGGCCGCGTCCACCAAGGCGTTGCCGAAGCTCTCGACCGCGACAGCATCCAACCGGTCGAGCGCCGCGGTGACCTGACCCAGCGCTTCCAGCAATCCAACGCGGTGCCAGCGCAGCGCGGCCCCCAGCCGTCCATCGGCCAAACCCGCCAGTGTGTCGGCACTCGTCGAGTCAATATCGAGTTGGGTGGCAAGCTGTTCCCGTACAAAAGCAGGCGGCAACAGGTCAAATGGAATCCGCTGACAACGTGAGCGGATCGTGGGCAACAGCCGCTCGGCGGAGGAAGTCACCAGGATCAGGCAGGCCTGACCGGGAGGCTCTTCCAATGTCTTCAGCAACGCATTCTGGGCCCCCTCGTTCATGAGTTCCGCGTCGCGCACCAGGAATACACGCCAACCTCCCAGAGCCGGCTTGGTTGTAGCGGGTTCAATCAGGAATGTCCGGACCAGATCAACTACCAGAAATAGCCCCTTGCTGGCGCGGATGGCCCGGTCGGGATGCCGCTTATGCAGCCCTCGATGAATCAGATGAAAATCAGGGTGATTGTCCGCCGCCAGCAACTGACAGGATCGACACTTACCGCAAGCATCGGCTTCCGGCGTCAGTTCGGCATCCTGGCACAACAGCCGCGTGGCCAAAGCGCGCGCTGCCAGCTCCTTGCCAATCCCATCCGGTCCCTCGAACAGGTAAGCATGATGCATCCGGCCACTGGCCAACGCCTGGCGCAGGATCGACAGGGCCCGCGTCTGATGCTGTACCTCACTGAAAGGCATGTTCGATCGCCTCCAGCACGTCGGCAAAGACCGCGTCAGCCTCCCGATTGGCATTAATCAACACGGCGGGCGCGGGATAGACCTCGGGTAGCTTGCGAAACAGCGTGCGCACCCGGCGATGAAATTCCAGTGGCCGCCGTTCCATGGCATCCGGCGTGGTACCATCAAACAGCGATTTTTGCCCCTGGGTTTGCTTGCGACAACGCTTGCCGACCTGGTGCGGTTTGCGCCCGGTACGCTCAAAGCCGGCTTTCGGCGGTAGATCCAGGATCAAGTCAGATCCGGCCAGGTCTGACCGACCGCCAGATGTCCTAACTCGATTACATGCTGCTGTGGGAAACCGGCGGCAACCTGATAGGCACATGTGGCCGAGATGAAGCGATCACAAAGCACGGTATGGCCGGCTTGCAAGGCCGGACGCACGATCTCGGCGACTAGTTGGGCGCGCGAGGCCATGAACAGCAACGCTTCACAATGTGCGTCCATTTCGGCCAGATCGTAGTCCAGCAAGACATGCCGGATGCGGTTGCCAATATCCGTGCCGCCGGGATCGCGCGCGCGAACACATGTCCCGCCCCGGCCACTGATCCAGGCGGCCAACCGCTCCAGTTGCGTGCCCTTGCCGGAACCATCCGGCCCGTCAATAACAATGAACTTACCACTTAACTTCATGATTGTGACCATAGTGGATTCACGGTTGGCCGGCAACCAGGACTTATTGTCACCTCCGCCCAGGCTGACGGTATAAGCAGATGTCTAAGTGCCGCTTGACCCGCCCGGTCACCCGGCACTACCGTCTAAAGAGCGGCGTCAGCCACCCGCTAGGTAGCGTGTCTTGTGGAGATGTATGGATGGATTGGTTCACGTGCGTGCTTTTTGAATCATTACCCATCTTGGGTGGGCTGCTTTTCACGCTGAATTTCATGCTGCTGGTCTACTGGCGGCGCAGTGGCCGCGGGCGCCCACTGCTTGCCGGGCTGGCATTGACAGTGCTGCTGCTCGCGATCCAGGCTCTGGTCGTGACCCACCGCGAACACGCGCGACGGATCCTGGCCGGCATCGAGCGGGATATCACGGCGGCGCGCACGGAAAATCTGGCCGCCGCCCTGGCACCGAATTTCGATGCGGACGGTTTCGGGCCAGAGGAATTCCTCGAGCTGATCACGCGCCAGTACGAACGTGTAACAGTACATGCCGTCAAAGGCAGCCAATTCCACGTCGAGCGATCGGATGCCCAACATTTCGTGTTGACCGTGGCTTACCGTGGCGAAGTAACCGTCAACGAATATTCCGGCCAGATTCGCACCCGCTGGGAGATCACCTTCGTACGCACGGATTCCGGCTGGCGCATCGACGGCATTCAACCCCGGCACATCGATGGGCTTGCGAATCCAAGCTGGAGAATGATCGCTCGTCATTAATCCCCCTGTATATGCAGCAGGGCGCCGTCACCGATCGGCGACGACGCCCCGCGAAACATCAGAGACTACCGTTGACTACGGGCACGGCTGGCAGATGCCATTTCCAACGCACTGGATAAACCAGTCAATGTCGTACGAATTGACATCGCCGTCGCAGTTAATGTCGTTGGCACAGAAGTAATCACAACTGTAACCCGCCAGCCAGTCACCGACGGAGCCAACCGCGATGATGAACGCGTCAATGTCGTAGGCATCGACACCGTCGCCCAGGCAGTTCGAGTCGCCGCGGTAATCATTGCCGCCGCAATCGCACGGCCCCATCGTACAGGTTGCATCCGTGATATACATGCCACCCATGGACAGGCAGGTGACTTCGTTATGCGGATCGGTCGGATTGGCTGGGTCCACGTCGTAGCAGACGTAACCATGACAGCAAACCGCCGAACTCGCCTGTTCGCAGGTGAACGAGGTGACCTTAAAGTCATCGATGCCGGCCTCGACCACCGAACCACTGTTCAGGTCCGAAGCCTCGAAGCGCACCTTGACCTGCGCGGTCGGGGTGACATAGTCGCCGACCATGAACGAACGCACCGACCAACCAGCCGACGAACCAGGACCGATAACTTCAACCTCGGTCCAGTTGCCGCCGTTGTCGTTGGAAACCCAGACGACAAACAGATCGTTGTTCGGATCAGCCCCGTAATTGTTACTGTACCACAACGCGTAGGACACTTCCGCGTCACCGTCGCCGAGGTCAATCGTCGGCGAGATCAGCCAGGTATAGCCGCTATCCACGTCGCTGTTGCAACTATCCGCGGCGCTGTTATCAGTCAGGTAGCACTGCCCCGAGCCATCGTAGTCACTGGGTGGATCACCGCGGTTGCAGTTCACCGGGATGCCACGGTCCCATGGTCCATCGACCAGCCCGGCGGAATTTTCAACTGTCCAGCCCTGATCGGTTTCGAAGTTGTCGGTCATGATGACCGTCTGCGTGCCAACCGCCGTCGTGTAGACCGTGGCCGGGGCGTCGTACGGACTGAGCACCGTAGCGCCACCATCACCCTGCGCGCTGACGTAGAACTCCGGCGTATCGTCGCAGCCGGCGGCTGGCAGCGGGGCCTCGAAGAGCGAGCCGCCCAGCGGTGTCAGCGCGCCAGTATCGTAATCACCACTGCCACTGTAGCGATAATGCAGCAGGCCCGATCCTGGCACGTAGGTCTCCGCGCCATCGGTGATGCGCACGGTGAAGGTGGTGGGTGCGCCGGGAGCCATCAGTTCAGGCAGGCCCTCGGGGAATGCAATCGTGAGCGCCGGCGGCGGGCCCGGATTCATCTCCAGGTTCGGATTCCCCCACAACGCGCCCCACTCGAACGTCTCGTAATAGTTGTATGACCATAATCCGTTGACGTACATCTCGCGCAGTGACCACTGCAGTGCCTCGCCCTGCGAGTAATCGCCGGAGGTTACGCAGGTCGTGAAGAAGTAGTCCAATGACTGGCTGGAGCCGTCCAGCGGGTCGTTCCACCCCGGGCATCCCAGGGCCACCTTGGTCGCGCCCACAAAGCCGACACCGCCCTGCTCCAGCATGGCCTGGCCGATGTTGAAACTGTCCGTATCCGAGTTGCTGCACGCATCCGCGAAAATAATCGACGGGTAATCATCGTTCAGATATCCACAGGTGCTGTTGGACACGAACGCCTCGCCGGTACCGTGGTAGATATGTGCCGACGTCGGCGAACCGTGGCCGGCCCAGTTGACGAAGGCGAACTTGCCGGCGGACCAGACCGCCTGCACATTGTTCCACGTCAGGTTATAGTCCATCAGGTAGCTCGAGTAACCCTGCTCGTACATCCGCGTCATGGTCCAGTCATTCATCCAGGCTTGATCGACCTTGGCTTCCATCAACACCGCGTTGTCAGTGCGTGGATTGGGATCGTTATCCCAGAAAAACGCTCCCAGCAGCAGGATGTTCTTCTTGAAAGTCGGATCGTCATTCTGCTCAAACGCCACCGACTTTTCACAAATGTGCTGCACCGTGGCGGCGTTACTGAACGGAATCCGGCCCACGTTTACTTCCGCGTAGAAATCGATCGGATCGGTATTCTCGCCCCACTGATGGTCCTGATCGGCATCCCAGGATTGATTGTCCGGCAAGGATAGTTCGGCGTAATAGAAGTCCGTCTCGGGTTGACCATAGCCCAGATTCTGAGCCGTGCGGCGCATGGGCACGTCGTTGTACGAACCCACCAGCAGTACATCCTCGATTCCCCAACCACTGAAGGGATACATCTCCCTGAGGAAGTTCCGGATGCGCTCCGCCTGATCATAGCCAGTGTACATCAGGTCGATCCAGGAAGTGGTTACCACCTCGACGCTCCGGCCCTTGGAAGCCTCCCAGGCAACCAGCGGCTGAACCGCTCCAGTCAATGAATCCAACGTGATGATCACGTAGTCGTTCAGGCCGCCCGTGGCGAGCGGACCTTCGGCATACCATTCCCGGGCCTGTGAATAATTGAGCACGATCTCGGCCGCGGTCTGCTCGATCCGCGCAGCGCTGGCGGACACCATCCCATCTGACGCAGCCGGCCGGGTGTAGTGGACATGGACGGTGACGTCCTGATAGTAGCTCAACTGGCCCGATTGCGGGCGATACGCGAACGGCGTGACGCGCACATCCACCAGGTTGTACTGGTGATAGCCGGCGCGGCGTACAAATTCAACTGCCTCGGTCGGATAAACCTCGTCGCTGCCATAAGTCGCGGCATAATTGCGGTCATAGCGCGCCTGTTGCTGCTCGGCAATCTGCTGGTTTTCCGGACCGATAATCCGCGGCAACGGTGCCGGGCACACCTCGTAGGTACCTGGCAGGACCACACTGGGTCCCAGGTCACAGGAAACGCCAGTTACCTCCGCGCCGGGTGGAATCGCAATCGCGAAGATCTTCGCTGGCAGCGCGGGTTTACCTGGAACCAGCAACCGTCCAAAGCCATCAGCCAGTACCCGGTCGCCCGTGGGTGTCGGCGTGATGTCATGCTGCCCAATTGGGACGGTCACACTTACCGTGAGTTGCTCGGCAGCGAGCAAGAGCGTCGGCATCCAGAACAAACAGATCGCTACCCCGAGAAGATTTCTTCCATTCCAACGCATGATTACCTCCTAATACACATGTCCTGTTTTGTGGAAGCGTCCTCCGGCATGTACACACTCATCCATAGCATATCCGACGAACACACCTATAACAAGGATATTTAGACATCGAGAACTGCTTTGCCCCGGCGAATCGTTAACTGGTCTGACAACCAAGCAGATACGGCAACGGGGCGCCGCCACCGACGGTGACGACGCCCCGTGGGATATCACACGTGGCCGGTTGTTATAGGCACCGGCCTACGGACACGGCTGGCAACCACCGGCACCAACGCAGGCGATGAACCAGTCAATGTCGTACGAATTGACATCGCCATCGCAGTTGATGTCGTTGGCACAGAAGTAATCGCAACTATAAGCTCCCAGCCAGTCGCCAGCGGAGCCGACCGCAATGATGAACGCGTCAATATCGTAGGCATCGACGCCGTCACCCAGGCAGTTCGAGTCGCCGCGGTAATCGCCGCCGCCACAGTCGCACGGTCCGGTCACACAGGTCATGGCCGCGATATACGTGCCACCCATGGACAAGCAGGTGGCCTCATTGTGCGGATCGGCCGGGTTGTACGGATCGACGTCGAAACAGATGTAGCCATGGCAGCAGACGGCGGTGTCGAGCTGCTCACACTCGTCCGGGATGCCGTTGCCGTTGACGTCCTGGCTGGTCCCGTTGGCGATGTCGCACTCATCCGGGACGTCGTTCTCGTTGCAGTCCTGCGAGATGCCCCAGGCGAGGTCGCACTCATCGGGGAAACCATTGTCGTTGCAGTCGTTCTCGCCGAGCTGGCATTCGTCCGGGATGCCGTCCGGCTGGCAGTCCGGCGCGCCCATCAGGATATCGCAGTCATCCGGGACGCCGTTCTCGTTGCAGTCGTTTACGCCGAGCTGGCACTCGTCGGGGATGCCGTCCGGCTGGCAGTCGGACGCGCCCCCGGCGATATCACATACATCGAGGACGCCATTGTTGTTGCAGTCACTGCACCACGGGCTGCCATCGCAGTTGGCTAGATCATCGTCATCCGGCGTGCCGTTGCCGTTGCAGTCTTCGATGTCGTCGCAGTACATGGCACTG